>NZ_NKUI01000045.1 GCF_014845115.1 Methylorubrum zatmanii | reverse complement strand
GCCGGCAGGATCGAGCAGCCGGAAACGGCCATCGCGGCGCCGACGATCGCGAGCGCAGCGGCACGTCTCACGGGCTTCTCCCTCAGGGTCACGACGGATCGTCCCATCACGTCCGCCCCCTCCTCGATAGCCGCGCGATCACTGCGATCCATTTAACGCTTGCCCATGCCTGACTCTTCGGACGACGCGCACGAGAGGCGCCGACGGCCCGCGAGCGCTCACGCAGCAATGCGTCACCACCGTGGCACAGCCACGCTTATCCCCTTAATCCCTCGGTTTTGCCCGACAGGGCGTCCCGCAGGACACAGCCGAGCCGGGCCGCGGTGAGATCGATCCGGGCCGGGGAGGGCGCCGCGTTCCGTCCGAAGCGGAACAGGGCGTAATCGGTCGCGAGCGGTCCTTCCGCCGGGGAGCGCAGGCCCGGCAGCGACGGCGCGTGGTCGCCGAACACGCAGAGCGTCGCCCGTCGGTGGGCGAGGCCGTCGATCAGCAATTCGACGGCCCGGCCGGTATTGGCGACGTGATGGACATATTGCGCCAGCGGCGTATCGATCCCGGTAAGCCGCCCGGCCTTCCAGGGACCGTGGTTCTCCATGGTGACGCTGAACAGGAAGGTACGGCCGCTGCCCTCCGCCACCTCCGCCAGGATGCGCTCCGCCACGGCGACATCGCCGACATAGGGGCCGACCCGGGGGCTCCGCGCGAAATCCTCTTCCATCACGAGGCGGTCGAAGCCGAGCCGGGCGAACACCCGCGCCCGATCGAAGAAATCGCGGTCGAAGGGATGCACGAAGATCGTCCTGAACCCGGCGGCGCGGGCGAGCCGGGCGAGGCTCGTCGGCTCGTCACCCTTGCGGGCGAGGTAGGGGTCGAACCGGCCGAAGCCGAGCGTTTCCGGTTCGCAGCCGGTCAGCACGGCGTGTTCCGAGCGCATGGTGTAGGCGCCGTGGGCCGGCACCGCGAGGCGGCCATATTGCGCCGCTTGCGCCCGGATGCGCGCCATCAGCGGCAGATCCGGTCCGCCGATCCGGGCGGGGTCGAGGAAGGATTCGAGCTGGACGACGACCACCACCTCGTCGGCGGGGCCGGCCGGCGCCCCGACCGGCGGCGTGGGAGCCACTGGCCTCGTCCGGCTCTCGCCGAGGCGGCGCAGGGCATAACCCATCATGGTCGCCACGAGGCCGTACCGCGCCACGTCCTCCGCGAGATCCGGGCGTGGGAAGACACGGCGCAGCCATCGTTCGGCAGGCGGGGTCAGGGCCGCGAAGACGAGGCCCGCCAGCGCCGCCGGAAGGCCGAGGATCGCGAGGAGGCGCGGAGCCGACGCTTCCGGCAGGGCCGCCGGCTCCAGAACGTACCACGCCACGATCGCCGAGAGGCCGAGGAACAGCGGACCGGCGATCCGCAGATCGGTGAGGGGCAGGGTGTAGTAGAGCTGCGGATGGCGCGGCACCTGCGCCAGCAGCGCGAGGTCGCTGAAGACCACCGGCTCGCCGATCACCTTCCGCTTCAGCCGGTCTACCACGGCGAGCACCGCCAGCGTCAGCAGGCAGGAGGTGGCCGCGAGCCAGGGGCGCCAGGAGAACTGAAACCAGAACAGCGTGATCAGCGTGTAGCCTGCGGCCCGGATCGCGAGATCGCCGGGGCGAAGGCTCGGGCGGCGCGAGGCCGCCGCCTCGATGACGAGGGAGCCGGCAAGCGCCATGCCCAAGGGAACGAGAAAGGTCGCCGGGCTCATGCGGCCTCAGCGTTCCGAGCCGCTGCGCACGCCGCGGCGGGCGCGCAAGCGGCGCAGGATCGGATTGATCAGGGCGTAGCGCAGCCGCATGGTGGCGTGGCGGGCGGCGCCCAGGGCGAGCCGCGAGGGTGGCGCGGCGGCGCGGGCCTCGCTCAGCCGGTCGAGCAGTTGCTCGGGCTCGCACGGCTTCATCGCCACCGGATCGAGATAGAGCGGGTAGAGGATCAGCGCGCCCGCCACCAATTCGTCGAGGCTGAGGCTCCGGCCCCGGTCGGCGCCGGGGGCGAGATCCTCGGTCAGGCCCCAGCCGGCATAGAACGGGCGGCCGTGAACGGCGACGGTCAGGCCCCGGATCAGTGCCTCGAAGCCGGCGAGCGAAGTCATGGTCTCGACGTGATGGCAGCGGTCGAGCAGGTCGACGATGGATAAGCCGCCGACCACTCTGTCGGCCAGCGCCCGCACCTCGTCCTCCGGGATCGTACCCGGTCTGAAGCCCGCCTCCACGTCCGGGTGCGGCTTGTAGAGCAGGAAGGCGTCGGGGTTGCGCGCCCGGGCGGTCCGCAGGAGCGCGAGATTGCCCCGCACCTGCGGCGAGCCGGTGAGCACCGAGGCATCGTCCTCGACCTGGCCCGGCACCAGCACGATCCGCCGGTCCGTCGGCCAATCCTCGCCGATCCCGGCAAGGCCGACGTTGTACTTGCTCAGGCGGCGCGCCACGATCGACTCCCGCAGGGCGGCGGCGCGGGCGGTCAGTCCCGGCGGGAAGTCGGTCTCGCGCAAGATGCGGGCGAGGCGGCTCTCCACTCGGGGATCGTAGTAGATGCCGAGGTCGTCCACGACGATGGAGGCTCCCGGCTCGAGGCTGGCGCCCAATCCCACCGAGCGCAGGAAGCCGTCCTCGATCCGCGCGAAGGGAATATCGGCCTCGGCGCACAGGCGCGGGAGCTGTTCCGGGCAGCGGGTCGCCCAGGCCTGGACCCGGCCGTCATGGCTGCGGGCGAGGCTCACCGCCTCCTCCGCCGTCATGGCGTGGAGCGGCGCCCCCTCCGGTCCCGTGGCAAAAACATCGAGCGCCGCCCGTTTCCAGCCGGAGATGCCGACGAGGACGATGCGGGTCTCATGGCCGAGGAAGCGGTCGCGCAGCCACGCCACCCGCTCGGCCGCCGCCGCCAGCGGGATCGGCCGGCGGGTCCAGGGGTCGAAGCCGTGAACGCCCGCGCCGTAGCGCCTGGCGAGGAACGCTTCCAGGCCCTCCGGCCGCGGCCCGGCGGCCGGGTCCGGGCAATGGGTCTCGAAACCGGCGAGTTCCGCCTCGCAGCCCGCCTCCCAGCGTGCCACCCAGAGGCGCGAGGCCAGCGGAAACAGCGGCCACGGATCGGTCGGCGCGGTGATGACGGCGAGGCGCGGATCGGCCGGGGCCGCCTCCTGGGGGCAGCCGTCCGGGCCGGCGGCGATGAAGCGACCGGCGGGATCCTCGGCCAGGAGACGGGTCAGGAAGGCGCGCGTCGCGCCGGCGGAAGTCCGAAGCCGCGGATCGATCAGGGCCAGCGCCGGCCGCGGATGCCCGGCGAAGGCCTCCGCATGAGGGGAGCGTTCCGGCCGGGGGAAGCGGTTGAGGCCCGAGAGACGGCGTGCCCGCAGCAGGTCGGCGAGATCCGGCAAGGCCGCTTCGCCGCCGACCGGCCGGCCGGCATAGGTCAGAAGCAGGCTCGACAGGCCGGTCTCGGGTGTATCGTACGGGCTCAGCAGCGGCCCCGGCATCACCCGCAGAGCCGGCCGGCCGTCCTCCGTCGCTGCGGGCGACCACAGCGCAGGGGGGCCGAAGGTCCGAAAGCTCAGCGCCGCCCCCGAGGCCGCCTCGATCTGGGCACGCAGGTGCCGCACCGTCCCGCCGAGCGGCAGGAAGGAGCGGGGCAGCCCGGGATGTCCCGGCAGCTCGATGTGGCGCAGGTCGATCATGGTGAGGACCGCTCCATAGCCCATGCCTCCGCCGCGGCACAGCGCGACAGTGGCATGAGCCATATCTTCATGGACGGCGGTGTGACGTGTCCCGGACCTTGCGGATTATTTTTTGAGGGACAACGAGGGGCGCTGACACACCTGAGCCGCAATCCGGCGCGAAAGCTGCCTCGACCGATCGTCGCAGGTGAAAACCCCGATGGGAAACCGTGACGAATCGGCAACGGCTTGAGTGGATCTTGTTGGCTGGCTCGCGCAGTGGTTGTCCGCTGCGGCCCATCGTGAGACCGTCAAGCCGAACGCCATGACTCGAATTGCTTCGTGAGCAGGGATTGAGCACCTGGGAATGTCGCAGCCTCGTGTCGATGCCATAGGCAGCCACGCCGCCACATTCCTGTTCCTGCAGGGGATCGCCTCCCCGTTCTTCTCGGTTCTCGGTGCGGCCCTGCGTGAGCGCGGCCATGGGGTCCGCCGCATCAACTTCTCCGCGGGCGACTGGCTGTTCTGGCGCCTGCCCGCCGATCACTATCGCGGCAGCCGCGACGGCTGGGACGCCTATCTCGAATCCTACATCCGCGAGCACGCCGTCACCGATATCGTGTTGTTCGGCGATTGCCGGCCCTATCATCAGGCGGCGATCCTCGTCGCCAAGCCCATGGGTGTGCGCATCCACGTGTTCGAGGAGGGCTATGTCCGGCCCTACTGGATCACCTGCGAGATGGGCGGCGTGAACGGCAATTCCACCCTGCCGAAGCGCGCGGAGGACATCCGAGCCCTGGCCCGCAAGCTGCCCCAACCCGGCCGGGCGATGCCGCTCACCGGGGACATGGCCCGACGCAGCCTGTGGGATATCGGTTTCAACATCGCCAATATCGGTTTCCCGTATCTCTATCCCGGCTTTCGCAGCCACCGGCCGAATCACATCGCGGCGGAGTACGGCGGCTGGATCAAGAAGTTCCTGCGCCGCAGCCGGACCCGCCGCGAGGCGGCCCGGGTCAATGAGATCTACGAGGCGATCAACGCCGACTATTTCCTGCTGCCGCTGCAACTCGACAGCGATTACCAGATCCGCGTCCACTCGCCCTTCCTCGGCGTCGAGGGCTTCATGGACCGGGTGATCGCCTCCTTCGCCAAGCATTCGAAGGCGCCGACGCGGCTCCTGGTGAAGCTGCACCCCCTCGACAGCGGCATCCTGAACTGGCGCAAGCGCGCCCGCCAATCGGCCAAGCGGCACGGCTGCAACGACCGCCTCGACTTCATCGACGGCGGCGATCTGCCCAAGCTCATCGATGGCAGCCGCGGCGTCGTGCTCGTGAATTCCACGGTCGGGATGCTCGCGCTGGAGCGCGGCCGGCCGACCCTCGCCTTCGGTTCGGCGGTCTACAACATGCCCGGCCTGACCCATCAGGGCGGCATCGACACGTTCTGGAACGACCCGCAGCCGCCGGACATGGAGCTGATGGGCGATTTCAGCCGGGTCGTCATGCACCGGACCCAGATCAATGGCGGCTACTTCTCCCGCCCGGCGATCGAGCGGGCGGTGGCGGGGTCCGTCTCGCGCCTCGAGGCGACGCTGCCGCCGGCTGCCCTCGCTTTCGCCCGCGACGCGCTGGAACAGGCCGGGCGCGACGGACGGCTCTCCCCCGCGTATTGACGGCGAACCATCGGCCATCCCGGCCCGGCCCGGCGGATCGTCCCTTCCCGAAAGCGTCCCGAATCCTTGCCCGTCATCCTGATCACCGGCGCCTCCAGCGGCATCGGCGCGGCCCTCGCGCGGCACTACGCGGCAGAGGGCACGCGCCTCGTTCTCACCGGTCGCGACCGGGAGCGGCTCGAAGCGGTGGCGCGGACCTGCCGGGATCGGGGGGCGGATGTGCGCACCCGCAGCATCGATGTTCGGGAGCGCGAGGCCATCGGCGCCTGGATCCGCGAGACTGACGGATACACGCCCCTCGACCTCGTGATCGTCAACGCGGCGGTGAATGGCGGCCATCCCTCGGGCGGCTTGGAGACGGAGGAGACCGCCTTCGAGACGGCGGACATCAATCTCACCGGTGCGCTCAACGTCATGCTGCCCTGCGTGACCCTGATGAGCGGCCGGGGCCGGGGCCAGATCGCGCTGATCTCCTCCCTCGCGGCCTATGCCCCGCTGCCCGACGCGCCAGCCTATAGCGGAGCCAAGGCGGCGCTCCTCGCCCACGGCCTCGCCCTGCGCCAGAAGCTCAAGCCCTTGGGGGTCCGGCTCAGCGTGGTGACGCCGGGCTACGTCAAGACGCCGATGGGCGGGGTCATCAAGGGCTGGCGGCCGTTGGAGATCAGTGCAGAGGAGGCCGCCGCCCGGATCGCCCGTGGTTTGGAGCGGGACCGCGACGTGATCGCCTTCCCGGCGATCCTCGCGGCGATCGCCCGCGGGGCGCTGCTGGTGCCCGAATCGATCCGCAGCGCCGGCTTGCACGGTTTCCGCTTCCGCAACCGGCCGCGCCGCTGATGCCCGCGCCCCGCCTCGCCCTGTTCGCGCTGGAAGCCTTGCCGAATGCCCGCGCGGTGCGCCGCTTCGTGGCCGACCGCGCGGCGCAGATCGCCTTCGTCGGCCTCTCCAACGCGGAGCGTCCCGCGACCGGCGGTCTGACCGGTCAGGTCCGGCGTCATCTCGTTCGCTCGGGCGCGGGCTTCCTGCCCTATCTCGCCGTCAATTTCGGCCTGCCCGATCTGCTGCGTCCCCTGGCCCCCCTCGGCCAGCGCCTCGCCGGCAGTCTCGATGCGCCGGAGGCGACGCCGCTCGCCGTCCTCTGCCGACGCCTCGGAATCCCGACGCTCGTCGTCGACGATGTGAACGGTCCCGAGGTGGCGCGGGCTTTCGCGGCTCACGCGCCCGACCTGATCGTCGCCTTTCATTTCGATCAGATCTTTTCCGAGCCGACCCTGGCGCGGGCGCCGCTCGGCGGAATCAACGTCCATCCGAGCCTGCTGCCGCTGCATCGCGGCCCGGTGCCGACGATCCATGCCCTGGCGGATGCGACAGGTGAGTTCGGCGTCACGGTCCACCGCCTCGCCGCCGCGATCGATGCCGGCGCGATCCTGGCCCAGGAGGCGATTGCCCTGCCGGACGACATCACCGCGACCCGCGCCGCCGTGCGGTTGCACGCGCAGGGCCGCATCCTCTTGGACCGGGTGCTCGGGCAGATCGCAACCGAGGGCACGGTGCCGCCGGGCCGCTCGGTGCCGGTGCTGCCCTATCGCGGCTTCCCCGACCGGGCGTTGCTGGCCCGGATGCGCCGGGAGGGGAGGCGGCTCACCGATGCCCGGGACCTGCGGGACGCGATGACCCTATCCCGCAAGGACTGAGACCGGACGCGGGATCGGCAAGCCCGCAGCCTCTGAGCGAAGACGCCTTCCGCCTGCCCGATAGGCCCAGCGGAGGGCGTATGAGGCCGTTACGCCCGCAAGGCCGCATCGAGATCGTCGATCAGGTCCTGCGCATCCTCGATGCCGATGGAGAGCCGAACCACCTCTGGGCCGGCGCCGGCGGCCCGCTTCTGCTCGTCGGTGAGCTGGCGGTGCGTGGTCGAGGCGGGATGGATCACCAGCGAGCGGGTGTCGCCGATATTGGCGAGATGGCTGAACAGCTGCAGGTTCGAGACGAGCCTGACGCCGGCCTCGTAGCCGCCCTTGAGGCCGAAGGTGAACACGGCACCCGCTCCCTTCGGCGTGTAGCGCTGCGCCAGGGCGTGGTAGCGGTCGCTCTCCAGGCCGGGATAGCTCACCCACGCGACATCCGGGTGGTCCTTGAGGAAGCGGGCCACCGTCAGTGCGTTGTCGGAATGGCGTTGCATCCGCAGCGGCAGGGTCTCGATGCCGTTGAGAATCAGGAAGGCGTTGAAGGGCGAGAGCGAGGGCCCGAGATCGCGCAGGCTGAGAACCCGCACCGCGATGGCGAAGCCGAAATTGCCGAAGGTCTCGGCCAGCACCATGCCTGCATATTCCGGCCGCGGCTGCGAGAGCATCGGATAGCGCTCGTCGCCCTGCCACTGGAAGCTGCCGCCATCGACGATCAGGCCGCCGATGGAGTTGCCGTGGCCGCCCAGGAACTTGGTGGCCGAATGCACGACGATGTCGGCGCCGTGCTCGAAGGGTTTGATCAGGTACGGCGTCGCCATCGTGTTGTCGACGATGAGCGGAATCTTGTGGCGCTTGGCGATGGCGCTCAGGGCGGCGATGTCGGTGATCACGCCGCCGGGATTGGCGATGGATTCACAGAAAATCGCCTTGGTGCGCGGCGTGATCGCGCGCTCGAAGGAATCCGGATCGTCGGTATCGGCCCAGACCACCTGCCAACCGAAGTTCTTGTAGGAATGGTTGAACTGGTTGATCGAGCCGCCGTAGAGCTTGTTGGCCGCCACGAACTCGTCGCCCGGCTGCATCAGGGCGTGCAGGGTCAGGAATTCCGCCGCATGACCGGAGGCCACGGCGAGCGCTGCGGTGCCGCCCTCCAGGGCGGCGATGCGCTCTTCCAGCACCGCGTTGGTCGGGTTGGTGATGCGGGTATAGATGTTGCCGAACGCCTGGAGCCCGAACAGCGAGGCGGCGTGATCCACGTCGTCGAAGACGAAGCTCGTCGTCTGGTAGATCGGCGTCGCCCGCGCCCCCGTGGCCGGGTCGGGCGTGGCGCCCGCGTGGATCGCGAGGGTGTTGAAGCCAGGCTGGCGGTCGGTCATCGCGTAAACTCCTCAGGGATTGTCGTTTACGCTCCCGGTCTTCGACGGTGCAAGCAAGGCGCGGCGGCCGGCCGCGCGGCTGAAACGTCTCGAACGTCTTGGCGCCATCGTTTTTCGGGTGACGATCGGCCAGGATCGTTTCGACGACTCATCACGCGTAAGCTGGGCAGTCTAGACAGGTTCGCATCTGGCATGCCAGAGAACCGCCCGGGAGACGACGGTAATCCGGTGACCCACGGTCGCATTGATTGCCGCTGCGCGATGGTGTCTGCACCTCGTGCAAGAATTCGAATTTGAAGGCCTCCAAGGTCCGAACGAGCCGAAGGGCTCGGCGATGGCCCGGAGGGGCTCGGCATAGTCTGACGACGGGAGGGTTGCACCTTGGCGGACGAAGGACCTCAGGGCACCAAGCGCGATTTCCTGTTCCTCGCGACGGGCGCGGGACTGGCTGTCGGTACCGCCGCCGTGGCGTGGCCCTTTGTGGCCTCCATGGCGCCCGACGCCGCCACCGTCGCCGCCGGTGCGCCGCTGGACGTCGATCTCACCCCGATCCAGGACGGCCAGATCGTCAACGTGTTCTGGCGCGGCAAGCTGATCTTCGTGCGCAAGCTCACGGAGAAGGAAGTCACGGACATGAAGGCCGTGCCCCTCTCCGAGATGATCGATCCAGCCGCCTTCGACACCCGCGTCAAGGCCGGCCACGAGCGTTGGCTCATCGCCTACGGCAACTGCACCCATCTCGGCTGCGTGCCCATCGGCCATTCCGGCAATTACGAGGGTTGGGCCTGCCCCTGCCACGGCTCGCAGTTCGATGCCGTCGGCCGCGTGCGCCGGGGCCCGGCGCCGACCAACCTGCCGATCCCCCCCTACGCCTTCGAGACCGATACCAAGCTGAAGATCGGTGAAGAGGGCGGCAAGGCCGTCGCCTGAAGCAGGACACGAGAAGCCGGAGCGGGCAAATCCGATGAGCAGCGCACACGCGACTTCGACCTACGTCCCCAAGAGCCGCCTCGCGAAGTGGTTCGAGTCACGGCTGCCGCTGGTCGGGCTGGTGCACTCGTCCTTCGTCGCCTTCCCGGTTCCGCGCAACCTCAATTACTTCTGGACCTTCGGCGCGATCCTGATTGCGTTCCTCGGCATCCAGATCATCACCGGCGTCTGGCTGGCGATGCATTACGATCCGAGCGCGGGCAACGCGTTCGAGAGCGTCGAGCACATCATGCGCGACGTGAATTACGGCTGGCTGCTGCGCTACGCGCACGCCAACGGCGCGTCGATGTTCTTCGTGGCGGTCTATGTCCACATCTTCCGCAACCTCTATTACGGGTCGTACAAGGCCCCGCGCGAGGTGCTCTACCTGCTGGGCGTCATCATCTACCTGCTGATGATGGCCACCGCCTTCCTCGGCTACACCCTGCCGTGGGGCCAGATGAGCTTCTGGGGCGCCACCGTCATCACCAACATCCTGGCGGCGATCCCGGTGGTCGGCGACACGATCCAGAGCCTGCTCTGGGGCGGGTACTCGGTCGGCAACCCGACCATCAACCGCTTCTTCTCGCTGCACTTCCTGCTGCCGTGGATGATCGCCGGCGTCGTCGTGCTCCACGTCTGGGCCCTGCACGTGACCGGCCAGAACAACCCGGCCGGCATCCCGATCAAATCGAGCAAGGATGCCGTGCCCTTCACCCCCTACGCGACCATCAAGGACGTGTTCGCGGTGGTGGTGTTCTTCATCCTGTTCGCGTGGTTCATCTTCTATCAGCCGAACTATCTCGGCCATGCCGACAACTATGTCCCGGCCAACCCGTCGGTGACGCCCGCGCATATCGTGCCGGAATGGTACTTCCTGCCCTTCTACGCGATCCTGCGTGCGGTGCCGGACAAGCTCGGCGGCGTGGTCCTCATGTTCGGGGCCGTGCTGATCCTGGCCTTCGCGCCCTGGCTCGACACCTCGCGGGTGCGCTCGTGCAACTACCGTCCGGTCTACCGGGTGTTCTTCTGGGTGTTCCTGATCAACGCCATCCTGCTCGGCTGGCTCGGCGCCAAGCCCCCGGAGGGCGGCTACGTCCTCGCCTCGCGGCTGTGCACGGTCTACTACTTCGCCCACTTCCTCATCATCATGCCGCTGGTCGGCCTGTTCGAGACACCGGATCGCCTGCCGGGCTCGATCCTCGAGACGGTCACCGGACCGGGCAAGCAGGTGAGCGGGGCGGGCCTACCCGCCGGCGCGGCGGCCGAACCGGAAAAGCGCGGCTAAGGGGTCGGGGAGAAAGAACGATGCGCATCGCACGCCTCGCCGCCGCCGCTCTCGTCGCGGCCTCCCTCGGTGCCGGCTCGGCCCTGGCCGAGGACGGCCACGGGACCAACCCGCCGCGGGAGAAATGGAGCTTCGCCGGCATGTTCGGCCGCTTCGACCAGGCGCAGCTCCAGCGCGGCTTCCAAGTCTACAAGGAAGTCTGCGCCAACTGTCACTCCATGCGCCTCGTCGCCTTCCGCAACCTCGCGGAGGAGGGGGGGCCGGGCTTCACCGCCGGTCAGGTCAAGGCATTGGCCGAGACCTACAAGGTGAAGGAGCTGAACGATTCGGGCGAAGAGGTCGAGCGTCCGGCCCGGCCGGCCGACCGCTTCCCGTCCCCCTTCCCGAACGACAAGGCGGCCGCCGCCGCCAATGGCGGCAAGGCGCCGCCGGACTTCTCGGTGCTGGCCAAGGCCCGCACCTACGAACGCGGCTTCCCGTGGTTCGTCCTCGATGCGCTGCCTTTCACCGGATATTCGGAGCAGGGCGTCGATTACATTCACGCGCTCCTGAACGGCTACGAGGAGGCTCCGAAGGGCTTCACGATGCCGGACAGCGGCTATTACAACAAATATTATCCGGGCCTCGTGATCGCCATGCCACCGCCCCTCAGCGATGGGCAGATCACCTACCCGAAGAACGAGGCCGGCCAGCCGGTGGTGCCGGAGACGATCGAGCAATATTCGCATGACGTGTCGGCCTTCATGGCCTGGGCGGCCGAGCCGCACATGATGGCTCGCAAGGCGCTCGGTCTGCGCGTAATCCTGTTCCTCATCCTGCTCGCCGGCCTGCTCTATTACGTGAAGAAGCAGATCTGGAAGAAGGTCGGTGGCGAGGTTCACGGCCTTCAGCCGGAGCTGCACAAGACCTACTGACCGATCTCACGAGATCGAACCGACGAACGGGCCCCATGCGGGCCCGTTTGCGTGTCGGGGCAAGCCTGCGATAAGGGCTATCGTCGCCGGATGGCTGATCCGGGCGAATCCAAAAACGTCATGGCCGATCTCGGCTCCGCACGCGCCGCGTGACCCAAGGGGAATCGCGTGGCGCGGCTTCAAGGCCGGAGGGCCGCTCCCGGACGGCGCTTGCCGGTTTCGGGATGAGACGGTGCAAGAACACTCGTCAGGTCCATCGTCCCGGAGCCGCTTCCAGGGAGGAGGCGCCGGGCACACACAACAAGGGATGCTCGCATGACGGCAGCGGTACTCGGCGTGATCGGTGGCTCGGGCGTCTATGATCTGCCCGGCCTGGAAGATGTCCGCGAGGAGGCGATCACGTCTCCTTGGGGTGAGCCTTCCGACGCGCTGCGCATCGGCCGCATCGGCGCGACGAAGGTGGTATTCCTGGCTCGCCATGGGCGCGGCCATAAGCTGTCGCCCACCGGCATCAATTACCGCGCCAATATCGACGTCCTCAAGCGAGCAGGCGTCACCGACATCCTCTCGCTTTCGGCCTGCGGCTCCTTCCGCAACGAGCTGCATCCCGGCCTGTTCGTGCTCGTCGACCAGTTCGTGGATCGCACCTATGGCCGCGCGACCTCCTTCTTCGGCAATGGCTGCGTCGCCCACGTGCCGTTCTCGCATCCGGTTGGACCGCTGCTTCAGAGGCGAATCGCCGCCGCGGCGGAGGCCGAGGGCATCGCGGTGCATCGGGGCGGCACCTATGTCTGCATGGAGGGGCCGCAATTCTCCACCCTCGCCGAATCGAAGCACTACAAGGCCTCGAATTTCGATGTGATCGGTATGACCAACATGCCCGAGGCCAAGCTCGCCCGCGAAGCCGAGATCACCTACGCGACGATCGCCATGGTGACGGATTACGATTGCTGGCATCCGAGCCATGACAGCGTGGATGTGGCCTCGGTGATCGCCGTCGCCCGGGCCAATGCCGACCGGGCGGCTCAGCTCGTCGCCCGCGTCGCCCGCGACTTCCCGGCCGAGCGCGAGAATTGTCCGGCCGGCTCGCACCGGGCCCTCGACGGCGCGATCATGACCGCCCCGGCCCATCGCGACCCCGCGCTTCTCGCTAAGCTCGACGCGGTCGCGGGACGGGTGCTCGGCGAGAGCTAGGCGCGGAAGCCTGGCGCGGGCGCTGGAAAGGCCAGTCCCGCGCCGGTCACCGCCGGGCCTCTCGTTGGTTGATGCCAGGAAGGCGCACCGGAAAAATCAGCGGGCGCAGCCGTTGGCGCGCTCCTGGCGCTGGATGTCGGCGATGTCGGCGCGTTGACGGGCTGAGAGCGGCACGTCGGCGAGATCGTCGTATTTGCATCCGGCATTCCCGAAGGCGCGGATCGCGCGCTCGGTGCGGAAGCAGTAGCCGGCATCCTTGTAGATGGCGTTGCGCTCGCCCCACAGCTCGTCGCAGGGGAAGCCCGCCAGGGCGGGCGAGGCCGCGACCATCACCAGAAGCAGAACGGCGAGACGGCGCATGAGGCAGGCTCCGGTCCGCCGAAGCCGAGTCGCCTCAGGCGGCCTTGAGGGTGAGGGAACGGCTCGGCTCACGGCCGTGGCCGCGGATCTCCATACGGTCGCCCGCGATCTCCACGACGGCAAAGGCCGAGCTGTCCGGCGTGTCTACCATGCCGTGGAGGTTGACGTAGTGGATTCCGTCGCGCTCGGCGTAGTTGCCCGCGTGGTTGTGCCCGTTGAAATAGGCGATCACGTGCGGCTGGCGCCCGAGGAGGGTGGTGATCCGCGCCGCATCCCAGAGATTGTGGGGGTTCTCCGGCGCGACCGGATAGTGATTGAATACGACGACCCGCTCGCCTGCCGTCCGCGCCGCCGCAAGCCTCTGTTCGAGCCATGCGACCTGCGAATCGCCGAGCGAGCCGTTCCACCGCTGGGCATTGGGCTGGTCGGCCGCCTTCGCCGCCGCGAGACGGTCTTCGGCAAGCGCCCGGCGCGGGTCGCCCGGCGGCGGCGCGAACAGGGAGACGTCGTTGCCGTCGAGGACGATGAAGCGAAGGCCGCCGAGGGCGAAGTCGTAGGTGCGGGCCTCCATCCCGAGCAGGGCCGGCACCCGTCCGAGATGCTCCGGCGCCACCGCGAAATCGTGGTTGCCGAGGACGAAGCGCGTCTCGTGGCGCAGCGTACGGTAGATCGGCAGGATGCGCTCGAAGCTGGCCACATCGCGATCGATGATGTCGCCGAGGGTGATGACGAAGCCAAGATCCTCCCCATTCAGGGTGGCGACGGCGGCGCGCAGCTTGTCGAGGCTGTTGGCGTAATAGCGCCCGAGCGTCAGGTTCGGCGGAGCCTCGGCATATTGCGGATCCGCGATGATGCCGAAACGGACCGGGCCCGCCGCAGCCTGGCCACCGCCCGCGAGGAGAGCGGCGCTGCCGGCAAGGACGGTACGGCGGGACAGCATGGCGGAGCCTCGGGAGGTCGTCGGAAGCGGTCACGGTGGCGCCCCCGCATGACCGGCAGATGACGCGGACTCGTTATCGCCGGACCGGATCGACGGGTTCGACCGTCAAAACCCTTCCCCCGCCGGGCAAAACCACACTACAAGGCAGGCCCGGCCGGCCTTTCGAGGGCCGCCGACCGTTCAGGGTCACCGCGAGCCTCACACCGCGATGCGTAGCGCCAGCATCAGCCGCCGTACGGCGGAGACCGACGTTTCCGTTTCGATCGATCTCGACGGCACGGGCAAGGCCGAGATCTCGACCGGTGTCGGCTTCCTCGACCATATGCTGGAGCTGTTCGCCCGGCACGGCCTGTTCGATGTCACGATCAAGGTCGAGGGCGACCTGCACGTCGATCAGCACCACACCACGGAGGATACCGGCATCGCCCTGGGGCAGGCCGTGGCCAAGGCTCTGGGCGACAAGCGCGGCATCGCCCGCTACGCCGACATCCACCTGCCGATGGACGAGACACTGAGCCGTGTCGCGATCGACATTTCCGGCCGCCCGTTCCTGGTGTTCCGCACGAGCTTCCGCGTCGAGAAGATCGGCCAGTTCGACACCGAGCTGGTGCGCGAGTTCTTCCAGGCCTTCGCGATGAATTCCGGGCTCACCCTGCATGTCGAGACGCTCTACGGCGAGAACGCACACCACATTGCCGAAAGCCTCTTCAAGGGAGTGGCCCGAAGCTTGCGCAAGGCCGTCGCCATCGATCCGCGCGAGGAGGGCCGTGTACCCTCCACCAAGGGCTCGCTCTGAGGCTGTCGAGGAAGAGTGATGCGGACCTATACGCTCCACGTTCCCGAGGGCGCCGCCCGTGGTGATACCCGCGCCCTGGAGCAGGCGGAACTGGTGCGGGACGGGTTCTCCTGGGGCGCCTTCGCCTTCACGGTGCTGTGGTTCCTGCGCCACCGGCTCTGGCTGGCAGCCCTGCTGGTGCTCGCGGGCCTCGTCGCCCTGGCTCTGGCCGGCCGCGCCCTCGGCCTATCGCCGCTGGCGGCCTTCGTCGTCACGCTGCTGGCAAGCCTCCTGATCGGGATGGAGGCGTCGAGCCTGCGCCGCTGGACCTATGGCCGCCATGGCCGGCCGGCGCGCGATGCCGTGATTGCGGGCTCGCCAGAGGAGGCCGAGATGAAGGCCGCTGCCCGCTGGCTCGATGGGGAGGCGGCGCCCCGTCCCGCCCAGCCCGCGCGCCCGGTCCATCGCCGCGACGAGGATGCGGTGATCGGTATCTTTCCCGTGAGTGAGGCTGGACGGTGAGCGAGCAGACCGTCGCGATCATCGATTACGGATCGGGCAACCTCCATTCGGCGGCGAAGGCCTTCGAGCGCGCCGCCCGCGAGGCCGGGCTCGATGGCACCCGCATCGTCGTCACCGATGGGCCAGATGCGGTGGCGAGCGCCGACCGTGTGGTGCTGCCCGGCGTCGGTGCCTATGCCGATTGCCGCCGCGGCCTCGACGCCGTGCCGGGCATGGTCGAGGCCATGACCGAGGCGGTGAAGGGCAGGGGCAGGCCGTTCCTCGGCATCTGCGTCGGCATGCAGCTCATGGCGAGCCGCGGCCTCGAATACGAGGAGACGGCGGGCCTCGGCTGGATTCCCGGCGATGTCGCCCCGATCGAGCCCGCCGACCCGGCGCTCAAGATCCCGCATATGGGCTGGAACATCCTGCATCTCGACCGCGAGCACGCCTTGCTCGACGGGATCGAGACCGGGGAGGGCGGGCTGCACGCCTATTTCGTCCACAGCTTCGCGCTGAAAGCCGCCGAGCCGGCGGATGTGGTGGCCCATGCCGAGTATGGCGGCCGGGTCACGGCCATGGTCGCGCGCGACAACATGGCGGGGACGCAATTCCACCCCGAGAAGAGCCAGCGCCTCGGCCTGGCTCTGCTCGGTAACTTCCTGCGCTGGCGCCCGTGAGGGGTCGACGCATCTTCACCCAACGATTTCGGCGAGCTGACGCGTGATCCTGTATCCGGCCATCGACCTCAAGGAAGGACGCTGCGTCCGCCTCGTTCAGGGCGACATGGCCCAGGCCAAGGTCTTCAACGACGACCCCGCCGCGCAGGCGGCTGCCTTCGAGTCGCAGGGTTTCCCCTGGCTGCACGTGGTCGACCTCGACGGCGCCTTCGCCGGTGCCCCGCGCAACGCCGCCGCGGTCGATGCGATCCTGGCGCGGGTGACGATGCCGGTGCAGCTCGGCGGCGGCGTGCGCGAGATGCGCACCCTCGAAGGCTGGCTGGAGAAGGGCGTCAGCCGCGTCATCATCGGCACCGCTGCGGTGCGCGATCCCGCCTTCGTGCGGGAGGCCGCCCGCCGCCATCCGGGAAAGATCGCCGTCGGCATCGATGCCAAGGACGGCCGCGTCGCGGTGGAGGGCTGGGCCCAGACCTCCAGCATGACGGCAGAGGAACTCGGGCGCCGTTTCGAGGATGCCGGTGTCGCCGCCATCATCTACACCGACATCGCCCGTGACGGCATCCTGAAGGGGCTCAATATCGAGATGACCCTGGCCCTGGCCTCCGCCGTCAGCATCCCGGTGATCGCGTCGGGCGGCCTCGCCTCGATGGCCGATGTCGAGCGCCTGCTGCAGCCCGATTGCGCGATGCTGGCCGGTGCCATCACCGGCCGCGCCCTCTACGACGGACGGATCGACCCGAAGGAGGCCCTGGCGGCCATCGCTCGGGCCAAGGGGGCAGAGAACGGGGCGGCGCAGTGAGTGCCATGCCTCGATCCATGCCCGCCATGACAGCCTGAAGGCGCCCCGCGTGCTCAAGACCCGCATCATCCCCTGCCTCGACGTGAAGGACGGGCGCGTCGTGAAGGGCGTCCAGTTCCTCGAACTGCGCGATGCCGGCGATCCGGTCGAATCCGCCAAGGCCTACGACGCCGCCGGCGCCGACGAACTCTGCTTCCTCGACATCACCGCCAGCCACGAGGACCGTGGCACCCTGCTCGATGTGGTGAGCCGCACCGCGGAAGCCTGCTTCATGCCGCTGACCGTCGGCGGCGGCGTGCGCACCGTCTCCGATGTGCGCACGCTCCTCCTGGCGGGCGCCGACAAGGTCGGGATCAACACGGCGGCGGTGAAGAACCCGGATTTCGTCGCCGAGGCGGCGGAGAAGTTCGGTGACCAGTGCATCGTCGTCGCCATCGACGCCAAGCGCGTCTCCGGCCCCGGCGAATCCGCGCGCTGGGAGATCTTCACCCATGGCGGCCGCAATCCCACCGGCATCGACGCGGTCGCGTTCGCCCGCCGGGTGTCCGAGCGCGGGGCGGGCGAACTCCTCGTCACCTCCATGGACAAGGACGGCACCCGCTCCGGCTACGATCTCGCGCTCACCCGCGCCATCGCCGATGCGGTGAAGGTGCCGGTGATCGCGTCCGGTGGCGTCGGCGGGCTCGACGACCTCGTGGCCGGCGTCCGCGATGGCGGCGCGAGCGCGGTGCTCGCCGCCTCGATCTTCCATTTCGGCGAGGCCACCATCGGCGAGGCCAAGGCCCATATGGCGGCGGCCGGACTTGCGATGCGGCTCGATCCGTAACGCGTAACGGTTGCGCCGATGCGCGCACCCCTTGACCGGGGCGCCCGCCCTGCGCAGGGTCCGCGCAGCCGGTATCCGATCATGCGATGCCGCATGGTACAGGTTCCGTTTGCACGCTCTATGACGAAGTTCAGCCTCGACGACCTCGCCGCCCTCGTGGACAGCCGGGCCGGCACTCCTCCCGAATCTTCCTACACCGCCAAGCTCCTGGCCGAGGGGCCGGCCAAGGCGGCCAAGAAGCTCGGCGAAGAGGCGGTCGAGGCCGCCATCGCCGCCGTGCAGGGCGACCGCAAGGCCCTCACCTCGGAAGCCGCCGACGTGCTGTATCACCTCGTTGTGACGCTCAAGGCGGTCGGCGTGCCGCTCGATGACGTGATGACGGAACTGGATCGGCGCACCGTCCAGAGCGGGCTCGCCGAGAAGGCGGCGCGGAGGCATACATGATCGGCGCCCCGATCCCGTCGGCCGGGATCGAACCGGAAGAGCGCCAGAACCCGGTGACCGGCCAGGGGCCGGGACGCCTCTCGCCCTACCGGATCTTCTCCCGCGAGGAATGGGCGCAACTGCGCGCCGACACGCCGTTGACGCTGACCGCCGAGGATATCGGCCGCCTGCAATCCCTCAACGATCCGATCTCCATCGAGGAGGTCGTGGCGATCTACCTGCCGCTGTCGCGGCTGCTCTCGCTCTACGTCGCGGCGACGCAGGGACTGTTCAAGGCGACCCAGCGCTTCCTGCTCGCCGAGCACGATACCAAGGTTCCCTACATCATCGGGCTCGCCGGCTCGGTGGCGGTCGGCAAGTCGACGACGGCCCGGGTGCTCAAGGCCTTGCTCGCCCGCTGGCCCAACACGCCGAAGGTCGATCTCATCACCACCGACGGCTTCCTTCATCCCAATGCCGAACTCCAGCGCATGGATGCGATGGAGCGGAAGGGCTTTCCCGAGAGCTACGACAGCGCCGCCCTGCTGCGTTTCCTCGCCGACATCAAGGCCGGCCACAAGCGCGTGTCGGCCCCGGTTTATTCCCACCTCGTCTACGACGTGGTGCCGGGTGAGGAGCAGGTGATCGAATCGCCCGACATCCTGATCGTCGAGGGCCTCAACGTGCTGCAGCCGGCCCGCCTGCCCCGGGACGGCACGGCGATTCCCTTCGTCTCCGACTTCTTCGACTTCTCGATCTATCTCGACGGGCACGAGGACGACCTGCACCGCTGGTACGTCAACCGCTTCCTGCGCCTGCGGCAGACCGCCTTCCGCGATCCGCTTTCCTATTTCCGCAAATATGCCGAGGCCGGTGAGGCCGAGGCCCTGGAGATCGCCGACCGGCTCTGGACGACGATCAACCTGCCGAATCTGCGCGACAACATCCTCCCCACCCGCCAGCGGGCGAGCCTGATTCTGGCCAAGGGGGCGAGCCATCGGATCGAGAGCGTGGCGCTGCGGCGGTTGTGAGGGGCGTGCCGTCCCGGTCCCGGCCCTTGGGTCTCCTACTTAGGGAAGAGCCATCCGCGCTTCGTTTTCGCTGACCCGGCGGATGGAGGCCAGGGTCCGTCGCCGGATCAGGCCGCTGACCGGGCGGATGAGATGCCAGTAGAGCCTGAGCTTGGCTCGGGCGTCGGCATCGGCGCAGACGATGCGCGTCTCTGTCGAGAGTTCGCAGATGCCCCGTCCTTCGGTCCGGACGGCGAAGTTGAGTGCGAGCCTCGCGACGCCCGGATCGTCGAGCGCCAGGAAGCCGGCTCCGCCTTCGACCGGGGTCAGATCGAAATCGGACCGCCAGAAACGACCGGCCAATCCGTAGACGATCTCATGGTCGTCGCTGTCCAGCAGAGTGAAATCTTGGAGGCCGAAGGGGCGCCGATCCACAGAAGACGGCTGTGAGAGGCGCTGCATGACCCGCATGGGCAGCTCGCGGAGCCCGATCATCGCTCGAAAGAACGGATCGGTCTCGGTGCGGTAGGCCCGCGCGGCCCGGAGTACGGTGCGGGACGGGGCCCTGACAGCGAGACGATGCCGTTCGCGGAAATGCGGATCGGGCAGATAGCGGTCGATCAGGGCCATGGAACAAGCTCGGCTTGAATGAACCGGGCTGCTTTACTGAATATCCTTGCCGCACAGCCAGTGTCTCCGCGCGGTGAGGGCTGATCTCCTGTCGATCCGTCCGGCTCCCGACCTCTTCGCGAAGGTGCGCTGGGCGATTCCGAGGTGAGACAGTGCCTGGGCGAGGTGCCCTCCCATCGCGCCCTGTGCATCCCGTCATCGGTGGAAAACACCGGGGATAACCACCGAAACGGCTCAGCTTGCCCGCAAATTGCCCCGCACTGCCCTGGGGATGCCACAACCTCGGCCGTGTTTGCGCCACATCCGTCACCGTAACTGTTGCCCATACGCCGCTGGCGGCATCACGAAGAGTGAGCGACGACAACGATGCAGGGCCGTACGATCGGATCGCAACGGACCACCGGAACCTCTCGCAAGAGCGGGCGCCCCGCCCCATCCTCCGACGTCATCACCCTGTCCGCTCGCACCGGTCGCGAGCATGGCAGCCGCACCGCACTTCTCCGCTCTATCCTGTCCATGACCCTGCTCGCCGGCGGTTTGAGCGCGGTTCTTCTCAATGCGGGGACCGATTTCGGTCGGGCCGAGGCCTCGACCAAGGCCGGCTCCGATCTGTCGATGCCGCGGCCCCGCGTGCAGTCCCTGGCGCCCGAGGCGCCGGTCCCGTCGGTGCTGGCGGCCTCGTCGAGCTTCCATGCCGTGGACGGCCTCGATACCGAACTCGGTACCAACAGCGTGGACCGGGTGTCCTACGACTTCCTGCTGTCGCAGACCGCGACCGGCGATCCGAATGACATCCTCGAATTCGGGCCGATGAAGATCCGCCGCCACCTCGTGCAGACCATCGTCAAGGCGGCTCAGGTGGTCGAGACCGATCCCGTGCTGCTGATGGCCGTGGCCGACAAGGAATCGAGCTTCATCACCGCCGTGCAGGCCAAGACCTCGTCGGCGACCGGTCTGTTCCAGTTCATCGAGCGGACCTGGCTCGGCGTGATCCGCGATTTCGGTCCCAAATACGGGTACGACAAGGAGGCCGCCCTCGTCGTGCCGGATGCCAATGACCGGCCGAGCATCCAGGATCAGGCCGAGCGGACCCGCATCCTCGATCTGCGCCGCGATCCCTACCTGTCGGCGGTGATGGCCGGCGAGATGCTCAAGCGGGATGCCGGACGCATCGCCCTCAAGATCGGCCGCGAACTGAGCCTCGGCGAGGTCTATCTCGCCCACTTCCTCGGACCGGACGATGCCGAGAACTTCCTGTCGCAAGTCGTCGACAAGCCGAGTTCGGCCGCCGCCACCCTCTTGCCGGGTCCGGCTCGGGCCAATCGCTCGATCTTCTTCGCCGGCACCACCGGCCGGGGGCGTCATCGCAAGCCGGCCAGCCTGTCCGTCGCCCAGGTTCATCAGAAGTTCGAGGCGATGATGAGCACCCGGGGCGACCGCTATCGCGACGTGCGCAGCGTCGCCGGCCTCATCACCATGGCCGATGCCGAGGCGGCTCAGTAAACTTCTTCCGCCTGCGTCCGCCCGCCGTGTGGCAGGATCCGCGACGACGAAAATCTCTCTTCGAGGCAACTGTGCGGCATCTCCCCGCTTTGTTGTCCTGTGCGGCCATCCAGGCGGAATACTCTGTGCCGGCCGCCCATCGGTCGAACGCGCGAGAGAGGACCGTTTCGCTTTGAACGACTCGTTTCGAGATCGCTCCTATCGCGGCCACACCAGCGATCCGCTGTTGCCGGGCATGCAACTGGACCAGATCGGGCAGGCGCTCGCCTCCTGCTACGATCACCTCGTGGCGGAAGGCATCCCCGACCATCTCGCGGCCCTCGTCCGGCGGGTGGACCGCTCGAACGAGACGCCGTCCGCGCCCGGTGGGCGCCCCAAGAGCCGCATCGCCCTCGTCGTCGAGGACGAGCAGGATACCCGCGAACTGGCCGAGGGTGTTCTGGAGGAGACGGAGCTGCGGGTGATCGGCTGCGACAGCGCCGAGCGGGCGCTCGGCATCCTGCAAGAGAGCGGCGGCGATGTCGCCCTGGTCTTCGCCGATATCCGCCTCGCCGGAGCGATGGACGGGTTGCAGCTCGCCCATGCGATTGCCACGCTGTGGCCGCGCACGCGGCTCGTGGTGACATCGGGCCTCGATCCGGAGCCGGATGTCGTCCTGCCGGAGGGCGCCGTGTTCATCCCCAAGCCCTGGCGCGCCTTCGATGTGCTGGTCGAGGCCGAACGGGCAGCCTGCGATCCCTTGCCTGTCATCAGCTGAGAGACAGCTCGGCCGCATCGTTCCCCATGATGAGGGGTCGAGCGAAAACCCGCCTTGGGTTGAGCCGCCCTCCATCATCCCAGGCGCCGGTCAGTCGATCCAGCGGCGCGCCGTGTCCGACCATTCGGCGGTTCGAAGCTTCTCCGCTACCCGCCCCGGTCGGGGGCCGTCCGGCCCATACACTCCGAGCCGTCCCGCTGCGACGGCCGAGCCGGCCGCTTCGTTCGGTTCCAACCACGAAGTCTTGTCCTGTCGCGCCCGGCCGATTCGGGAGTAAGCCGGACGATACGGCCAAGCTGTCGCCGGCTGCCCGCCACCTGATCCGTGCAAAATCCGTAAACGCCGTGGAACCTGTCAAGCACAGTCACGCTTGTAATAGCAAAGATTATTGCACAGGTAGGCACCTGCGATGAAGACTCTGGCTTCTGTTCTCGCCGGCGTTGTCGGCGTCTGTGTCCTCGCGACCGGCCCGGTCAAGGCGGCGCCCTATGACCCGTTCGGTTCCGACGGGGACGATTATTATCAAGAGCAGTCGTCGCAAGGCGGCTGGCCGGTCTACGATCCCTACTCCTCGCAGCGCGGTTCCAGCGCTCAGGGCTACGGTGAAGCCGAGGCGGCGCAGGCACAGGTCGCCCGCATCCCCCGCGAGGTCGTGGCCTATAACGGCCGCTATGCTCCGGGTACGATCGTGGTCTCCACCTCCGAGCGGCGGCTCTACTACGTACTGCCGGGCGGGCAGGCCGTGCGCTACGGCGTCGGGGTCGGCCGTCCGGGCTTCACCTGGAGCGGCGTGAACAAGATCACCGCCAAGCGCGAATGGCCGAGCTGGACCCCGCCGGCGGCGATGCTGGCCCGTCGCCCGGACCTGCCGCGCTACATGGCCGGCGGCATCGAGAACCCCCTGGGCGCCCGGGCGATGTATATCGGCCGGTCCGAATACCGGATCCACGGCTCCAATGAGCCGGATACGATCGGTCAGGCGGTCTCCTCCGGCTGCATCCGCATGACCAACGAGGATGTGACCGACCTGTATTCCCGTGTGAAGGTCGGTGCGACGGTTGTCGTGAACTGACGCGAGACGCCCTGTCCCCCCCCTGTGAGATCGGGCCGTGCCGGAGACATCCGGCACGGCCTTGTGCTGATCAGGGCGCGACGCGGCCGACGGCCGTGCGCGGCCCGTTCAGGAACGACACCGGCATATCGCAGAAACAGCGGGCGCCGAGCGGGCGCGGACCGGGCAGCGGGCAGGAGAAGGGCTGAAGGCCGCTGATGCCCGATTGAACCGCATCGCAGTTGAAGCCGACGGCCCTTCGCGGCGGCGGCCCGCCGCCCCAATCCCGATAGGCTCTGGCGCGCGGGGGAGGGGCGTCGTACCCGTCGTCGTCATACTGGGCCTGGGCGGGCGCGAGGCTCCCGGCCGCCCAAGCGGCCAAGGCCAGGATGCCGAGGTAACGGACGGCACGCATGATGTCGGAAACTCCGCGTTCGCGCGCTCTCCTGGGAATGGGAGGCCGACTCGGCCAGGATGAGCGCGCCAAATCAAGGATCGAGAAAGGTCACACGATCCTGCCGGATCGGCGCACCTCCTCAGGCCGCCCGGACCCTTGCTGTCCCTGGCGGCGGAAAAGAGGCGGAACCGGCCCGATATGAAAATGGCCCGCTCTGCCGAGAGCGGGCCACAGACGTTCGAGGGGCAACCGTGGCGGCCCCAGACGAAGACTTAGGAGGTGGCCTTCTGGGCCTCGCTGGCATTCTCACGGGCCGTCTCGACGCCCTGCTCGTAGGCTTGGCGGGCTTCGGCGGCCCCCTGCTGCATTGCGCTCTTGGCGTTCTCGGCACTCTGCTGGAACGCGCTCTGCGCGAGGCCGCCGAACTCCTTGGCCTGGGCCTGGATGGCGGCGAACTGCGCCCGCACGAACTCAGCCTGATGCTGCATCGCCTCTTGGACGTCGCGCGAACGGACGAGTTTCTGCGCCAGATCGAAAGCGGCGTTGACGTTTTGCTCCGCGTATTCGAAGCCACGGCTCGAGATGTTGGTGGCGTTGGTGCGAGCCAGATCGGTCGAACCCTGCACCGTGTCGGCGGTGCGACGGGCCGCGCCGATGAAGGAATCGAAGGCCTTGCGGGCCTGCTCGACGCTCTTCTCGGCGAAATCGCGCATCTCGGTGGGGACTTCGTAGTTAGGGGTGCTGCTCATTCCCGTCTCCTCTGGTGATCGCGTCAGGCGCTCGTTGTGCGGCGCACAATGTGCGATGCACAATAACGCAGGGTCGGCTTTTCCGCCAGCCCCGTGGTGCCGATTAAGGTTACCAGTTGATAAACGTGTGTCGGCACGCTTCAGTGTCCACGTCCGGTGGCAGTTAAGTTAAACAGGGCGACGAGCGCCCACGCCCAGAGGGACCACACAGGGCTGTGAAGGGCTTATGACCAGTGTTCCAATGTCGGGCCGCGCAGTGCCAGTAATTTCGCCGGAGAGCGATTCGACTGTCGGCGCGGCTCTGGCGCGCTGGCGGGACGACGCGTCGATCGCCCATCTCCTCCGCGAAGGCGGCTCCTTCCTGATCCTCGACGACGATGCGGGACGGGTGCTCCACGCGGCCGGCGGAGCGGCGACTTTGCGCGCGGGCATCGCCGGAGTCGACGGCACGATCCTTCCGGGCTTGCGCCTGCCCGATCAGGTTCGCCGTGCCGGGATGCTGGATGGGCGACCGCGCATGATCCGCCTGCGCCTCGATCCCCGTGGCGTCGCTCTTCCCGTCGTCGGCCTCGCCGCCCGGGCGGAGTTGGAGGGAGGCCGGTCCGCCCTCCTGTTTGCGCCGGTCGGCGCGTTGCCGGTCTTGCGGCCGGCTCAAGCCTCGCCGCCGAAGGCCGTTGCGCCGCGCGAGGAGGCGAAGCCCGCCGCTGCCGTCACCGGCCCCGAGCCCGAGATGACACCGCCCCCCGGTCTTGCCGAAGAGGGTATGGCGGGCGACGTGCCGCTGCGCTTCGTCTGGCGCAGCGATGCCGAGGGTGTGCTGACCCATGTCTCGCGCACGCATCCCGACCTGACGGAGGCCCTTGCCGGTCGCTCTTGGACCATGCTCGCGGCGGACGGCGTGATCGACGGCGAGGCCTTCACCGAGGCGCTCTCGGCGCAGCGCACTTTCCGGATGCTGCCGCTGACGGTGCTGGGACGCTCCTACAAGCATCGTCTCGAGATCTCGGGCGCTCCCTCCGGCCGGGCTCAGGCCGCGTTTGCCGGTCTCAACGGTTTCGCGATCCTGAGAGAGAGCCAGCCGCGTGCCCCGGAGGACGAGGCCGTTCCGGCGGAAGACGGGCCGAACGAGGCCTTCGAGACGGAACCCGGCCTGTCGGTGAACGAGCATGCCGCCTTCCGGGAGGTGGCCCGCCTGCTCGGTCTTCGCTTCGCGGCCGATGAGCCCGCCGAGGACGAGGCGTTGCCTCCGTCACGGGCGGAGGCCGCATCCGGCGGATCGGTGATGCCGTTCCCGACGCCACCCGGCCGCCTCGCGGAAGCCGAGGGCCGGGCGCGGTCGGCCCTGACCGAATTGCTGGAAAGCCTGCCGCTCGGCGTGCTGATCCATCGCGGCGACGAGCTTCTGTTCGCGAGCCGCGCCTTCCTGAGCCTCACCGGCTATGACGATCTGGCGGCCCTGCGGCAGGTCGGGCTTTCACAGCTGTTTTGCGGCCTCGCCCCGGCGGAGAGGCAGGCGGCGGTGCAACAGCCCTTCGCCCACGCCGCCGGCGGGACGATAGCCCTCCTCGTGGATCGCGCCGACCTGCTCTGGGACGGGGGGGCGGCCGAGATCTGCCTCGCCCGTGCCGCACCCGGACAGAACGGCGAGGAGACCGCTCCCCTGCCGCCCAACGATGCGCGGCTGCGGGCGCAGACGGTGCTGGACAGTCTGGAGGAGGGGGTCGTCACCCTCGATGCGGAAGGGCGTGTCGTCGGGCTGAATCCGAGCGCAGCCGAACTCGTCCATGCCCATCCCAAGGAGGTCGTGGGCGGGCGCTTCGCGGACCTGTTCTCGCCGGCCAGCCAATCCGTGCTGGAGGCGGCCGTGACGGATTCGCGCCGCTCCGGCAGCAGCGAGTTGCATGGCGTCACGCCACGTTCGGGCGCCGCCGCCTTGCGCCTGCGCATCGCCCGGCTGCTCGGCGAGGAGGCGCCTGGCTATTGTGCCAGCCTGCGCGAGATTCGCGACGAGCCTTCCCTCCATCCCGCCCGCCGGGATGAGCCGGAGGCGGAAGGGGTGTGGAAGGCCAATGCGCTCGCCCGGGTGAGCCGCGAGATCCGGCCCTCGCTCAACGCGATCCTCAGCCTGACCGACATGATGCTGTCCGACCGCTTCGACCGGGCGGATGCCGAGCGGCTGGAGGCCTATCTCCGGGACGTGCGCCTGTCCGGCGGCCGGATCGCCAGCCTGATCGACGATCTGCGCGACCTCGCCGAGATCCAGGCGGGACGCAGCAAGCTGACCTTCACCGAGCTTGCCCTCAACGACCTCGTCTCGTCCTGCATCGCCGCCCGGCAGGCCCAGGCGGCGCGCCATCGCATCGTCCTGCGCACCAGCCTCGCCCCCGACCTGCCGCGCCTGAAGGCCGACGAGCGCTCGATCCGCCAAGCGGCGCTGACCGTGCTCGGCAAGGCGATCCATGTCACGGAGGCCGGCGGTCAGGTGATCGTCTCGACCACGCTGGCCGAGCGCGGCGAGGTCGCCCTGCGGGTGCGCGACACCGGGACGGGGATGACCGAGGACGAGCTGCTGGGCGCCCTCGAGCCGTTTCAGATCGGTGCGCCGGCGGTTGCGGAGGGCGAGGAGCGGGGCTTCGGCCTGACCCTGACCAAGGCCCTCGTCGAGGCGAACCGCGGCCGCTTCCGCATCACCAGCCGGAAGGACGAGGGCACCCTGGTCGAGATGCTGTTCCCGGCTGCCTGACGGCGGCCGATGCGCGCTCTTCCGCGCCGGAATCCCCTGACATCTCTGACATTTCGGCCGTCCTCCCCCGGGAGTGGAGGACTATGCTGTCGTCGGCAATAAAATTGCTGCCAATTCGGTTGCGCGAAATTTCGAACCTCGACTTTTTGGTGCTTGCCGGGTCTGTTCAACTGCGCTTAAGAGTTTTGAGGAAGCCCCGGCTGCGCGGACCTTCGCGATACGATCGGGCACCGTCAGGGAAGAAACCAAATGAGCGAGAAGGTCATCGACGTCCAGGACGGGTGGCGCGAGCGGGCTCTCATCGACGATGCCAAATACACGGAGATGTACGCGGCCTCCGTCTCGAATCCGGAAGCTTTCTGGGCCGAGCACGGCAAACGCATCGATTGGTCGACCCCTTTCAGCAAAGTCAAAAACACCAGCTTCGCGCCGGGTAATGTCTCGATCAAATGGTTCGAGGACGGCAAGACCAACGTCGCTCTGAATTGCATCGACCGTCACCTGAAGACCCGCGGCGATCAGACCGCGATCATCTGGGAAGGCGACGATCCGAACGAATCGAAGCACATCACCTACAAGCAGCTGCACGCGGAAGTGGGCCGGATGGCCAACGTCCTGCGCAATCGCGGCGTCGGCAAGGGGGACCGCGTCACGCTCTACCTGCCGATGATCCCCGAGGCCGCCTACGCGATGCTGGCCTGCGCGCGGTTGGGCGCCATCCACGCCATCGTCTTCGGCGGCTTCTCCCCCGATTCCCTGGCGAGCCGCATCAAGGGATGCGGCTCGAAGTTGGTCATCACCGCCGACGAGGGTCTGCGCGGCGGGCGCAAGGTGCCGCTGAAGGCCAATGTCGACGAGGCGATCAAGCGCCTCGACGCGGACCTCGTCGACCATGTCGTCGTGGTCAAGCGCACCGGCGGCAACGTGGCGATGGAGCCCGGCCGCGACGTCTATTACCATGAGGCCGCCGAGCAGGTGACCGACGAGTGCCCGGCGGAGCCGGTCGAGGCCGAGCACCCGCTGTTCATCCTCTATACCTCGGGCTCGACCGGGCAGCCGAAGGGCGTGGTGCACACCACCGGCGGCTATCTCGTCTACGCCTCGATGACCCACCAATACGTCTTCGATTACCATGACGGCGACGTCTATTGGTGCACGGCGGATGTGGGCTGGGTCACCGGCCACAGTTACATCGTCTACGGACCGCTCGCGAACGGCGCGACCACGCTGATGTTCGAGGGCATCCCGACCTACCCGTCGAATTCCCGCTTCTGGGAAGTCATCGACAAGCACAAGGTCAACATCTTCTACACCGCGCCGACCGCGATCCGCTCGCTCATGGGCGGCGGCGAGGGGCCGGTGAAGAAGACCTCGCGCCAATCCCTGCGGGTGCTGGGCTCGGTCGGCGAGCCGATCAACCCGGAAGCCTGGGAGTGGTACTACCGCGTGGTCGGCGATTCCCGCTGCTCCATCGTCGATACGTGGTGGCAGACCGAGACCGGCGGCATCCTCATCACCCCGCTGCCCGGCGCGACCAAGCTCAAGCCCGGCTCGGCGACCCGGCCCTTCTTCGGCGTCCAGCCGGTGATGGTCGATGCCGAGGGCAAGGAACTCGACGGCGCCTGCGAGGGCAATCTCTGCATCAAGGACAGTTGGCCGGGCCAGATGCGCACGGTCTACGGTGACCACGAGCGGTTCGAGCAGACCTACTTCTCCACCTACAAGAACCTCTACTTCACCGGAGACGGCGCCCGCCGCGATGCGGACGGCTATTACTGGATCACCGGCCGCGTGGACGACGTCATCAACGTCTCCGGTCACCGCATGGGCACGGCCGAGGTCGAGTCGTCGCTGGTGGCGCATCCGAAGGTCTCGGAGGCGGCGGTGGTCGGCTACCCGCATAACCTCAAGGGCCAGGGCATCTACGCCTACGTCACTCTCAACGAGGGCGAGGAGGGCTCGGACGCCCTGCGCAAGGAACTGGTCGCCTGGGTCCGCAAGGATATCGGCCCGATCGCGTCGCCGGATCTGATCCAGTTCGCGCCGGGCCTGCCCAAGACCCGCTCGGGCAAGATCATGCGCCGCATCCTGCGCAAGATCGCCGAGGACGATTTCGGATCGCTGGGCGATACCTCGACCCTCGCGGAGCCGGCGGTGGTCGACGATCTGATCGAGAACCGCCAGAATCGCCCCGCTTGATCTCGAAGGGCCCCGCCGGAAGATCCCGGCGGGGCCCTTCTCACGTCGTTCCATCCAAAAGGCGGCGCGTCCCCCCATGCGAGCCGCTGCCGAGCGAAGAGATCACGGTATAACAGCAGCTTAGGCCCGCAGCCGATTGCAACGTGCTCGCGAGCGGTTCTAAGGTGACATCGATGGCGGCGGATATTCTGTATCCACCGCCGCGAAGGACGGCCGGTGACCCGTGGGGCTGCCGGAACAAGCCTGCGACGAAGCGGAGAAACAAGCCCGCGTCGCATTCGCCATAAGACAAGCCGGCCGATGGGCCCGCCTTCGCGGGGATCGAGCCGGCGGGAGGAGATTCATGAGCGCCACACAGTCGGTGGGCCGATCCGCGACGTCGGACGCCCGCACGCTTCATGGGGCTGGGGCCCTGGACATGCCCGAGCCCGATCACCGGCTCGACCGCATCGCCGAACACCCGACCTTCAAGACCCTGGTTCACGAGCGCACCCGCTTCGGCTGGATCCTCACAGGCCTCATGCTGCTGGTCTATTTCGGCTTCATCGGCCTGATCGCCTTCGACAAGGCGCTGCTCGCCACCAAGATCGGCGGCACCGCCTCCCTCGGCTTCTACATGGGCATGTTCGTGATCGTGTTCGCCTTCGTGCTGACCGGCATCTACGTTGCCCGTGCCAATACCCGTTTCGACCGGCTCTCGGCCGACCTCGTCCGGAGCCTCGCCAAATGATCCGCTTCGTTCCCCTTCTCGGCGCGGGCCTCGGCCTCGGCGCGACCTCGGCCCTCGCCGCCGGGCCGGATCTCGGCCAAGTGCAGCAGCAGGCCACGAACTGGCCCGCCGTGGCCATGTTCTTCTTCTTCGTGATCTTCACCCTCGGCATCACCTACCGGGCGGCCAAGGGCTCGAAATCGGCGGCCGACTTCTACGCGGCCGGCGGCGGCATCTCGGCCCGCACCAACGCCCTCGCCATCGCCGGCGACTACATGTCGGCGGCCTCATTCCTCGGCATCTCGGGCCTCGTCTATTCCTCGGGCTTCGACGGCCTGATCTACTCGACGGGCTTTCTCGTGGGCTGGCCGATCGTGCTGTTCCTGATTGCGGAGCGGCTGCGCAACCTCGGCAAGTTCACCTTCGCCGACGTGGCGAGCTTCCGCCTCGACCAGACCTCGATCCGCATCATCTCGGCGACCGGCACCCTCGTGGTGGTGGCGTTCTACCTGATCGCCCAGATGGTCGGCGCCGGTAAGCTGATCCAGCTCCTGTTCGGCCTGCCCTACCTCTACGCGGTGGTAATCGTCGGCGCGCTGATGATCATCTACGTCGCCTTCGGCGGCATGAAGGCGACGACCTGGGTGCAGGTCATCAAGGCCTGCCTGCTGCTCGGCGGCGCGAGCTTCATGGCCGGCGCGGTGCTCTACCATTACGGCTTCAGCCCCGAGAGGCTGTTCGCCGCCGCCGTGCAGACGCATCCGAAGGGCGACGCCATCATGGCGCCGGGCGGCCTCGTCTCCAACCCGATCGACTCGATCTCGCTCGGCGTCGGGCTGATGTTCGGCACCGCCGGCCTGCCGCACATCCTGATGCGCTTCTTCACGGTGTCGGACGCCCAGGCTGCCCGCAAGTCGGTGTTCTACGCCACCGGCCTGATCGGCTACTTCTACATCCTCACCTTCATCATCGGCTTCGGCGGCATCGCCCTGCTGATGTCCGATCCGAGCTACTTCAAGCTCGGCGCGGACGGCACCACCTACGACAAGATCAAGGACATGATCGGCGGCACCAACATGGTGGCCGTGAACCTCGCCAACGCCGTCGGCGGGCCGTACTTCCTCGGCTTCATCTCGGCGGTGGCCTTCGCGACCATTCTCGCGGTGGTGGCGGGCCTGACGCTCGCCGGCGCTTCGGCGATCAGCCACGATCTCTATGCCCAGGTCTTCGCCCGCGGCCGCACCACGGAGAAGGCGGAGGTGAACCTCTCCAAGGCCTCCGCCGTCGGCATCGGCATCGTGGCGATCTATCTCGGCTACGTGTTTGAGAACCAGAACGTCGCCTTCATGGTCGGCCTCGCCTTCTCGGTGGCGGCGAGCTGCAACTTCCCGGTGCTTGCCATGTCGATCCTGTGGCGCGGCACCACGACCTGGGGCGCGCTTATCGGCGGCCTCGTCGGCCTGATCGCGGCGGTGGTCATGGTGGTCCTGTCGGACGCGGTCTGGGTGAAGACCTTCGGCCATCCGACGGCCCTGTTCCCCTATGCCAACCCGGCCCTGTTCTCGATGCCGCTGGCCTTCGTGACGATCTGGGGCGTCTCGCTGCTCGACCGCACCCGCCGGGCGAACCGCGAGCGCGCCGCCTTCGACGCTCAGTATGTGCGCTCGGAGACCGGTATCGGGGCCTCGACCGCGCACGCGCACTGACGCGCTGCCTCACGCACACAAGAGAAAGGCCCCGCCGCGAGGCGGGGCCTTTTTCGTTCGGGCTTGAAGGAGGCCGAGCCGATTTTTTCGAAATCCGCCCGGCCTCTCCGATCTCATACGCCATCCGGTTGATTCCTTCGGGATGGCGGATGGCGTCATCGCTCAAGTGCCGCGCGGGCTGGCCGATACGGAACCCGCTCCGATCAAGCGGGCGCCGTATCAGTGCCGGAAGTGGCGCGTGCCGGTGAACACCATCGCCAGCCCGGCCTCGTCGGCGGCCTTGATCACCTCGTCGTCGCGCATCGAGCCGCCGGGTTGGATCACGGCGGTGGCGCCGGCCTCGGCCGCCGCGAGCAGACCGTCGGCGAAGGGGAAGAAGGCGTCGGAGGCGACCGCCGAACCCTTGGCGAGGCTCTCCGTCAGGCCGAGGCGCTGGGCCGCTTCCGCCGCCTTGCGCGCGGCGGTGATCGAGGAATCGACCCGCGACATCTGCCCGGCGCCGATGCCGACCGTGGCGCCGCCCTTGGCATAGACGATGGCGTTCGACTTCACGTGCTTGGCGACCCGGTAGGCGAACCGCATGTCGGCGAGTTCCGCCTCGCTCGGCGCGCGCTTGGTCACGACGTTCAGCGTCATCTCGTCGACGCTGGCGGCGTCGCGGCCCTGGACGAGGAAGCCCCCGGCCACGGTGCGGATCACCTCGCCCTTCGCCCGCGGATCGGGCAGGCCGCCGGCGAGCAGGAGGCGCAGGTTCTTCTTGGCGGCGATGATCGCCTTGGCCTCGTCCGAGGCATCGGGGGCGATGATGACCTCGGTGAAAATCTCGACGATCTTCCGCGCGGCCTCCGCGTCGAGGGTGCGGTTGAGCGCGACGATGCCGCCGAAAGCCGAAGTCGGGTCGCAGGCCAGAGCCCGCTCATAGGCATCGAGCAGGCTCGATCCTTCCGCCACGCCGCAGGGGTTGGCGTGCTTGATGATCGCCACCGCCGCCGTGCGGGCGGGATCGAACTCGCCGACGCATTCATAGGCCGCGTCGGTGTCGTTGAGGTTGTTGTAGGACAGTTCCTTGCCCTGTACCTGCCGGGCGGTGGCGATGCCGGGGCGCAGGGTGCCGGGCAGGCGGTAGAAGGCCGCCGCTTGATGCGGGTTCTCGCCGTAGCGCAGGCTCTGGGCCAGCGTTCCCCCGAGTGCCCGGAAGGTCGGCGCCGCCTCGCTCCCCTCGACCTCGGCAAGCCAGTTGGCGATGGCGGCGTCGTAGGAGGCGGTGCGGGAGAACGCCTTCTGCGCCAGCCGCCGCCGGGTCGCGGCGCTGAGGCTGCCCGTCTGGGCGGAGAGCTCGGCGAGGATCGCGGCATAATCCGTCACATCGACCACCACCGCCACGTCGGCGTGGTTCTTGGCGGCGGCGCGGATCATGGCCGGCCCGCCGACATCGATGTTCTCGACGCAATCGTCGTAGCCCTTGCCGGCCTTCAGCGTCTCCTCGAAGGGGTAGAGGTTGACCACGAGCAGGTCGATGGCGCCGATGCCGTGGGCGGCGAGCGCCGCCTGATGCTCGGGATTGTCGCGTACGGCGAGCAGGCCGCCATGGACTGCCGGATGCAGCGTCTTGACCCGGCCATCCATCATCTCGGGGAAGCGGGTCAGCTCGGACACTTCCCTGACCGCCAGCCCGGCCTCGGTGAGCGCGCGATGGGTGCCGCCGGTCGAGACCAGTTCCACCCCCTGTCCGATCAGCGCGGCGGCGAAATCCGTGAGCCCGGTCTTGTCCGAAACCGAGAGCAGGGCGCGGGTCACTCGGATCTGGTCGCGCGGCATCGTGGTGGCCCTTGTCGTCATAGGAGGGATTTGCGCGCGCGGTAGCACGGAACCGGCGCCGGCAGCCAGTTCGACCAGGGGAAGATGGCCTTTCGGAAACGACGGTGCCAGCCCAGATCCCGTCCACTCCTTCGACAGGGCGGATCCGGACTGCGCCCAGAGGGCGCGATGGGAGTGTTCGTCAGACCTGCTCGATCCGCCAGCGCACGAGGGTATCCTCCCCGGTCGCTATCAGGTGCAGCACGATCTGTGCCGTACGGCGGGCGCCGACCACTCCGGCGAAGTACACGCTTTCCTCGATCGCCACCGTCGCGCCTTCGGCCGAGAAGCGCCACGTCTCACCGGTCGGTAGCCCAAGGGTCACACTGCCGTCTTCCCGCGCCTGCGCGGCGACGGCGGTGTGAAGGTGGAAACGCACCGCCACCGGATGCGGCCGGGCGCGCTGGTTAGTGCGCTGGTTCTTGCCGTCGCGGCGGAAGGCGTCCTCGCCCTCCAGGCGGATCGGACCTTCGGCGAGGCGCCAGCGGCGCTCGTGGACGAGGCCGAATTCCTGGACATAGCCGTCATGGCGCGCGGCGAGCACCGCCGCGCCGTTCTCGGTGCGGCGCTCGACCGCCACGGGGCCGGGCCCCCGCAGCACCACCGGGCCGCGGCGCGCCAGCAGCCAGCGCGCGGCGAGGCGGCCGATCCACCAATCCTCTGGCTCGTCGAGGAAGCGGCAGGAGGAGGTGTCGGCTACCGTCGCGGTCGAGTGCGCGGCGGTGCTGCGCGCCGCCCGGCGCAGTTCGCCGCCACTGGCGGGGCTGCCGCAATTGACGACGATGCGCTGCGCCCCGCTGGTCAGCTCGAAGGAGAGGCAGCCGGCGGCGGCCTCCCGCGACTGATCCATCGGCGGCGGCGCGCCGACATCGCAGACGAGCACGACCCGACCCAGCTCCAGCCGGGCATAGCCGGAATGGGGGGCGTACATCAGCGGCTCTGTGCCGGCGCCGTCATAGACCAGTAGCGTGGCGAGATGGTCGGCGGCGGTGACGCCCATGCCATTGAAATGGCTGAGCGAGGCGTCGCCGTGGCGCAGCAGGCGCAGGGCCGGCAGCATCCGGTCGACGGCGCGCAGGAGCGCTTCCGGCGGATCGACGCTGCGGCTGAGGAAGCTCTGGCGCAGCGGCAGCAGGTCGAGCAGCAACTCCATGGAAAAGCGCGGATCCCGCGAACGGTGGCCGCCATCGGGCAGGATCTGCTGTTCGAGCTCGCGCACGAGGATGCGCGTCGCCCGGCGCAGGATCGGCTCGATGCCCTCGCAGCACAGGCCGGCATAGGTCAGGGCCACCGCCGCCAGCAGGCGCGATTGCGGCGGTGCCGAGCGGCGCAGCGACCGCTCCAGCTCCCGCGCGCCCTTGCCGATGGCTTTCAGGAAGGCCTGATAGAAAGCGTGGTCGGCCCCCTCCAGCACCAGCGGCGACTGGCACAGGAACGAGATCAGCCGCCGGGAGGCTACCGGCACCGGGCTCGCGCGGGCGGCCTCGCCGCGTCCGCTCATGAAGTCCGAGACGAAGGCGCGGGCATTGGCGCGGGCGAGCGCGGTGTCGGCGGCGCGCAGGTGGCGCAGCCAGCCGAACCCGTAGAGGGCATCCGCCCATTCGGGGGAGGGCGGGTCGTAGTCGAAGGGCGAGCGGCCACTGACCACCAGCGAGCGGCCGGCGAAGACGAACAGGCCGGAATAGATGTCGTCCGAGAGTGAGGCGTCGCTGGTGCGCAGATCGTGCGGGGCGATGACGAGGCCGGTCACCCGGGCGCGGGTGAGGATCTCCGGGCGCGCCGTGAGCCGCATCGTCCGCTCACGGACCGCGCGCACCACCTCGTGACCGAGCAGGCGGTAGAGCTGCCAGCGTTCGGGGCCCCTGCCCAAGCCGTGTCCTCCGAACCTTTCGCGACGCGCGTCCGGTCGCCCAGGCGAAACGGGGCCCCGGCGGCCCGCTTCGGCCAAGCCTAAGGCGCCCCTCTTAGCTGTCCGTTAACGCTGTGTCGTCCTCTTCCCGGCCGCCTTCCCCGGAATGCACCGCGGCCGGTATGTCGGGCGTTCAGGCCGGACCGGTCTCAACGGGCCGCTTCGGGTCGGCTCCCCATTCCGACCACGAGCCGTCGTAGAGGGCCCGCGGCTGCCGCCCCAGGGTCTCCAGGGCGAGCGAGACGATGGCCGCGGTCACGCCCGAGCCGCAGGTGGTGATGACCGGGCGGTCGAGATCGACCCCGGCCTCGGCGATGGCCGCGCGCAGGGAGGCCTCGTCCCGCAGACGCCCGTTGGCCTGGAGCGCCGCGTAATGCAGGTTCTTGGCGCCGGGCATGTGGCCGGGGCGCACGCCGGGGCGGGGCTCCGCCTCCTCGCCGCGAAAGCGTGGGCCGGAACGGGCATCGACCACCTGGGCCGAGCCGTTGGCCAGCGCGCGGGCGATGTCGTTTCCGTCCGCCACCGCGCCGTTGTCGAGCCGGGCGGTGAAGTGGCGCCGGTCGCGCGGGCGGGCCTCGCCATCTTCCGTCGCATAGCCGGCGGCGATCCAGGCGGGCAGTCCGCCTTCGAGGATCTTCACGTCGCGCATGCCGAAGGTCTGCAGCATCCAGCGCACCCGCGGCGCCGAGAACAGGCCCATCCCGTCATAGACGACCACCTGCGCCCCGTCGCCGACGCCGAGCGCCCGCATCCGCGAGGAGAACACCTCGGGCCGGGGCAGCATGTGGGGCAGGTGGGACTCCGTGTCGCTCATCGCGTCGAGATCGAAGCGGATCGCGCCGGGAACATGGGCCGCGCGATACTCTGCCTCGGCGTCGCGCCCCTGCGCCGGCAGGTACCACGAGGCGTCGAGCACGACGATGTCCGGCGCGCTCAGGCGCTGGTGCAGCCAATCCGGCGTGACGAAGGGCGATGTCGTCATGGGTGTCCTCGCCTGCGCGCGTGACCCTCGAGAAAGACACCACATCCGGCATCGGCGGGTTTTCGGCAAGGCCGTCCGAGCGAAACCCGTGCGGTTGCGGGGTGCGACCGTGCGGCTCGCCTGTCCGGGGCCTGCAACCGGCGCGGGGTTCGGGTAAGCCCGGAGCGAAAGTCAGGAGACGAGACCGACGTGCGAGAGACCTATCACATCGAAGTGCTCGGTCCCGAGGAGCCGGACGCGCCGGGGGGCGTCCAGCAGCGCGTGTCCGTGCGGACGTCGAGCGCGGAGGGCGCGGCGGAGCGGGCGAGGCGGCTGTTCGCCCGGGCCAGGGTGCCGCAGCGCTCCGGCACGGCGGCGGAGGCGGTGCGCGTGATCGACGGAGCGGGCACGGAGGTGTTTCGGATGAGCCGGTTCGACGAGGGCTGAGACTGGGGCGAGGTCCCGGTGTTCCGGCGGCCCACCGGCTGTGAGATGGGCATGCCGACAGACCCTGCGAGGAGAGCCTCGCAGGGCCGTAGCCGACGTGAGCGCATCAGCCGGCTCAGGCGAATGCGCCGTCGTCGTAGGTCGCGCGTCCCTCGACCGCGCCATTCTCGAGGTAGTGCAGCAGCGGGTTGATTCCGGCCGCCGCCACATCGCCGTTGACCGCCAGATATTGCTTGGTATCGAACTGCGCCGAGGGGTCTCGCCCCTCCTTCCAGCCATAGGTCAGGTAATGCTCCAGCGGGTTGATCCCCGCTGCCGCCACATCCGTATAGACTGTCAGATAGCCCTTGGTGTCGAAGAAGGCGTTCGGATCCCGGCCTTCCTTCCAGCCATAGGTGCTGTAGTGCGCTTCGGCATCGATGCCGTTCTTGTACACGTCGTCGTAGTGGCTGAAGTAGAACAGGTCGTCGACCGACTGATTGCCGTCACCCTGGACGATCGAGCGGTCTGAGAATTCGAAGATCTCCGTGTTCTTGACGGTATCGGTCGAGTTCTGCCCGGCGATCACCGACAGCGTGCCGGCAGAGCTGACACCGGCTTGAGCGAAGGCGAAGTCGAACACCGCCGTATCGACGCCGAGCGCGCCGTCGAGGGTGTCGATGCCACTGCCCCCCGACATCCGGTCGTTGCCGTCATCGCCGAAGGCGGTGTCGTTGCCCGCATCGCCGAAGAGCGTGTCGTTTCCGAGATCGCCGTCGACGAGGTCGTCGCCGTCGCCGCCATGGACGATGTCGTCATCCTCGCCGCCGGCAACGAAATCGTTCCCCTCGTCGCCGTAGACGAGATCGGCGCCTTGCTCGCCGACGAGGAAATCGTCGCCGCGCCCGCCATGGAGCGTGTCATCGCCGGGATTGCCGGCGGCGTAGTCGTTGCCGTCCTGGCCGTAGATGACGTCGTTGCCGGCTTCGCCGATGATCTGATCGGAGCCGTCCCCGCCATAGATCGTGTCGTTGCCGGGGCCGCCGGCGATGTCGTCGAGGCCGTTGCCGCCGGTGATCCGGTCGTCGCCGTCCTGGCCATCGATCCGGTTGAATCCGCCCGGATCCACGATGATGTCGTTTCCGAGAAGCCCGAGAATGATGTCGTCGTCCGTCGTGCCGGTAAGAATGTTCTCCCCGTTCGTTCCTGAAATAACGGCCATGTCGCATCTCCTGCCCTGTTGACTGTCGCGCAGCCAATTCGGCATCCGATGCAAGCTGTTCGATGTTCCGGTAATCGGAAGTATTTTTCCTGATAATCAGTGCGTTTTATGGTCAAGATTTATAATTGATCGGAACAAATGATGCGAAGTATATGATGATTTCTGGAAAAATCATTTTGTTTGTATCCTTTGCCTCATGCATCGGACCGCGCGGAGTACCTCGCAAGAGTGGGCCCCATCCAAGAGTGAGCCTGATCGAAGTGCAGATGTGAGGGGGGGAAGCGGGCCGGTCTTGCCCGGGCAATCGTCGCGGGCGGGCGCGGGGCGCAAGAGCGGGCGGCCGGATCGAGGCTCGCAACGGGGCTCATTGACTTCGCAGATGCAAAGCCGCATATCGCACTCGCAGCGTCAGCGGCCGAACGGGGTCGCTTGAGGGGGCTGCGTGACGGTTCGCGCCCTTTGGGATCGCGCCCCGGCCCCTCTCTTCAACGTGCATGCACCCCAGGCTGCTCCATCACGCGGGCCGCCTCCCGGACCGTCGGACCCATCATATTCCCGTGCGAGTCGTCTCGCCGGCCTTCGGGTTCCGCTGCCTCGAAAGTAACGACTTGACCCAGTTTACCGATTTCGGCCTCGCCGAGCCCATCCTGCGCGCGCTTGGCGAGGCTGGCTACGTGTCGCCGACGCCGATCCAGACGCAGGCCCTGCCGCCGGCGATGGAGGGGCGCGACCTCTGCGGCATCGCCCAGACCGGCACCGGCAAGACCGCCGCCTTCGCTTTGCCGATCCTGCACCGCCTCTCGCTCGAGAACCGCCGGGCGCCGCGCCGCGGTTGCCGCGTGCTCGTGCTCTCGCCGACCCGTGAGCTGGCGAGCCAGATCGCCGAGAGCTTCTCGGATTACGGCCGGCACCTGCCCTATACCAGCACCGTCGTGTTCGGCGGCGTGAACATCAGCCGCCAGGAGCGCGCGATCGCGCCGGGCGTCGACATCCTCGTCGCCACTCCCGGCCGGTTGATCGACCTCGTCGACCGCCGGGCGCTGACGCTGGAGGGCGTCGAGATCCTCGTCCTCGACGAGGCCGACCAGATGCTCGACCTCGGCTTCATCCACGCGCTGAAGCGCATCGTGAAGATGCTGCCGGCGCGGCGCCAGAGCCTGTTCTTCTCGGCCACCATGCCGAAGAACATCGCCGGCCTCGCCGACCAGTATCTCTCCAACCCGGTGCAGGTCGCGGTGACTCCGGTGGCCACTACCGCCGAGCGCGTCGATCAGCAGGTCATCTTCTGCCATACCGGTGCCAAGCAGGCGCTGCTCAACCACGTCCTGCGCGATCCGAAGATCGAGCGCGTCCTCGTCTTCACCCGCACCAAGCATGGGGCGGACCGGGTGGTGCGCGGCCTCGACAAGGTCGGCATCGTCGGCGCGGCGATCCACGGCAACAAGAGCCAGCCGCAGCGTGAGCGGGCGCTGGCCGCCTTCCGCGACGGCTCCTGCCGCGTGCTCGTGGCGACCGATATCGCGGCGCGCGGTATCGACGTCGAGGGCGTCACCCATGTGGTGAACTACGACCTGCCGAACGTGCCGGAATCCTACGTCCACCGCATCGGCCGCACGGCCCGCGCCGGCGCGGAGGGGCAGGCGATCTCGTTCTGCAACGACGAGGAGCGCGCCTACCTGCGCGACATCGAGCGGACCACGCGCCAGAAGGTCCCGGTGGTCGGCTTCCCCGAGGGCTTCCAGCCGCCGAGCCGCCAGGAGGCGCAGGAGACCGCCGCCGAGGAGGCGCGCCGCCCGCCGCGTCAGCCGCAGGGTCGTCCGGGCCAGCGCCAGGGCCGTCCGGGCGGTCGTGGCCAGGAAGGTCGCGGCGAGGGTCGCGGCGAGCACCGCGCCCACGAGGCCCGCGGCGGTCGCCCCGGCGGCCAGCCGGGCCATCGCCAGGACCAGCGTCAGGACAGCCGTGGGCCGCGTCCCGATGGCCAGCGCTCCGACCAGCGCCGCCCGGAGCGGGCCGGCGAGGGCCGGCCGCAGGGCGCGCGTCCCCAGGGCGGGCGCCCGAATGACGGTCGTCGCGGTGATGCACGGCCCGCCCGCTCCGGCGCCGAGGGCGGCCGGGCGATCGGCTGGCTCGACCGTTCCCCGCGTTCCTGATCCGCGGAAGCGATCCTTTCGGCGCGGGATGCGTTGTATCCCGCGTCGCGCTCTATCGAGGCGCGGCCGGCAGGAGACAGGTCGAATGCGCTTCGAACTCTATCGTGACGCGGGCGGCGAGTGGCGCTGGCGCCTGCGGGTGCAGAACGGCAACGTCATCGCCGATTCCGGTGAAGGTTACGTCCGCCGCGAGGATTGCGAGCACGCTATCGCCCTGGTGAAGCGCAGCGGCGAAGCCTCCCTCGTCGATATGACGACGAAGATCGCCTGAATCCACACGGCGCCGCCTCAACGTTTTTCGCGCAACCCTCCCGCGCGTCCGTGCGTTTCCGCCCACGCGACGCACCAGCAGCCGTGCGTCCGTTCGCGAATGCTGCGGAGGAAACGTTCCCTTGCTCAAGAAACTCCTGATTGCCGCGCTGATGGCCCTCGGCCTCGCTGCGGTCGCCCCGCAGGGCGCTTCGGCTGCGCCGGTCGGCCCGTCGGCCGCGCTCATGACCGAAACCGCGCCCGCGACCGTCGAGAAGGCACAGTACTATTATCGTCGTGGCTGGGGCCCGCGCCGTTACTACGGCCGCCGCTTCTACGGTCCGCGCCCGTTCTACCGTCGTCCGTACTACCGCCGCCCGTATTACGGTCCGCGTCGTTTCTACGGCCCGCGCCGTTTCTACTACTAAGACGATCGATTAATCCCAGTGATGTCAGGCCCGGAGCTGATTGCTCCGGGCTTTTTGTTGTAACGTATCTACTTCAACGCTCGGTCGGTCGATGCTTTGCACCAATCGCCGCCGGATGTAGGGTGGGAGGCAGTGAGCCGGCTCGCGACAGACGAGGCGCTCCGGAGGAAGCCCGATGATCGAGCTCGTGATGCGTCGGTGGCGCACGCTGGCGCCTCCCCGTTTGCCCTCCTGGGAGGACATCCCCCTGGAGCTGTTCGTCTGCGCCGCAGCGATCTTTCTCGCCGCCGCTCTTGAGCTTTTGGGCTTCATGCCCTGACACGCCGACACACCCCTAGCGCGCATTGAGAGCCCGTGCTTGGCTGTCATCCGCTGGCGCGGACGACTCGCGGAGTTGGGTCGAGGCGCGGGGGAGGGGGCTATGGCGCAGGCGATCGATTTGGGCGACGAACATCCCACCGGCGATCTGACGGTGCGCACCATCGCCATGCCGGCGGACACCAATGCCAATGGCGACATCTTCGGCGGCTGGGTGCTCTCGCAGATGGACCAGGCCGGTGGCATCGCCGGGGTCGAGCGGGCCCAGGGCCGGGTGGTGACCGTGGCCGTCGATGCGATGACCTTCATCCGCCCGGTTCGGGTCGGGGACGTGCTCTGCGTCTATACCCGGATCGGCAAGGTCGGCCGCACCTCGATGAAGATCCATCTCGAAGCCTGGGCCCGCCGCTTCCAGACGCAGTTCCGCGAAAAGGTGACGGAGGCGACCTTCACCTTCGTCGCCATCGACGAGGCCGGACGGCCGCGCCCGATCCCCGTGGGGGAGTAAACGGCGCCGAATTGGCGCTTCCCGGCGCGGCGGGCTAGAACCGCATCAGTCCCGTTTCAAGCCGCGAGTCCGCATGCCCGCCACGCCCCGCGCCGCGATCATCCCGGTCACCCCGTTCCAGCAGAACTGCACCTTGATCTGGGACGACGCCACCAAGGTCGGCGCCGTGGTCGATCCCGGCGGGGATCTCGACCGGATCGAGGCGGCGATCCGGTCCCAGGGCGTGACGGTCGAGAAGATCCTGCTCACCCACGGCCATATCGACCATGCCGGCGGCGCCGCCGAGCTGAAGGAGCGCCTCGGCGTTCCCGTCGAGGGTCCGCACGAAGCCGATCGGTACCTCCTCGATTCCCTGCCGGAGACCGGTGCGAGCTACGGTCTCGACGGCGCCCGCGCGGTGACGCCGGACCGCTGGCTCGACGAGGGCGATACCGTCCATGTCGGTGGCCTGACCTTCGACATCCTCCACGCCCCCGGCCATTCTCCCGGCAGTGTCGTCTTCATGAGCCGTGACGCCCGCTTCGCCCTCGTCGGCGACGTGGTGTTCCAGGGCTCGATCGGCCGCACCGACCTGCCCGGCGGCAATCACGAGCAACTGATCCGCGCGATCAAGGACAAGGTGCTGCCGCTGGGCGACGACGTGGCCTTCATCCCGGGTCACGGGCCGACCGGGACCCTGGGCCAGGAACGGCTGAGCAACCCGTTCCTGCAGGGCTGAGGCGGGTCTGCCGGCCGGCTGGAAGAGTCATCCGCCGCCCGGCCGGCCGATCTGCCCGTGCGCCTAACGGAGGTTTAACGGAACCGCGTCAGAAATCAGGCGGCTGTAGCGCTCTTCCATCGCGAAAAGCGATGCGAAATCAGGGGCGAACGCCTATATGAGATCGAGACGGAGCTAGCAGGCATGCCGGGCATGGCCCGGGGTTGAAAAGAGGCTCTTGAGCCGCCTGCCCGAGGAATTTCATGGCTGACTCCCCGAACACAGAACACGCCGAAAGCTACGGCGCGGAATCGATCCGCGTGCTGAAGGGTCTCGACGCCGTACGCAAGCGGCCGGGCATGTATATCGGCGACACCGATGACGGCTCCGGCCTCCACCACATGATCTACGAGGTGGTGGACAACGCCATCGACGAGGCGCTCGCGGGTCACGCGGACCTCGTGACGGTGACGCTCAACCCCGACGGTTCCTGCACGGTCTCCGACAACGGCCGCGGCATCCCCACCGACATCCACAAGGAGGAAGGGGTCTCGGCGGCCGAGGTCATCATGACCCAGCTCCATGCCGGCGGTAAGTTCGACCAGAACTCCTACAAGGTCTCGGGCGGCCTGCACGGCGTCGGCGTCTCGGTCGTCAACGCGCTCTCCACCAGCCTCAAGCTGCGGATCTGGCGCGCGGGCAAGGAGCACCGCATGGAGTTCCGCCACGGCGACGCGGTGGCGCCCCTGGAGGTGGTTGGCCCGGCGGGCGACCGGCGCGGCACCGAGGTGACCTTCCTGCCTTCGCCCGAAACCTTCACGATGACGGAGTTCGACTACGCGACGCTGGAGAAGCGCCTGCGCGAACTCGCCTTCCTGAATTCCGGCGTCCGCATCGTCCTGACCGACGCGCGCCATGCCGAGCACCGGCGCGAGGAACTCTGCTACGAGGGCGGTGTCGAAGCCTTCGTGCGCTATCTCGACCGCTCCCGCAAACCCGTGGAGGGCATGGCCAAGCCCGTCACGGTGCTTGGCGAGCGCGACGGCATCCGCGTCGAGGTGGCGTTCTGGTGGAACGACTCGTTCAACGAGACCGTGCTGCCCTTCACCAACAACATTCCGCAGCGCGACGGCGGCACGCATATGGCCGGCTTCCGCGCCGCGCTCACGCGCCAGCTGACCGGCTACGCCGAATCCTCCGGCATCGCCAAGAAGGAGAAGGTGTCGCTCACCGGCGACGATTGCCGCGAGGGCCTGACCGCCGTCATCTCCGTGCAGGTGCCCGATCCGAAATTCTCCTCGCAGACCAAGGACAAGCTGGTCTCCTCCGAGGTTCGCCCGGCGGTCGAGAACATCCTCAACGAGGGGCTCTCGACTTGGCTTGAGGAGAACCCGGCCCAGGCCAAGTCCGTGATGGGCAAGGTGGTGCTGGCCGCCGCCGCCCGCGAGGCGGCGCGCAAGGCCCGCGAGACCATCACCCGCAAGGGCGCCCTCGACATCGCCTCGCTTCCCGGCAAGCTCGCCGATTGCCAGGAGCGCGACCCCACGAAGTGCGAATTGCTGCTGGTGGAGGGCGACTCCGCCGGCGGCTCGGCCAAGCAGGGCCGAGACCGCACCTTCCAGGCCGTGCTTCCCCTGCGCGGGAAGATCCTGAACGTCGAACGCGTGCGCGCCGACCGGATGCTGTCCTCCGCCGAGATCGGCACGCTGATCACGGCGCTCGGGGCCGGCATCGGCCGGTCGAGCACCGACCGCGAGGGCTTCAACCCGGACAAGCTGCGCTACCACCGCATCATCATCATGACCGATGCGGACGTGGACGGTTCGCATATCCGCACGCTGCTGCTGACCTTCTTCTTCCGGCAGATGCCGGAGATCATCGAGCGCGGGCACCTCTACATCGCCCAACCGCCGCTCTACAAAGCCGAGCGTGGCCGCCGCGCCATCTACCTCAAGGATGAGCGGGCGCTGGAGGATTACCTGATCGACCAGGGCGTCGAGGGCGCCGTGCTGCGGCTCGCTTCCGGCACCGAGTTCGGCGGTGCCCAGCTCAAGACGCTGGTCGAGGAGGCGCGCGCCTTCCGCGGCATCCTGCAGGGTCTCCATACCCGCTACGACCGCTCGGTGGTCGAGCAGGCCGTGCTGGCCGGCGCCTTCGCCAAGGATGCGGCGGAGAACCCAGGCGAGGCGGAGGTGCTGGCCGACCGCACCGCCAAGCGCCTCGACCGGATCGCCGACGAGATCGAGAAGGGCTGGACCGGCGCGGCGCAGGAGGGCGGCTACGTCTTCAACCGCACCCTGCGCAGCGTCCGCCAAGTGGCCACCCTCGACGCGTCGCTGCTCTCATCGCAGGAGGCGCGCCGGCTCGCCGAGCGGGCGGAGACGCTGCGCGAAATCTATGAGGAGCCGGTGACGCTGGCCCGCAAGGGGGACGAGACCGAACTCTACGGCCCGGTCGGGCTGTTCGAGGCGGTGATGGCCTTCGGCCGCAAGGGACTCCAGCTCCAGCGCTACAAGGGGCTCGGCGAGATGACCGCCCAGCAGCTCTGGGAGACGACCCTCGACCGCGACGTGCGCTCGCTGCTGCAGGTCAAGGTTAAGGATACGACCGATGCCGACGACCTGTTCGTCAAGCTGATGGGCGACGTGGTCGAGCCGCGGCGCGAGTTCATCCAGGAGAACGCGCTGAGCGTGGCCAATCTCGACGTCTAGCGCGTCCTCCTGTAATTTCTCAGTAAAGTTTGACCCTATGGAAGGGTAACTTGACCGGATTTACTGAGAAGTTCGACCCTCGCGGCTCTGGGGGAAAGTGATTAGGCTGCCTTTCAAAGCGAATAGGCTGACCTATGAAAGCGATTAAGTGTTCTTCCCGGGCATCCTGGTGCGTTCAACAGGCAGCTGGCGTTCGAGACCGAGGGCGAAAAGAGCGCGCGCCATCCGTGGCGCTCGTTATAGCACGGGACAGGCGCAAGTGCCTACTTCCGACGTGAAAGCCAACGCCAGCTTGAGATCTCACCTGGTTCGGGAGATCCACGGACAGTCGGCTGTCTTTGCTTAAAGGTAATCTGGTGCTTACGCGTAGGGAAAATAGCAAAGCTTGGTGAATAACGGCGCGGCCGCGGCATCCCCCCGGATGCACCGCGCCCCGCCAACTACGCCCACCGGGAGGCACGTCGGCCGGAAATCGGCCTCTCGGCTTCACCCGTCGCCGAGCATTTCTCAACGAGCCAGGCTCGCTCTTGAACGGCGGGTCGCGCCCGTCCGTCGGATCGTTGATGATCCCGAAGTCCTCGCCAGGTTCATAGAACACTCGACCGCAATCGAGGTCAGGTGCGAATGGCCCGCCTTCGGTCAGGAAGTACGCATCACCGTCGTGTCTGACGTAGAGGGGGACTCATCCCTCCGCTCCGTCACCATAAATACGCCCCTGCGGTTCCCGTGGCCGTTTCAGGCGTAGAAGCTGCTCGTGTCCACCTTCAGCCGTAGGATGACCGGCCCCGCGGGGGAGAGGCTGCCCTCGAACCGTCCTGGAAAGGTCTCCGATACCGTAAGGCCGTCCGCGCCGTTCCCGTAATTCAGGGTGCAATGGACGTTGATCGGGCCCTCGAAGCTGCCGGCACGCACCTTGATCTCGTCGGCGAAGACCTCGACGGAGTCGACGTGCGTGTGCGCCGACAGCGCGCCCAGGTCCCCCCAGGCTTCGGTCCCGGTCAGGTCGATCTCTCGCACGGCCGTTGCGACGGCCTGGAGGACAGCCGCATCCGTGCTTGCTGCGTCAGGGCCCGGCATGCAACCTCCTCAGAACACGGCGGCGCCAATGCCGAGACGCTGCCGATACTGCCAGCTCAGCGAGAGACATACGCCCTCAAGGCTAGCCCAGATATGGGCCGCATCGATGCCGAGGCTGAAGAGCTTGCGCTGGAAGCGCGACCGGACCCCTCGCGGTATGACGAAGCTGTTTTCAGCCAGTCCGCTCGGCATCCAGGGTTCGCTGGGCCTGGGATGGACGGAGAACAACCCGCGCTGGCTCGCGATCCTCGGGGCCGTCGTGGTCGGGAGCAGGAACCCCACGCGGTCGATCTCGAACGGGCCCGGTCCGCCCTCCGGATTTATGACGAGCGTGTCGTCCACCGGATAGGCGTAGATCACGGCATCGGCGTCCAAGGGGTCGCTGGAGACCGCGAAGAAGCACGCGACGAGTGGGTTGGTCGTCCAGTCCAGGAGGCGCGTCGGCAGCCCGAAATGCTGCCCCAGGGCCAACCAGTCCCAATCGGTCGCCCCCGGCAGCGAGACGTGCAACCGTGCCTCGCGCTTGAAGGCGCGGAACAGGTGCTCCTCGAACAGCGGGTCGTGGTTCGGCGTGCGGCCCGCGCTCGGCACACATAGGAATTCGCGGGACGCGCAGCCCCGAAAGACCCAGCGCGAGTGCATGCGCCGGTCCAGGAAGTCCTGGAAGGATTGCCAGGTCTCCTGCGCCGACTTGAGACGCTCCACGGTGTCCGCGGCCGAAGCTGGGCCACGCGGCTGGACCGGCTCCGCCGAGACGCCACGGAGCGGTTTGGGAGGGGGTCGGGTCGGAGGTCTCATCGACGATGTCCGGTCGGGTCAGCGCATTCCGGCCAGGTGCGCGCGGTACAGGGCGGTCGTGAAGTCGCGGGCGATCTCGCACGACATGCCCGCGTGCACCGCGAGGTCCGTCGCAGCCACCGCTTCCGCCAGGACGACCACCGGAACCCCGACGGCCCGGGCGTGCCCGATGACGGCGCTCGTTCCCGGGTCGCCGCCATCCGCAAGCGCGAGGACAGCCGTGCAGGCCCTCAGTCCGGCGAGCGCGGGACCGGCGCTCGCGGCAAGCCGCTCGCCGTACTCATGGAACGGCGAGAACACCTCGCTCCCGAGATCAAGAAGCCACCACCGTGCCTGGTCGAGGAGCCAACGTTGAGGCAGCGTCGCCGCCGGTCCCGAAAGAAAGACCCGCCCCCCATGCGCCGTGTCCGGCTGCGGCACGAGAGCGCTCAAGGCATGCGGCGCCGGGAGAGGCAGGCGATGACCGTCGTTGAAATGGGCGACGCTGCGCGATGCCAGGTCGGCGGCCTCGACGGGGTCGAGCCGGCGCTCGCCCCAGTAGTGCGCGAAGGCGGCGCAGAACACGTCGCCGGAGCCGATCTTGAACCACGTGTCCGATATGTAGGCCGGAACCAGCCGCGGCTTCGTGTCACCGACATAGACGCTGGCGCCGCCGATGGCGTGGCGGGCGACAACGACCGAGGCGCCCTCATCGGCCATGATGCGTGTCGCCACATCCATCGCCTCCTGCGACGAATCCGCCGCAGCGAGCATGTAGTCCCTCACCACGTATGCCAGCTCGCCCGCCCGCGACCCTGACGCCGAGAAGGCCGCCTCGGGACTGTCCGACTGCGGGTCGTGGACGGCCCGGCCGGCCACGACCGTGGCCGGCCCCTCCAGCATCCCGAAGCTCAGCACGACCTCCCCGGAGACCGTGATGCGGGGCAGACCGGCCGACGCCTTGGGCACGGGCTCCTTGCTCAGGGGATGGTAGTACTCGAAGACGAGTTCCTTCTCGATCTCGACCACTTCGGCACGGACGCCGAACGACGCCATGGTCGCGCGTACGTCCGCCGCCCAACCCGAGTAGGCGTAGGTGTGCAGCACGGAGCCGGGCGCGAGCCCGCTCACGGCCACGGCGGCCCGGCCACCGGAACCGTAAATCCGGTCCCATTCCGGGTAAGCGCAGACCTCCCGGTAACTGCCGCCCACGATGATCATGGGTCGGTCCTCGACACCGTCACCACGCACCGCGTCGACGAGACCTCCTCGACATGGGCGACGAAGGGCACCTCCCGCGCGAGGCAGTCGAGAAGCCGCGTCAGACCCGGGAACGCGGCGAGGGCGCCCACCACGGCGCCCTCGCCGTTCCGGCAGATCGCGCCGACCGCGGCCCCCTCGTGGACAAGCTCGATCCGCAGGTCGTCGCCCTCGCGTACCCGGTCCGCCGCCTCACGACGCACCCCTATCAGGTCGACGGTGAGGTGGAGGTCGCAACCGTCGCCGGACTGCTGCAATCGCCGCGGAGCCCGCCCTCGCCGGCCCGGGGGTCCTCCCGACATGACTCAACCTCCCGTCGCCGCGGACGCCCGGGCCGCGGTGCCGGCGCGGGCCCGGCCGCCATCGATGCGCGCCAGCGTTTCCTGGTGCTTCTCGCAGCCACGGCACCGACCGCAGGCGTATTCCATGACATGGCAGGAGAAGGTGGCACCCAGGAGTGAACGGGGGATCCCCGACCGCCTGACAAGCTCCAGGGCCGAAAGGTGGCGCGCGGGGGCCATGACCCGGACGCCTCCCTCCTGCAGGTGCATCAGCCGGTCGACGGTCCGCAGGAAGGGAGCGCGACCGTCGGCATGAACATCCGTCCTGATCGCCCCGAGCAGGATCTCGGTCAGTCCCTCGGCCACGAACCGCATGCCGGCGAGCGTCACCAGCATCTGGTTGCGGTAAGGCCACCACTCGGGCGCGCGCGCCAGATCCGAGGCCGCGCGCCCCGCGAGCGGGCCAAGGCCAAGGGCCGACAGGTCGACCCGCGCGATCTCGTGGCGAAGTCCCAGCTCGCGCGCGACCGAGTCCGCCGCGGCGATCTCGCCCTTGGCCGGCCTCTGTCCGTAATCGACCGTGAGGCAGACGTCCGGCCTCTGCCAGGCGGCGATGGCCGCCGAGTCGAGGCCGCCCGAGAGCAGGAGCGCCCTCATTCCATGGCGGCCCAGGCCGCCTGGTAGAGCGCGGATGTGAGGTCGCGAGCGACCCGGCAGCCGGTGCCGACGAGCATCGTCAGGTTCGGGTCGTCGAGGCGCTCGGCAAGGACGACGACGGGCTTGCCGCGGGCGCGCGCGTACCCGACCTCGAACAGGGTGCCCGGATCGGCGCCGTCGAGCAGCGCGAGCAGCGCGGCGCAGCGGTCCAGGCCTTCGAGATCGGCAGCCGCGGTTTCCTGGGCCGGACGGCCCGTACCGACCTCGTGCAAGGGGGAGAACACCGGCGCGCCCAGTGCCTGGAGCCGTTCGAGCGCCTCCTCGACGAGCCAACGCTGCGCGAGATCGAAGAAGGGTCCCGCCAGGTAGATCAGGCCCGGACGCCGGCCAGCGGGCAGGGCAGACTGGGACGCGAGCTCGGCGGCGGGGGGCAGGGGCAGCGCGTGGTAGTCGACGAAGTGCGCGACGCTGCGTGAGGCCAGGTCCGCGGCGTCGACGGCGTCCAGCCCGCGCTCGCCCCAATGGTGCGCGAAGGCCGCGCTGAACACGTCGCCCGACCCGATCTTGAACACGCGCTCCGAGCGGTATGCCGGGATGTCGGCCGGCATGCCCCCGACCCGGAACACGCGCGCGCCCTCGCACCCGCGCTTGACGACGACGATCTCGGCGTCGTGCGCGGCGAGAAGCGCGGTGCCCACGTCGTCGCCCGCCGCG
>NZ_NKUI01000044.1 GCF_014845115.1 Methylorubrum zatmanii | reverse complement strand
AGGTGCCGCTTCAGCGACTTGAAGGTCCGCCCATCCTCGAGGCAAACGAGATAATCGGGCTGGATCGACTTCTTGATCGGAACGGCGGGCTGCTGCGGCTCCTGGGGCTGGGGCTGGGCCACCGCCCGGCCGGTGCCGATCTGAAGCAGGGCGCCGTGGATGTTGCCGATCAGGGGCGCGAGCTCGGCAGCCGGAACCGGGTTGTTGCTCACATAAGCCGCGACGATGTCGGCCGTGAGATCGACGTAATCGACCGGCGTCTCGGTTTCGTTCATGTTTCTAACGATGTCCTCTCGCGGTGCAGTGCATGCCGTCGTCACGCTCGGGCTTCCCACGGGATGTCGGAAGCGACCGGATGTGGATCGATCTGTGCAATTGACCCGCTTGTTTTCGGTTCGGAGTGACGCCCCCTCTGTCACGCGAACTACCTAGAACATCGAAATTAGACCTGCAAGACAGGGCGGGTATGCACAACTGAACGGGTTCATCGGCGTGCAGGACGGATCATCCTGCCGTGAATGCTCCACAATCTTGGAACTCAAGCCTTCGGTCGTCGATCGCGGGCATTGCCGATTCCTCCCCCTGCACATTCGATCCTGCGCCTTGCGGCCTGAGCCGCGGCACGGCACATCCCCTGGCACAGGATGTGACCGCATCGGAGCCAGGCGATGACCTTCAAGCCCCCCCTGTTCGCCTTGCCGGCCGAAGCCCCCGCGGCCGAGGCGCGCCCGCACGCCTTCGAGCTTCATGGCCGGCGCGTCGAGGATCCGTTCGCCTGGCTGAAGGCCGGGAATTGGCGCGAGGTGCTGAAAAACCCGGCCGCGCTCGCCCCGGATATCCGCGCTTATCTCGACGCCGAGAATGCCTATGCCGAGGCCGCGCTCGGTCAGGCGGCGGAGCTGCGCCGGACGCTGGTGGCGGAGATGCGCGGGCGGATCCGCGAGGACGATGCCTCGGTGCCGGAGCCGGATGGCCCCTACGCCTATTACAGCCGCCACCGCGAAGGCGGCCAGCATCCGCTGATCTGCCGTCGCCCCCGCGCCGTCCATCGCATCGCGGAGGAGCCGGAGGACGGCGAGATCGGCGAGCAGATCCTGCTCGACGGGGACAAGGAGGGTGAGGGGCTCGCCTTCTTCGAGATCGCGGGCGCGTCTCATTCCGACGACCACCGCCTGCTCGCCTGGGGCGTCGACACCAAGGGGTCGGAACTCCACACCATCCGCGTGCGCGATCTCGACACCGGCGAAGACCGGCCCGATCGGATCGAGACCACGGCGGGCGAGGCGGTGTGGAACGCCGCCGGCACCGCCTTCTTCTATGTGGCCCTCGACGAGAACCACCGGCCGGCCCGGGTGATGCGCCACCGCCTCGGGACGGATCAGGCCGAGGATACCCTCGTCTACGAGGAGGCGGATCCGGGCTTCTTCGTGAATATCGGCCGTACCCAGTCCGGCACCTATCTCACCGTCACGGCGAGCGACCACGAGACATCGGAAGTCCACCTTCTCAAGCGCTCCGACGATGAGGCGGCGCTGACCTGCGTCGCGCCCCGCGAGCCGCGGCTGATCTACTCGGTCGAGGATTGGGGCTCGTATCTCGTCATCCTGACGAATGCCGACGGCGCGGTGGACTTCAAGGTCGTCACCTGCCCCCTCGACGCCACCGCCCGCGAGAACTGGCGGGACGCGGTGCCCTACCGGCCCGGCGTGATGATCCGCCACCTGCACGTCCTCGGCAACCACCTCGTGCGGCTGGAACTGGAGAATGCCCTGCCGCGCATCGTGGTGCGCGATCTCAAGGGCGAGGAGCACACCGTCTCCTTCGCCGAAGAGGCCTATTCCCTGGGGCTGCTGCCCGGCTACGAGTTCGAGACCGCGCGGATCCGCTTCGTCTACTCGTCGATGACGACGCCGGCCGAGACCTACGATTACGATTGCGTCACCCGCGCCCGGATCCTGCGCAAGCGCCAGACCGTGCCGAGCGGTCACGAGCCGGCCGATTACGTGACGCGCCGCCTGTTCGCCACCGCGCCCGACGGGGAGAGCGTGCCGATCTCGCTGCTGCATCGCCGCGGGCTCGCCCTCGACGGGTCGGCGCCGCTGCTGCTCTACGGCTACGGCTCCTACGGCACGCTGATGCCGGCCGGCTTCCGCACCAACCTGCTCAGCCTCGTCGATCGCGGCTTCGTCTACGCCATCGCCCATGTCCGCGGCGGCACCGAGAAGGGGTGGAACTGGTATCTCGACGGCAAGCGCGAGAAGAAGCCCAACACCTTCACCGATTTCGTCGCCTGCGGTCGGGCGCTGGTCGAGGCCGGCTACACTGCGAAGGGGCGCATCGTCGCCCATGGTGGCAGCGCCGGCGGCATGTTGATGGGGGCTGCCGCCAATCTCGCGCCGGACCTGTTCGCGGGCATCGTCGCCGACGTGCCCTTCGTCGACGTGCTCAACACCATGCTCGACGCCGATCTCCCGCTCACCCCGCCGGAATGGCCCGAATGGGGCAATCCGGCCGAGAGCCGGGAGGCCTTCGAGACGATCCTGTCCTACTCGCCCTACGACAACGTGGCGGCGAAGGCTTATCCGGCGATCCTGGCGCTCGGCGGTCTCACCGATCCGCGCGTGACCTATTGGGAGCCCGCCAAGTGGGTCGCCCGGTTGCGCGCCACCATGACCGGCGGCGGGCCCGTCCTCCTGAAAATCAATATGGAGGCCGGACACGGGGGCGCCGCCGGGCGCTTCGACCGCCTGGAGGAAGTCGGCCTGATCTACGCCTTCGCCCTGATGGCGGCTGGGCAGGCCGACCGGGCGGCCTGACGACATGGTTTGGCGGACGTGATGTCCTCACGCTGAGGGGCTGCGTCGGCACACTCGACCCATGCCGCGGCACTTGTGCAGCGGCATGCCTGCCATGGGATCGACCTTGCGGGAGCTTCGAGGCCGAGCTGCGCGCCTCCGTTCAGCAGGAGCAGTTTGGGACTTTCCGGATCAGGTGGCTCGCCAAGGCTCTGAAACGGACCGGGCGGAACATTTTGACCTTTCCTCGTCTCCACGCGCGGAGGGCGGCAGTCGGAGCGCGCTCATGGTCCGGGTTCTCGCTTCCGGGACATTGCGCTAGGACGGATCCCGTCGGGTTTCCCCGGCCCAACGATAAGTAAAAATAATAATCGACGAATAGATTTAGGGAGAAACACCGTGAAGCATCTCGCCCTCGCTGTCTGTCTCTTCGCGCTGCCCTTCGCGGCCGCGGCGCAGGAGCCACCGGCCGCCGTCGCCAAACCGGCGCAGCCGGCACCGGACGGCGCGGAGAAGGCGCCGCAGACGGCCGAGGAGCGCCAGAAGGCGAGCGCGGTCAAGCTCGCCGGTCTCGTCCGGTTCGTCGGCGAATCGTGCAAGGAGGTGCAGCCGGATTACGAGCGCTTCAAGGCAGTGGTGGCCGCCATGGGGGTCGATCTCGACGCGATCTCGAAGGGTGAGCTGCTGATGCGCAGCATGAGCTACACCGAGGTCTACCGGAAGGACGTCGAGGCCAGCTGCCGCAAGGCGGTGGAGCTGTTCGGCGAGAAGGGCACGGCGATCCCCGGCCTCGTCCTGCGCAAGGCATCCTGAAACGCTTGGCGCCGAAGAGCCGTCTTTTAAGCGCCCGTTCACCGCGTTGCGCCAGACTGCCCGCATCGGTGGCGTAGGGCGACCGGCCCTCGTCTGAGGCCGGACGCCGCGAAGGCGGGCGTTTCGCGCGATGGGAGGACGGGCCGGTCAGAGGCAGCGGCTGCGTCCGGGCAGGCTCATCCTGCGCGCCGGCCTCGTGCTCGGTCTGTGCGCCGGGGCCTCGGCGGCCTCTGCGGCCCGTCTGGTTTCCGCCAAGGGCGCGCAATCGGACGGCTTCGGCCGCATCGTCCTGACCTTCGACGAGCCGGTGAAGGTGAAGGCCCGGCTCTCCGGCGCCATCCTCGTGCTCGGCTTCGGCGAATCGGTCGGCGCGGGCCCCGAGCGGATCGCCGTCGGCATGCCCGATTACGTCGCGGTGGTGCGACGCGACCCCGATGGCTCCGCCATGAGGCTGGCGCTGCAGAGGCCCTATCGCATCAACGTGCAGGATGCCGGCGAGCGGGTCTTCGTCGATCTCCTGCCGGACAATTGGAGCGGCTTTCCTCCGCCGCTGCCGGCCGAGGTGGTGGCGGATCTCGCCCGCCGGGCTGCTGCTGCCGAGGCGAGCCTGAAGGCGCGCAACCCGGCCCCGCCGCCGCGTCCGCTCTCGCTGGAACTCTCCCACGGCCCGGCCCGCACCCGGCTCAGCCTTCGGGTGCCGGCGGGGACGGAGGCGGTCTTCGCCCCAGCCGAGACGGCAACGCGCCTGACGCTGCCGGGCGCATGGCGCCTCGACGACCATTCCCTGCGCGGGCGCCTCGACCCGGCCATCGGCAGGATCGCCGTCGAAACCGAGGCGGGTGAGACGCGCATCCTCGCGACGCCGGGCGAGGGCGTGACCGTCGTGACGGAACGGGACGAGGATCTCGCGATCATCGACTTCCTCTCAAAGCCAGCGAAGGAGGTCGAAGCGAAGCCGGCGCCCTCCGCCGCAGCGCAGGAGGGGACGCAGGAAGCGGCAATGGAGGCGAAGAAGGAGGCGGCGCCGGCCCGCCTTGCGGAGGCGCCGCCGCGCCGGGCCGAGCCCCCGCCGCGCAAGGCGGGCGCGGGGCTCGTCTTTCCCTTCGCCACGCGCGTGCCGGCGGCTCTGTTCGAGCGCGGCGGCATCGTCACGCTGGTCTTCGCCACCACCGAGCCGGTCCAGCCTCCCTCGTCCGGAACGACCGGGCTCGTCGCCCTCGGCCCGCCCCTGCGCAGCGGCGGCTTCACCGTGCTGCGCTTCAAAGCCCCCGCAAACCGGCTCGTGGATCTCCTGCCGGTGACTGAGCCGATGGGATGGGAGATGGTGGCGGGCGACGGCCTCGCGCCGAGCGAGAGCCTGACCGCCCAGCGGATGCCGACGAGCCAGGGCCGCATCGGCCTCTCCCTGCGCCTGCCCGATCCAGGCCCGGCCGGCTGGCTCGACTTCGACGGTGAGCGCATCGCCGTCGTGACGACGGTGGGCGCCCGGCCGGCGGGGGTGGCCAAGATGCAGCGCTTCGTCGAGTTCGACCTGATTCCGAGCCGGCTCGGTCTCGCCGTGCTCGCCCGTGCGGACGACCTGATCGTGCGGCCGGATCTCGACGGCGTCACCATCGTGCGGGAGGGTGGCAAGGAGGGCAGGGAAGGCGGCCTTGCGGTCTCCGGGGTCTCGCGCCCGGCCGATCCGGCGGTGGAGGCAGTCAGCGATCTCGTCATCGACCGCGACACCTGGGAGAAGGCGCAGCGGGGCGACGTCCGCACCACCCTGCGGGACGGGCTCCTCGCCGCCGCCGAGGCCCATCGCCGCGACCGCGGCGGCCTCCGCCTCACCCTTGCCAAGATGCTGATGGCCAACGATCTCGACGTCGAGGCGCTCGGCACGCTCACCGCCGCCGCGGCCGAGGATGTGGTGATCGACGGCGACCGGCAGACGGCGCTGATGCGCGGCATCCTGCTCACCCGGATCGGCCGCAGCGAGGAGGCGCGCAAGCTGCTCTCCGAGGAGCGCTTCGCCATCAACCCCGAGGCGCGGCTGTGGCGCGGCCTGGCCGATGCGGCCCTCGGCCGCTGGGCCGAGGCGGCGGCCGCCCTGCGTGCCGGCGAGCCGGTGTTGGAGCGCTACCCCGAGACGCTCGCCTCTTATTTCCATGCCGCCGCCGCGGAGGCCGCCGTCGAGACCGGCGATTGGGAGGCCGCGGCCCGCGAATCGGTTGCCGCCTCCCGCGCCGCGACCGACGCGACCCGCGACCGCCTGACCCTGCTGCGAGCCAAGGTGGACGAGGCGACCGGGCGCGGGGCGGCGGCCCTGTCGGCCTACGAGACGCTGCGGGATCAGGCGCCCTGGCCGATCGCGGCCGAGGCGACGTGGCGCGCAGCGGCTTTGGGCTACCGGCTCGGCAAGACGGCTCTGCCCGATGCGATCGACCGGCTCGAGGTTCTGGGCCTGACCTGGCACGGCGGCGCCACCGAAATCGAGACTCTCGGCGCCCTGGGCGGCCTCTACGAGGATGCCGGGCGCTGGCGCAAGCTGTTTGCCACCGCCCGCCGGGCCGACGTGCTGGATGCGAACGCACCGACGGTGAGAACCCTCCACGAGCGGGCCCAGGCGGTGTTCGAGGATCTGTTCCTGGGGGCACGGGGCGAGCGACTCGGCGGGGTCGAGGCGCTGGCGCTCTACTTCGACTACAGGGACTTCGCTCCGGCGGGGCGGCGCGCCGACGAGATCGTGCGGCGCCTGGCCGACCGTCTCGTGGCCCTGGACCTGCTCGATTCCGCCGACGAGTTGCTGCAACACCAGATCGAGCGCCGCCTTCAGGGACCGGCCCGCGCGGCGGTTTCGGCCCGGCTCGCTACGATCCGGCTGATGGCCGGCAAGCCCCTGGAAGCGCTTCAGACGCTCGACGCCACCCATGTTCCCGGCTTGCCGGAGGAGGTGCGCCGCTCCCGCGCGCTGCTGCGCGCCCGTGCCCTGTCGGACCTCTCCCGCACGGATCTCGCCCTCGAGACCGTCGAGGGCGAAACCGGATCCGACGCGGAGCGGCTGCGGGCCGATATCCTGTGGGGAGCTCGGCGTTGGCGCGAGGCGGGCGAGGCCCACGAGATGATCGTCGGGACCGCCTGGAGCACCGGCAAGCCCCTCGACGACGCGGCGCGGGCCGATGTGATCCGAGCCGGCATCGCCTATGGGCTCGCGGGCGAGACCCTCGGCCTCGAACGGCTGAAGGCGAAGTTCGCCGGGCTGATGGCCGAGAGCGCGGATGCCCGCACCTTCGCGATGCTGATGCGCCCCGATGCCTCCCGCACCGCCGCCTTCCGCGATGCGGCCCTGCGCGCCACCAAGGCGGAGACGCTCGCCGCCTTCCTCACGGAATACCGCAAGCGCTATCCGGACAATGCCGTGCCGGAGCGCGGCAGCGTGGCGCCCGGCAACCGGGCCGAAGCGCTGTCGCCCCCGCCGGGATGATCCTCAAAAGGCGCTGCGGCTGCGCTGCGCGTCCAGGCTCCACGGGCCGGGGCCGGCGAAGGCGATGTAGAGGAAGACGAAGCAGAAGAGGATCGCCGCGTCGCCGCCGTTCAGCGCCGGGAACGGGCTCTTGGGCGCGTGGGCCATGAAGTAGGCGAAGGCCATCTGGCCCGAGAGCAGGAAGGCGACCGGGCGGCTGAACAGGCCGATCAGAAGCAGCGCGCCACCGATCAGTTCGAGCAGCCCGGCGGCGCCCAGCAGGGACAGCAGCGGCGGGTTCATTTGGCTCGCCGGGAAACCGAGGATCTTCTGCGTGCCGTGCGCCATGAAGATCAATGCGGCGACGATCCGCAGGACGCTCAGCATCCGCGGGGCCCATGATGTGGTGACAGTCCTCAGATCCATGCGTCCGGTTCCCTGTGTCGTGCTGCCGCCGCGATCTCGAATCGCGCAACGGCCAAGCTCATCCTCCGTAACTCTGAACGAGGGAGCCCGCCACCAGCGTCCAGCCGTCGACCAGGACGAAGAAGATCAGCTTGAACGGCAGTGCCACCGTGGCCGGCGGCAGCATCATCATGCCCATGGCCATCAGCACCGAGGCGACCACGAGGTCGATGATGAGAAAGGGGATGAACAGGAGGAAGCCGATCTCGAAGGCACGGCGCAGTTCCGAGATCATGAAGGCGGGGGTGACGATCTCCAGGCCGACCGCTTCCGGTCCGGCCGGGGCGGGCTGGCGCGCCATGTCGAGGAACAGTTTCAGATCCTTCTCGCGGACGTTGCGCAGCATGAAGGTCTTGAACGGGCCCGATGCGCGCTCGAACGCCTGGGATTGGCTGATCTGACCCGCCATCAGCGGCTCGATCCCGGCTCGGTAGGCCTCGCGGGCCGTTGGCGCCATCACGAAGGCGGTCAGGAACAGGGCGAGGCTGACGATGACGGCGTTCGGCGGCGCGGTCTGCGTGCCGAGCGCCGAGCGCAGGATCGACAGAACCACGACGATTCGGGTGAAGGCGGTGGCCATCACCAGCACGGAAGGCGCGAGCGCCAGGACCGTGATCAGCGCCACGAGCTGGAGCGCCCGCTCCGTGGTGCCGCCCGCGCCGAGATCGAGAGTGACGCTCTGCGCCAAGGCGCAGCCCGCGCTGCTGAGGAGCAGCGGGACGGCGGTAAGGAGTGAACGCGGCAGGTGGCGGAGCGGGGAGGGGGTCATCGCGGGCCGCACCCTGCGGTGCCCGCCCGCTTTCCACAAGCGATGCGTGGACACGCCCGCGCTAGAACCGCCGACGATCAGACGTCGCCGACGCCCGCCTCGTCCTGCGCCTGGAGCACGGCCGTGCGGGGCATCGAGATGATGTTGTAGCCCGAATCAACGAAGTGGATCTCTCCGGTCACGCCGCCGGAGAGATCCGACAGCAGATAGAGGGCGGAATTGCCGACATCCTCCAGCGTCACCGTGCGACGCAGGGGGGCATGGGCCTTCTGATGATTGTACATCAGCCGCGCATCGGCGATGCCAGCGCCCGCCAGCGTGCGCATCGGCCCTGCCGAGAGGGCGTTCACCCGGATGCCGTCCGGCCCGAGATCGCTGGCAAGATAGCGGACGGAGGCTTCCAGCGCGGCCTTGGCCACGCCCATCACGTTGTAGTTGGGCATCACCCGGGTCGAGCCGGCATAGGTCAGCGTCAGGAGCGAGCCGCCCCGGGGCATCCGGGCGGCGGCGCGCTGGGCGATCTCGGTGAAAGAGAAGCAGGAGATGGTCATGGTGCGCGAGAAATTCGCGCGGGTGGTCACATCGACGTAGCGCCCCTTGAGCTGCGCCTTGTCGGAGAAGCCGATGGCATGGACGATGAAGTCGATTCCATCGGGGAAGCGCTCGTCGAGTGTGGCGAAGGCGGCGTCGACGGTGGCGATGTCCTCCACATCGCAGGGCAGCACGATGTCGGACCCGACCGAGGCGGCGAGCGGCGCGACCCGGCGCCCCAAGGCCTCACCCTGGTAGGTGAAGGCCAGCTCGGCACCGTGCCGATGCAGGGTCTTGGCGATGCCCCACGCGATCGAATGATCGTTGGCGACCCCCATGATGAGGCCGCGCTTGCCCGCCATCAAACCCGTCATTCGTTCTCACCCGTACACGCTCGACCTGCGGCCGATCCCGAACGGATCGGGCTCGGCAGCGGCTCAGGTCTCTTGTCCGACGCATTCCCCGTCGCCGAACCGGTCCGCATCTCGGTCGGGAACGCGCGGGCGCGTCGGCGCTCTCCTGAGGCTTAGCCCGCCGGGCGACGGCCTGTCCACGCGCTGCATCCCGTTGCGCACCGGGCATGAAAAAGCCCCGGCGCGGGGCGACGGGGCTTGTGGGGAAGGCGGGAGATCAGAAGTAGCCGCGGGTGCCCGATTGGGCGTCGTCGATCAGCGCCTGCTTGGCGCGCACTGCCAGACTGGCCGCGATGGCCAATCCGCAGACGGAAAGCAGAGCGAGGACGGTAATCATGGTAAATCCTGCTTAATGAAGCAGGAACGTCCTTGCAACGGCCGGGTTCCGAATTTCCATCAGACTAAGCGCGCCCTTGAGCTTCGGTTTTGTTTCGCATTTGCGAAGCTCGACCGTCGCGCCGCAAAATCGCTCGCCGCAGGCCTCATCCCAAATCCGGTTGCTCCCTTCGGGAGGGCGGATGTGGGCTTCGCTCAAACGCCGCGCGGGCTTGCCGATACGGGATCCGCTCCGATCAAGCGGATCCCGTCTCAGGCGTCCGGGTGCTTGAGAACCAGCGTCGCGTTGGTGCCGCCGAAGCCGAACGAGTTCGACATGACGTGGCCGAGCGAGGCTCCGTCCCGGCGCTGGCGCAGGATCGGCATGTCGGCGAAGGCCGGATCGAGCTCGTCGATATGCGCGCTTTCGCAGATGAAGCCGTTGTTCATCATCAGCAGCGAGTAGATCGCCTCCTGCACGCCCGTCGCACCCAGGGAATGACCGGTCAGCGACTTGGTGGCCGAAATCGGCGGGCAGGCTTCACCGGAGCCGAAGACTTGGCGGATCGCCTCGATCTCCTTGTCGTCGCCCACCGGCGTCGAGGTCGCGTGCGGGTTGATGTAGTCGATCCGGGCGCCCTTCAGGTCTTCCATGGCTTGGCGCATGCAGCGCACCGCGCCCTCGCCGGAGGGGGCGACCATGTCGTGTCCGTCGGAGGTGGCGCCGTAGCCGGCGACCTCGCCGTAGATCCGCGCGCCGCGGGCCTTGGCGTGCTCGAACTCCTCCAGCACGAGCACGCCGGCGCCGCCGGCGATGACGAAGCCGTCACGGTTGGCATCGTAGGCGCGGGAGGCGCGCGTCGGTGTGTCGTTGTAGCGCGAGGACATCGCGCCCATGGCGTCGAACAGGACGGAAAGGGTCCAGTCCAGCTCTTCGCAGCCGCCGGCGAAGATGATGTCCTGGCGGCCGCCCCGGATGATCTCGGCGGCATTGCCGATGCAGTGGTTCGAGGTCGCGCAGGCCGACGAGATCGAATAGTTCACGCCGCGGATCTTGAACCACGTGGCCAACGTGGCCGAGGCTGTCGAGGACATGGCCTTCGGCACCGCGAAGGGCCCGACCCGCTTCGGCCCCTTGTCGCGGGCGATGGCGGCCGATTCGACGATGGTCCGGGTCGAGGGGCCGCCCGAGCCCATGATGATACCGGTGCGGTCGTTGGAGATCTCGCGTTCTTCCAGGCCCGCGTCGCGAATCGCCTGATCCATGGCGACATGGTTCCAGGCGGTGCCGCCGCCGTGGAAGCGCATGGCGCGGCGGTCCACCACCGCCTCGGCATCGAGCGCCGGAGCGCCCGCCACCTGACTGCGGAAGCCGTGAGTCGCCTGCGCCTCGGAATGCGTGATCCCGGAGCGGGCTTCCCGCAAGGAGGCCAGCACCTCCTGGGTGTTGTTGCCGATGGACGAGACGATGCCCATCCCGGTGATGACGACACGCCGCATGATGGCTCGTGCTTGTTTGCCGCAGCCTGCGCGGCAATTCCGTGAGGGGTCAGTTAGGATGTCGCGCGGCCAATCTCAACCGCGTGCGACGCGCTCCCCGCCGAAGGAGGCAGGGTTTCGATGCAAGAGAGCGCTTTTCGAGGCCGGCCCGCCTCAGGAGCGAAACAGAGCCACGCGCAGGTCGCTTGCCTCGTAGATGCGCCGCCCGTCGGCCTCGAGCCAGCCATCGGCGATGCCGAGCACGAGCTTGCCCTGGCGCACGCGCTTGATGTCGATGCCGTAGACGACCTGTTTGACGGTCGGCAGCACCTGATCGGTGAACTTCACCTCGCCGACGCCGAGCGCCCGGCCGCGGCCCGGCGCGCCGAGCCAGCCGAGATGGAAGCCGACGAGCTGCCACAGGGCGTCGAGGCCGAGGCAGCCCGGCATCACCGGATCGCCCTTGAAGTGGCAGGGGAAGAACCAGAGGTCGGGCCGGATGTCGAATTCGGCGAGCACATGGCCCTTGCCATGGGCGCCGCCCTCGGTGCCGATCGAGGTGATCCGGTCGAACATCAGCATCGGCGGCAGCGGAAGCTGAGCATTGCCCGCTCCGAACAGCTCACCGCGCCCGCAGGCCAGGAGATCCTCGTAGGAGAAGCTCGAAGCGCGCTGCTGAGAAGCGCCGTCGGATTGCTGGTCGAGAGAAGCCATGGATGACGTACGGGTCCTCGGTGACGGACAGGTCCGACGATGTGAGCGGACAGGCGTGATGGGATGGGTGTCTCGTTAGCACAGGCTTCTCGCGCCCACAAAGCGCCCTGCGCACCCGATTGACCACTGCTGGGCGGTGCCCGCCCGGGACCGGCGAAGTCATGCATATTCCACGTACCAACCCAGAGTCCGCGCCGGTACGGGTTGCCGCAGGCGTCCGTGCTCCGTATAATTTGCTCGCTATACTCGTTCTAAATAAGTGGGAATCATTCCCGGCGATGTCCGATCTGACGCCCCTCCAGGCCGTGCTGAACGCACGGTCCGCTTCTCCGGTCGATACGGCCGCTGGCCGCCGTGGCTGCCCGCTGTCCGACCTGCGGGACCGTCTGCGCCGCGCCGGCCTGCGGCCGACCCGTCAGCGCCTGTCCCTGGGCTGGCTCCTTTTCGGCCGCGGCGACCGCCACCTGACTGCGGAAATGCTCTACGACGAGGCGATGCGGGCCAAGGTGCCGGTGTCCCTCGCCACGGTCTACAACACCCTCCACCAGTTCACCGAGGCCGGGCTCCTGCGCCAGCTCGCGCTGGACGGGTCGAAGGCCTATTTCGACACCAATCCGAGCGAGCATCACCACTTCTTCCTGGAGGAAGAGGGCGAGGTGCTCGACATGCCGGAATGTGGCATCTCGGTCGATTCGCTCCCCGAGGCGCCCGAGGGCATGGAGATCGCCGGGGTTGAGGTGATCGTTCGCCTGCGCCGTCGTCAGGTTTCCGGTCGCGGCTGATCAAATCTGCCTGCCGAAAGAAAAAAGGCCCGGATGTCCGGGCCTTTTTTCTTGCCTATTCCACCCGCTCGTCCGGGTAGACGCCCCAGAGCCGGCTTTGGCGGATATAGCCGTCGACATCGCCGCGCTTGTCGGGGAGGGGCACGACGAGGCGGCACCACGTGCCGGTACAGCTCTTGACGCTGCCGATCACCCCCGGCTGCAACCGGGCCTGTTCGGCGGATTGATCGTCCGCGCGGGCGGTGAGGGGAACGGTGGCCTTGGCCGCATCCGCCCGCTCGCCGGATGGCGGGATCACCACGGCGGTGCGGCGCCCTGACAGCAGCGAGTGCAGCACCCAACCCTCGGTCCCCTCCGAATCGCGGATGCGCCGCCAGGTCTCGAACTCGGCGACGATCTCGACCGGGAGGCCCTCGCGCTGGAACACCCAGAGCGTGCGATGGTCCTTCGAGGGCCCCTCGCGTAGGTTGACGCGGTTGGTCTTCAGGCTGGCGTAGCGCGGCAGCGGCAACTTGGTCACCGGCCCCTTGCCGACTTCGGGAGCCGGGGCGGGGGCCGATTCGGCGGTCAAGGGCACCAGCACTGCGAACAGGGCCGCGAGCACAGCGAGGCGGGTGGGGCTCACCAGGGGCAGGTTAGGCGGGCGCATCGTCCCTCGTCTCCGATCCGTGGCTTCGATCATGTCGGTAAGAGAAAGCGCGGCCTTGCCCGGATGCTCTCCCGGATCGACGGGCGATCCGCCGATTGTCCGCTACCGATCCCTCGGGGGTTGGGCCGCATTGTGTTCCCCGACCTCTCTGGTAGAGAGGCCGGATGTCCTGCGGTGAGCCGGCGGACCGGCTCGCCTTCGCCCCATCTGGCCGCGCCATGGTTAAGGGAGCGTAAGCCGGCCTTTCGTGGCAAGCCGCGGAGGCTGTCGGCTCGGGACCGGGATGCAGTGCCGGACGACCTCGGTGGGAGGAAACATGTCGTCGTTGAAGCGCAAGCCGCTGGTGGTCGTCACGCGGCGCCTGCCGGACGCGGTGGAAACGCGCATGCGCGAGCTGTTCGACACGCGCCTCAACCACGATGACGCGCCGCTGTCGCAGGAGGCGCTGGCCGCCGCGATCCGCGAGGCGGATGTGCTGGTCCCCACCGTCACCGACGAAATCAATGCCGGGCTCCTCGCCCAGGCGGGGCCGAACCTGCGGCTCATCGCCAATTTCGGCAACGGCGTCGATCACATCGATGTCGGCGCGGCGTTGGAGCGGGGCATCACCGTCACCAACACGCCCGGCGTGCTGACCGAGGACACCGCCGACATGACCATGGCGCTGATCCTGGCGGTCGCTCGCCGGATCGCGGAAGGCGCGCGCATCATCCCCGACGACGACTGGACCACCGGTTGGTCGCCGACCTGGATGCTCGGCCGGCGCATCACCGGCAAGCGCCTCGGCATCGTCGGCATGGGCCGCATCGGCCAGGCCCTGGCCCGCCGCGCCAAGGCATTCGGCCTGTCGATCCATTATCACAACCGCCGCCGGGTTCCGTCGGCGATCGAGGAATCCCTCGACGCGACCTACTGGGAATCCCTCGACCAGATGCTGGCGCGGGTGGACATCGTGTCGGTCAACTGCCCGCACACGCCAGCGACCTATCACCTGCTCTCGGCCCGCCGCCTCAAGCTGCTCAAGCCGGAGGCGATCGTCGTCAATACCGCCCGCGGCGAGGTGATCGACGAGAACGCCCTGGCGCGCCTGATCGAGGCCGGCGATGTTTCGGCCGCGGGCCTCGATGTGTTCGAGCAGGAGCCGGCGGTGAGCCCCCGCCTCGTGCGGCTCGCCCGCACCGGCAAGGTGGTGCTGCTGCCGCATATGGGGTCGGCCACGCATGAGAGCCGTACCGATATGGGCGAGAAGGTCATCATCAACATCAAGACCTTCATGGATGGCCACCGTCCGCCGGACCGCATCCTGCCGACGATGCTCTGAAGGTTGGCCTCCGTAGTTCGCGCTCGCCAGCATCTCGCGCTCGTCAGGGCGCGCGCGAGCGGAGCCATCCAGACGGCGCCGCGACATCAGATTGGCGCGCGCCCTGGACTGCTTCGCTCACGCTCGCCATGACGGGAATTGCGGGCCGAAGGAGCGCCGTGGTCGCGAGGCGCCGGGCGCGCGTCAGCCAAGCATCGACGGCACGCGATCCGCGACGATCGCCGCCCGGGCCTGCATGGAATCGACATCCATCTGCGCCACCAGAGCCTCGGCGCTGGCGAAGCGTTCCTCGCCGCGCAGATAGGCCAGAAGCTCGACCGCGACTTCCTGGCCGTAGAGATCGCCTTTGAAGTCGAACAGGTGCACTTCGAGCAGCGGCGCCCCGTCGTCGAAGGTCGGGCGGCGGCCGTAGCTCGCCACGCCCGGATGCAGGTTCCCGTCGGCGAGCCGCACCCGCACTGCGTAGATGCCGTGGGCGAGGCCACAGGCATCCAGGGCGAGGTTGGCGGTCGGGTAGCCGAGGGTGCGCCCGCGCTTGTCGCCGTGACGCACCTCGGCCAGCACGAACCAGCGGTAGCCGAGGAGGGCGTTGGCCCGCGCCACGTCACCGGCCGCGAGCGCGGCCCGGATCGCGCTCGAGGAGATCGGCGCGTCACCGGGATCCGCCGAGACCGCCGGAACGATGCGGCAGCCGATACCGGCCTGGGCGCAGAGATCGGCGAGCGTGCCCGGCGAGCCTTCGCGGCCGCGGCCGAAATGGAAATCGTGGCCGATCACCACGCCGGAGACGCCGAGTTGGTCGCGCAGCCAGCCCTCGACGAAGCCTTGGGCGCTGGTTCCGGCCAGCGCCGCGTCGAAGCGGCGCACGATCAGTCCATCGAGGCCGAGGCGCGCGAAGACGATCTCCTTGGCCCGCCGCCCGCTGAGCCGGAACATCGGTTGGTCGGGGGCGAAGAAGGCGCGGGGATGCGGCTCGAAGGTCAGCACGGCGGCCGGGCGCGATCCGGCCTCGTGACGCACCGCCTCGATCAGGGCGCGATGGCCGCGATGCACGCCATCGAAATTGCCGAGCGCGACGACGGCCCCGGCTAATTCCGGCGGGATCGCATCGTCCTCGCGGCAGATCGCGAAGGCTTTACGAGAGGAGGGGAGGCCGGTCCCGGCGGGCGGCGCGGCGTTCTCTTCGCCTGACGGCATCGGATCCTGCGATCGGGTGTCTGCGCGCCTCCGGGCATCGGCGGGCGCGGGCGCTTCGATCCCGCGCGGCGAACGGGCCGCCCCCGCGCCGGAGATCCGCGCGGCCGGAGACTTGGCGAAATCGGCTCCCCCGGTCAAGCGAAGCACAGAAGGCTGATTCACCCAGGTCTGCACGACTCGGCGCGGATTAACCGCTTCGCAATCCGCGCCCCGTATTGTCCAGAACACGGAAGGCGGCTCCACTCTCACTCATCGGTGCGACACCGGTCGCGGATGAGCGCTGCGCGGTGCCGGCATCAAACAGGGACAATCGGAGCAGACGTCATATGGCCCTCGACCTCAGCATGCCTATCCTGGTGGTCGACGACTACCAGACCATGGTCCGCATCATCCGCAACCTCCTCAAGCAGCTTGGCTTCGAGGACGTGGACGATGCCTCCGACGGGACGGCAGCCCTCGCCCGCCTGAAAGGCCGGAAATACGGTCTGGTGATCTCGGATTGGAACATGGAGCCGATGACCGGCTACGAATTGCTGCGCCATGTCCGCGCCGACGAGGGCCTGCGCACCACGCCGTTCATCATGGTCACCGCCGAGTCGAAGACCGAAAACGTCATCGCCGCCAAGAAGGCCGGTGTGAACAACTACATCGTCAAGCCCTTCAACGCCGCCACCCTCAAGTCGAAGATCGAGGCGGTCTGCGGAGCCTGATCTCCGGGGCCGTCCCCGCAGCTGCGGCCGGCTCAAGAGCCAGCCGCCCGGCAGACGGATCGACGATGAGAACACCGAAAGAGTGTGTCCCGAGAGGTCGCCCATGAGAATGATGGCAGCGACTCGCGAGAACCGGTCGCAGGTTTCGAGCCCCTCCGCGATGGTCAAGGAGCTCATCGACATCGCCGACTACATCGCGAACCTGCGGGACGCGATCGCCCTGTTGCGGGCCAACGAGCTGACCCGCCATCGCCTTCCGATGGTCCACGAGGAGCTGAGCGAAGTGGTGGCCGCGACAGCCGGGGCCACCAACTCCATCATGGGCAATGCCGAAGCCATTCTCGGCCTGCCGGATGGACCGGGCTATCGTGCGGCGGTCGAGGCCAAGATCTACGACATCTTCGAGGCCTGCGCCTTTCAGGACATCACCGGCCAGCGCATCGCCAAGGTGGCTGAGGCGATGAGCCAGCTCGAAGGCCGGCTGGCACGCTTCAGCGCGGCCGTGAAGGCCCGCGACGCGAACGGCATCGACGAGACGGAGGCCGAGCGCCACACCCGCAACGAGGCGCTGCTGCTGAACGGCCCTCAGAAGGGCGGACCGGCTACCGCGCAGGACGAGATCGACGCCCTGTTCGCCTGAGGCGGCCCGTTCTCTCCGGGCAGCACGGCGAACGGGATGGTCGCGGCTCAAGTCTCGTAAGGGGGGCTGAAGAAGCCGAGGCCATCGAGCTGCGTCGGATGATACTGGAATGGTCGCGCCGCTGGATCGCTTCGCTGACGCTCGCGATGACGGAGTGCGGCAAATCCTGAGGCAAGCACCCTGCACCGATGCGGCGTTGTCAGGCCCGGCTCGGCTGACGAAGGCGACGCACCGGGGCGGAGGTCTTACGGTCAAGCTGCCTTGATCCGACCATCCGGTCTGCGAAAAGCCGTCAAGGTCGTCCCCGAAGAAGGGCGCGGGATCCGAGAAGCGGAATCCGCAGGGGCTTGACCATGGCGAGAAATCATCTGCCGCTGGACGGCGCATCCGGCGATGCCCTCGACAGCGCCCGGGCACAGGGGCGGCTGCACCATTCCATCGCCACGACACTTCTGGTGATCGCCGCCGCCCGCGCCGAGCGCGCGGCTCCTCCGGTTCAGGCCGCCCGGCAGCGTCTGGCTCAGATCTACGGCGCCACGCGTCTGCGCAAGCGGCTGGAGCGCGAGACCGCGCAGGGCTGACCCCGCCCAGTCTGCGCCTTATCCGGCCCTGCGCAAAAAGTCCCGGAAGGGGCGGCGCTGCGGTGGCGGGCTCGGCGGCGGATCGGGGGAGGGCGGTGGCGGCGATACCGTCTCGGGTGGCGCGGTCAGCACCTCCGCCCGCACGGCCCGGGGCGCGGCGAAGACGGAGCCCTGCGCCAGCGGCACGTCGAGATCGATCAGGTCGGGGACCTCCGTCTCGGACTCGACCCCGGTCGCGACCAGACGGATTCCGGCGCGGACGAGGGAGGCGACGAGATCCTCCAGCGCGATGTCCGGCATCGCCTCGCGGGTCAGCGGGCGCAGCAGCAGAGAGGCCGCGACCTTGACCTGGGTGATGCCGCGTTCGGCCAGGCTGGTCGGGTCGAAGCGCAGATCGATCGGCCGGTCCATCACGAAGCCGATACGCCCGCGCAGGCCCGCGAGCAGCGCCGCCTGTTCCGCATCGAGGCTGCGCCAGCTCGCCTGCGGCAGTGCGATCACGACCCGGCCAGCGAGTTCGGGCCCTTCGCTCACGAGGCGTCCGAGGGAGCGCAGAAAGCCCGGCTCGAACAGCGAATGCGGCGAGAGGCTGTAGCAGACGGAGGCCGGGCTGCCGCGCCCCTGCAGATGCCGCGCGATGATCGCAACCTGCTGGAGCATGCGGCGATCCAGCGCCGTGGTCCGGCCATGCCGCTCCAGCACGGGCAGGAAGGTCTCCGGCGTGAGGACGATTCCGCCGACCTTGAGCCGGGCCATGGCCTCGTAGGAGACGACCTTCCGCTGCGGCAGGCTGACGACCGGCTGTAGGAAGACCTCCAGCCCGGCACCGTCGAAGGCCTCGATCAGCGGAGTCTCGTCCGCGACCGTCTCGAACGGATCGGACAGGCGGGGGGCGGGAGGCGTCGTGCGCGGCACGAGCCGCATCGGCGCGGCCTCCTGCGCGGCGGGAGAGGGCGGTGCCGCTTCCGGTGGATTCGGCCGTGAAGCCGGACGCGATGGCGCGGCCGGCTTGGCGGCGGCTTGGGCCTGAAGCTGAGCCTGCGCTTGCGTCTGAACCTTCAGCCGGTCGATGTCGCCGTCCTGGGCGGCCACCACCGAGGCCAGCTCACGCACGATGCCGCTGAGGATGCCGATCTCGGCGGTCACCTCCTCGATGCCGGCGGCGAGCCGCTTGTCGAGAGCCTTCACGGCCTCGTCGGCAGGGGGCGCGGAGCTGTGTCCCCCCGTGCCCTGCATCCGCGTCTGGACCAGCGCGGCGGCGACCGATTCCAGCTTCACCAGACGTTGGGACAGGATGCCGATCTCCTTTGAGACGACCTCCTGCGCGGCGGTGACGGCGGACAGGCGCCGCCACAGCAGCAAGCCACCGGTGAGGCCGAGCCCGCACACGGCGCAGACCGCGGCGAGCGGCGCGACCAGGGCCAGCGGGACGAGGACCAGGACGCCGATGAGGCCGAGGATCCAGGCGGTGCCGCGCGGGCGGATCGTTCGGGCTTGCGGTGTCTTCACCGTCGATCGACGCGTTTCTGTCTGGTGGCCGCGGCCGGAAAAGGTTCGCACGATGCGGGGGGAGACCCGCAGGCCGTGGGGCTGCGACGCGTCGGCGGGCTCTGGGGCAAGACCGCCTTACGTCGTAACCCTAATCTCGCCGAGCCGGCCGGCGGCCGCAAGGCGGCGGGCCGGCTTCTCCCCGTGCAAACGGCGTCTCACCCGGCGCGCCGGCCACACGCTTGCCAAGTGCCGCACGGAAGCCACATGGACCGGAGGTGGGGAAGGGATGCCATGGACCAGGGACCGATCCAGCTGACCATGCGGGTGGAGGGCATGACCTGCCAGGGCTGCGCCGAGGCCGTGCGCCGCACGATCCGCCGCCTCGACCCGCAAGCCGAGGTGGCAGTCGATGTGGAAGCAGGCCGCGTGACGGCGACCACCCACGCCCAGAGCCTCGATGTGGCGCAGGCGCTGACCGAGGCCGGCTACACTGCCACCGCGATGACCGGTTGAGCCGTGCGCCGACCCCGATGGACGTACCGCTTGCGGGCTGACACCACGACTTCTGAAGAATCTTGACGGTCCGGGTCAAAAAAAACCGAGAGGCTTTTCTTCGCCGTTTCGCCCAAACTGCGACGATCGGTTTATCGTGGCCATAGCCTCGGCTAAAGCGCTTGGCGCTTCAATCGAGGCCGGGCCAGGGTAAGGCGCGCCGAAACGACGTCAGAATGTCGCCTGTCCCGATCCGGTCGGCTTCCAGCCGGGGTCGAGCGGTGGATTGGCGCGTCGCGAGCCCGGGTTCTCAAGAAACGACGGTGAGAGAAATGCCCTCAGATATCGAGATCGCCCGCGCGGCGACCCTGAAGCCCATCGCCGAAGTCGCCGGCAAGCTCGGCGTGCCGGACGAGGCGCTGCACAATTACGGCAAGCACATCGCCAAGATCGACCACGGCTTCATCAAGTCGCTGGAGGGCAAGCCCGAGGGCAAGCTGGTGCTCGTCACCGCGATCTCGCCGACGCCTGCGGGCGAGGGCAAGACCACGACGACGGTGGGCCTCGGCGACGCGCTCAACCGCATCGGCAAGAAGGCGGTGATGTGCCTGCGCGAGCCCTCGCTCGGCCCCTGCTTCGGCATGAAGGGCGGCGCGGCCGGCGGCGGCAAGGCGCAGGTCGTGCCGATGGAGCAGATCAACCTGCACTTCACCGGCGATTTCCACGCCATCACCTCGGCGCACTCGCTGGCCGCCGCGCTGATCGACAACCACATCTACTGGGCCAACGAGCTCAACATCGACGTGCGCCGCATCCACTGGCGCCGCGTGGTCGATATGAACGACCGGGCCCTGCGCGCCATCAACCAGTCGCTCGGCGGCGTCGCCAACGGTTTCCCGCGTGAGGACGGCTTCGACATCACCGTCGCCTCCGAGGTGATGGCGGTGTTCTGCCTTGCCAAGGATCTCGCCGACCTCGAGGAGCGGCTCGGCCGCATCGTCATCGCCGAGACCCGCGACCGCAAGCCGGTGACGCTGGCCGAGGTGAAGGCCACCGGCGCCATGACCGTGCTGCTCAAGGACGCGCTGCAGCCGAACCTCGTGCAGACGCTGGAGGGCAACCCGGCCCTGATCCATGGCGGCCCGTTCGCCAACATCGCCCATGGCTGCAACTCGGTGATCGCCACCCGCACCGGCCTGCGGCTCGCCGATTACACCGTCACCGAGGCCGGCTTCGGCGCCGATCTCGGCGCGGAGAAGTTCATCGACATCAAGTGCCGCCAGACCGGCCTCAAGCCCTCGGCGGTGGTGATCGTCGCCACGGTGCGCGCGCTCAAGATGCATGGCGGCGTCAACAAGAAGGATCTCTCCGGTGAGAACCTCGACGCGCTGGAGAAGGGCTTCGCCAACCTCGAGCGCCATGTGAAGAACGTGCGCAGCTTCGGCCTGCCGGTGGTGGTCGGTGTGAACCACTTCTTCCAGGACACCGATGCCGAGCACGCCAAGCTCAAGGAGCTGTGCCGCGACCGGCTGCAGGTCGAGGCCATCACCTGCAAGCACTGGGCGGAGGGCGGCGCCGGCGCCGAGGATCTGGCCCATGCGGTGGTGAAGCTGGCCGAGGGCGAGCAGCAGCCGCTGAACTTCGTCTACGAGACCGAGTCGAAGCTCACCGACAAGATCAAGGCGATCGCGACCAAGCTCTACGGCGCGGCCGACATCCAGATCGAGTCGAAGGCCGCCACCAAGCTCGCCGGCTTCGAGAAGGACGGCTACGGCCACCTGCCGATCTGCATGGCCAAGACGCAGTACTCGTTCTCGACCGACCCGACGCTGATCGGCGCTCCGTCGGGCCACCTCGTCTCGGTGCGCGACGTGCGCCTCTCGGCGGGGGCCGGCTTCGTGGTGGTGATCTGCGGTGAGATCATGACCATGCCGGGCCTGCCCAAGGTGCCGGCGGCGGACAACATCCGCCTCGACGCCAACGGCCAGATCGACGGTCTGTTCTAGCCTCACGTCAACCCTCTCCCCTTTCCGGGGGGAGGGTTCCTTTTTTATGATTTAAGCTGCCAACCCGCGCTTCTTGAGCAGCGGCGCGATGCTCGGCAGCCGCCCCCGGAACGCCGTATAGGCTTCGCGGGCGTCGCGCAGGTTGCCGGCGCCGTAGATCGTCCGGCGCAAACGCTGGGCCGTCTCCGGGTGGAAGATGTCGCCGGCCTCGCGGAAGGCGTCGAAGGCGTCGGCGTCGAGCACCTCCGACCAGAGATAGCTGTAATAGCCGGCGGCATAGCCGTCGCCGGAGAAGATGTGCGCGAAATGCGGGGCGCGGTGCCGCGCCGCGATCTCTGCCGGCATGGCGATGCGGCGCAGGGCGTCCACCTCGAAGGCGCCGACATCGAGCCCGTCCTCGCCGGCGGCGGAAAGGTGCAGCGTCATGTCGACGATGGCCGAGGCCGCGTATTCGACGGTGGCGAAACCCTGGTTGAAGGTCGCGGCGGCCAGGAGCTTCTCCAGCAGCGCCTCCGGCATCGGCTCGCCGGTCTCCACATGGCGGGCATGGGCCCGCAGCACCTCCGGCTGCTGCAGCCAGTGCTCGTAGAGCTGGGAGGGCAACTCCACGAAGTCCCGCGAGACCGCGGTGCCAGACAGGAGCGGGTAGGTCACGTCCGAGAGGAGCCCGTGCAGGGCATGGCCGAATTCGTGGAACAGGGTGCGCGCGTCGTCGAAGGACAGGAGCGTCGGCTCGCCGCGCGGCGCCCGGGCGAAGTTCATGACGTTGACGATGATCGGCGTGATGTCGCCGTTGAGCCGCTCCTGCGAGCGGAAGGCGCTCATCCAGGCGCCGGACCGTTTCGAGGCCCGCGCGAAGTAATCGCCGAGGAACAGGCCCACCTCCGACCCGTCCGCATCGCGCACGATCCAGGTCCGCACGTCGGGATGGTAGCGCGGCACGTCCCGAATCTCTTCGAAGCTCAGGCCGAACAGCCGTGAGGCGGTGTCGAAGGCCGCCCGGATCATGCCGTCGAGGGGCAGATACGGCTTGATCTCGGCCTCGTCGAGATCGTGCCGGGATCGCCTCAGCTTCTCGGAGAAATGCCGCCAGTCATGCGCTTCGAGCGTGAAATCGTGTCCCTCGGCGCGCACCAGCGCCTGCAACTGCTCGCGCTCCTCGGCGGCCCGCTGCAGCGCCGGCTTCCAGACGTTGCGCAACAATTCCATCGCCGCGTCGGGCGAGCCGGCCATGGTGTCGTCGAGCTTGAGATGGGCGAAGCTGTCGAAGCCGAGCAGCCGCGCCCGCTCGGCCCGCAGGCGCACGATCTCCGAGATCAGGGCCCGGTTGTCGGTTTCGCCCCCGTTCTCGCCACGGCGGATCCAGGCGTCGTAGGCCCGCGCGCGCAGGTCGCGGCGGGTCGAGAAGACGAGGAAGGGCTCGATCAGCGAGCGCGACAGGGTGATGACGTGGCCGTGCTCGCCGCCCCTCTCCTTGGCCGCCTCGGCGGCGGCGGCGCGCAGGAAGGGCGGCAGACCGGCGAGATCGTCCTCGCCGTCGAGCGGCAGGATGAAGCTGCGCTCATCGGCCAGGATGTTCTGCGCGAAGCGCGTGCCGAGTTCGGCGAGCCGGGTGGCGATCTCGGCGATGCGTGCCTTGGCCTCCGGCGCGAGGTCGGCGCCGGCCCGGCGGAAACGGCTGCGATAGCGGTCGAGCACGCGCCTTTCCTCGGCGCCGAGGCCCTCCGCCTCGGCGTCGATGGCCGAGAGGCGGGCCCAGAGAGCGGGGTTCAGGGTGATGGCGCTGGCATGCCGTGCGAGCTGCGGGGCCACCGCCCGCTCGATGGCCTGGAGTTCCGGGCCGGTGTTGCTGCCGGTGAGATTGAAGAACACGTTCGCCACCCGGTCGAGCGCGTGGCCGGCCCGTTCCATCGCCGCGACGGTGTTGGCGAAGCTCGCCGCCTCCTGGTTTCCGGCGATGGCGGCGATCTCGGCCTCATGCTCCTTCAGCGCGGTGGCGAAGGCCGGCACGAAATGCTCCGGCCGGATCGCCTCGAACGGCGGCAGGCCGAAGGGGGTCGACCATTCCCGCGCATCGAAGGGATTTCCCGGCGCCGGGCCGGCCTCGTCGCCGGGTCCCGAACCCACGGGGAGGTCGCGTGCGGTGTCGGCGGTCATGAACTCTGCCTTCGGGAACGACGTTCGGTGCAAGGCGTCAACATAGGTTTGCGGCCGGCTCAGCGCAAAGCGGCCGTGCCCGGCCGGATCGGATCGCGTTCGCAAGGAGCGTGGCCGGGATGTTCTTGCCGCGATGGGCCGGGGAGCCAACGAGGATATGACGAGACGGGGTGGCATCGATCCGTGGCTGCCGAGCGGGGACCACGCGGCATGAAGCCTGTCATGCTCGCCAGCCTTGTCGGCGCCGGCTTCGCAGCCGGGATCGGTGCTCCGCGCGCCGAACCGGGCAAGCAAGCTCCGGCGGCGACGGTGCCGCTGCCGCCGCCTCAGCCGCCGGAACGCCCGAACGATCTCGTTCCACCGTCGCCCCAGGTGACGCCGCTGCCGCCGGGACGCCCACCGGAGCTCGCCACATCCCCCGACCGAGCCGGTGACCGGAAGCCGGAGGAGGCGTCCAGGGCAGCCGGCACGGCGACGGGTCAGGAGCCGGCGCCCACGACTCCCCCGGAGACGCCGCTGCCGCCGGCCCGCCCGCCGGAATTGTCGGGGGAGGCGGCGCTCGTCCTGACGGTGGCGGCGCCGGACGACACCGCCTGCCTGCGCCGGCTGGAACGGCTCGGGGTGCGGTTCGAGGCCTTGCCACCCTTGAGCAACGGTCAGTGCAGCGCGCCGCACCCCCTGAGCGTCACCGCCCTGGCCGACGGGGTGGCGTTGGAGCCCGCCGCGACCCTGACCTGCCGGTCCGCCGAGGCGCTGGCGCGCTGGACGAGCGAGGTGCAGGTCGCCGCGCGGCGGTCATTCGACGACAGCCTGAAGAGTCTCGTGCTCGGAGGCAGTTACGTCTGCCGGGGCCAGAACCACGACACCGATGCCAAGCTCAGCGAGCACAGCTTCGCCAATGCCGTGGACATCATGGGCTACGGCTTCGCCAAGCGCGCGAACCTCACCGTCTCGGCCGTGCCCGACGGCACCCCCGAAGCGGCCTTCCTCAGCACGGTGCGGGCGAGCGCCTGCGGCTTCTTCCGCACGGTGCTGGGGCCCGGCAGCGATGCGGCCCATGGCAACCACCTGCATCTCGACGAGCGCGAGCGCAATGCCGGCCACCGGCTCTGCGAATAGACCGGGGCAGGAGGCGCCTTTCGTCGCGGGAACGGTGGCGCTTGACCATCGCTTTTCCCTGGTCGTGGGCCGAGGAGCGTGACGGGCGATGGGACGGGCGTCGATGTGGGGGGCGCTGACGGCGCTCTGTTTTCTGAGTGTGGTCGTTGCGCCGGCCGTGAGCGCGGCCGAGACGCCGGCCCTGACCCGCGAGGCGATCGAGAACGCGACCTTCCAAGAGTCGCGGGAGGATTCGAAGCCGGACAAGGCCGCCAAAGCGAAGACCAAGGCCGCAGCCAAAAAGGAGGCCGGTGACAGGCCGGATCCGCTGCTGGTGAAGGTGCAGGTTCTGCTCGACCGCGCCCGGTTCTCCCCCGGCGCCATCGATGGGCGCGACGGCGAGAACCTGCGCGGCGCGCTCTCGGCCTTCGCCGCCGCTCAGGGGCTGCCGGCCACGAACCGGCTCACCCGCGAGCTGTTCGACCGGCTCCAGGCGACGAGCCGCGATCCCGTCGTGACGCAGTACACGATCACCGAGGCGGACGTGAAAGGCCCCTTCGTCGAGGCGATGCCGCGCAAGATGGAGGAGCAGGCCGAGGTCGGGCCGATGCGCTACACCAACCCCCGCGAGATGCTGGCCGAGCGCTTCCACATGCAGCGCGACCTGCTCTCCGCCCTCAACCCGGACGTGCCCCTGGACAAGGCCGGCGGCACCCTCGTGGTGGCGGCGGTGCCGCCGCTGGGTGAGGGCAAGGTCGAGGGTGCGCCGCTCCCGCCCAAGGTCACCCGCATCGAGATCGACAAGCGCACCAAGCGGTTGCAGGCCTATGGCGAGGACGGCAAGCTGACGGCGGATTACCCCGCCTCCATCGGCAGCGCCGAGAAGCCGGCGCCGGACGGCTCGGCCAAGGTCAAGGCCATCGCCTTCGATCCCTGGTACACCTACAATCCGAAATACCGCTTCGCCGGTGTGAAGGCCCGGAAGAAGTTCTCGATCCATCCGGGGCCGAACAATCCGGTCGGGATCGTCTGGATCGATCTCTCGATCCCGTCCTACGGCATTCACGGGACGCCGGAGCCGGAGAAGGTCGGCAAGACCGAGTCGCACGGCTGCATCCGCCTGACCAACTGGGATGCGCGGGATCTCGCGAGCCGGACGCAAAAGGGTGCGAAGGTCGAATTCCTCGATAAGTGAACCGTCCTCACTCACGCCGCAGCAGACCGCCCGCCGCCAGCAGCAGCGCGTCCCCGAGGAAGGCCATGGCCGCACTGGCCAGCGCGCCTTGCAGCATCGCCACGAAGTTCTGGTTCTGAAGTCCGGCGACGATCGGGGTGCCGAGTGTGGCGGCACCGGCCAAGGCCCCCACCGCCGTCACGGCGACCGACAGGACGAAGGCGGTGCGCAGGGTCTCGACGAGGCCCTGCGCAGCCAGCGGGAGTTCGACCTGTCGCAGCACCTGACCGGGCGTCAGCCCGATGGCGCGGGCCGCCTCGCGCGCCTCTGGCGGCACGGATTCGAGGGCGGCGACGGTGCCGCGCAGGGCGGGCATGATGCCGTAGGCGGCCAGAGCCAGGAGCGTCGGCGGGCCGCCGAAGCCGAGGACCGGCAGGGCCAGGGCGACCACCACCACAGGCGGCACCGCCTGGGCCAAGGCGGCGAGGGTGTCGATGCTCCCGCGCCAGGCAGCGAAGCGTGCCCGCGTGGCGATCAGGCCGAGTCCGCCGCCGATCCCGGCCACGAGGGCGAGCCCGCCGCCGGCCAGGGCGAGATGATTGAGAGCCAGCTCCGTGAGGCGTCCTGGGGTGAGGGGACGGTGCGCAGCGCCGCCGACGAGGCTGGCCAGGGCCGGATGGCTCCCGAGGCCGAGCACGATGCCGAGAAGGAGCGGCCCGAGAGCCGGTGCGAAGCGGCTCATCGCGGCCACCGGCGGCGCGCCGCCGCCTCCACGGCCCGCAGGCCGGTTTCGGCGGCAAGGGAAAGGGCGATCATCGGCAGGGCCCCGAGCAGGATCAGATCGGGTGCGAACTGGGCCATGCCGTCGAAGACGAGGGTGCCGAGCCCGCCCGCGCCGACGAGGGCGCCGAGGGTTGCGAGCCCGAGCGCCTGGACCGAGGCGACCCGTAATCCGCCGACGAGGATGGCAGCGCCGAGGGGCAGGCGGAGATCCGTCAGGATCTGGCGCGGGCTGAGCCCGAGGGCGCGGGCCGCATCGAGGCTTTCCGCATCGGGCGCGCGCAGCGCCGCCTCTAGGCCGCGCCAGAGCGGCAGCAGCAGGTAGGCGGCAATGCCAACCAGCGCCGGACCGGTGCCGAGGGCCGATAGGCCGTATCCGCGCAGGGCCGGGAGGGCGTTGAGAACAGCCGAGCCCGCGGCGACGAGGCCGCCGAACAGGGCGATGGCGGGGACGACCTGTACTCCGCTCACCCCGAGATCGATGGCACCGCGCCCGCGCCGCCACAGGCCGAGCAGGACGGTCACGAGCAGGGCAAGCAGCAGGGCGCCGAGGGTAAGGGTGAGATGGTCGAGGATCGCCCGACCCAGGACATCGCGGCGGCTCCTCACTTCGCGGGCGAGGGACAACCCGTCGAGGCTGCCCGATGCAAACAGAATCGTGAGGAGCGCCCCAAGCCCCGCTCCTGCCACCAGCCCTCCGCCGGGCAGGCCGGCCCGCCGGGCAGCCGGCGGTAGGGCGGCGGAGAGCAGAATCAGGCCGATCCAGGCTCCGGCGGCGAGCCTCGCTCGCGAGGCTGGCGGCTGGCCGGCGAGGGCCGTGTCCGCTCCCGATCCGAGCCCGATCAGGAGTAGAGTGACGGCTGCCGCGCAGGCACCGGCGGCGACCGCCGAGCCGACCCGGCCGCGACACGCCGCCAGCAGGGTGATGCCGAGGGCCGAGAGGCCTTCCACCGGCCAAAACCAGGGCCCGAGCACCTCGCCCGCAGAGATCGGGGTTCCGGTGACCAGCCGGTTCGGAGCGAGGTGCAGCAGCGGCAGAAGCGCGAATATCGCAGGCACCAGCGCCGCTGCCGCGAGACCGAGGAGGAGACGTGCGATCACGGGCGGCCCGCCTCCCGGCCGAGCCATTCCGCCGCCACCGCGGAGGCGGTGCGTCCCTCCACGGTGATGGCCGCGTTGAGCTGCCGCAGAGTCTCGGCGTCGAGCCGTGCGAAGACCGGATCGAGGGCCCTGCGGATCTGCGGATAACGGTCGAGCGTGTCGGCACGGATCACGGGGGCCGGCTCGTAGACGATCTGCGCACCCTTGGGATCGCTCATCACGGTCAGGTCGAGGGCCGCCAGGGCCCCATCCGTGCCGTAGACCATGCCGGCATTGATTCCGCTGATTCCCTCCGCCGCCGCGCGGGCGGTGACGGCCGTGTCGCCGCCGGGCAGGCTGACGATGCGGGAGAGCGGCAGGCTGAAGCCGTATGCCGCCTCGAACGAGGGCAGGGCGGCGGGGCTCTCGACGAACTCGGTCGAGGCGGCGAGGCGGATGAGGTCGGCGCGCACGGCGCTCGCGAAATCCGCCATGGTGGCGAGGTTCCGCTCCCGGGCGAGCCGGCCCTGCACCGCGATCAGCCACGTATTGTTGGCCGGGGCCCGCGCGAGCCAGACGAGGCCGCGCGCCGCGTCGAGACTTGCGGCCCGGTGATAGGCACCGTCACCGGTCTTCCAGGCCGGGTCGGTTTCGGTGGCGGAGAAGAAGGCCACGTTGCCGGTATATTCGGGATAAAGGTCGATCTCCCCCGAGAGCAGGGCCGAGCGGACGATCAGGGTCGGGCCGAGACCGAGGCGGCGTTCCACCGGCAGGCCGAGGCCTTCGAGAACCTGGGCGATCAGCTCGCCGAGAAGGCGGCCTTCCGTATCGTTCTTTGAACCGATCACGATCGAGCGAGCCGGCGCGGCACGGGCACCCACCGGCAGCAGCGCCGCGATGGCACCGGCCAGAAGGTCCCGCCGGCTGGGGCCGGAACCGGTGTCGGAGCGCGGACGGAACGGTGCCGAGCCGCGACAGGGTGAATGAAATGTTGCGCTGAGTAACATAGGCCGTCGAGCATAGCACGAGCGCGGCTTTCCAGTGCTTGACACGCCCAGCTTTACGGGCGACGGCTCCGAATGCCGGGCAGCGTTTTCCGGGTGGGGCATCCGTTTCCGCAGCATGTCGGGGGAGCCACGCCCGGAGTTCCAGACGCGACCGGTCCGCCAAGACAGCGTTCCGGTTTCAGGAACGGATCGATAGGGAAGACGACCCGGCGTGACTGTGGATTCGAACGAGGATCGTCTGTCCGGCGCCCGCGTGCTGGTCGTGGAGGACGAGGCGGCGATCTCGATGCTGCTCGAGGATATGCTGCTGGATTTCGGCTGCGAGATCGTCGGCCCGGCCGCACGCCTCGCCACCGCCCTGGAGATGGCCCGCAGCGAGTCCTTCACGGTCGCCATCCTCGATGTGAACGTGGCCGGCGAGCCGATCTATCCGGTGGCCGAGGCCATCGCCGAGCGTCAGCTGCCGATCGTGTTCTCGACCGGCTACGGCGGAGCGGGCATCCGCGAGCCGTTCCGCGACCGGCCGGTGGTGCAGAAGCCCTTCAGCCAAGCCGACCTGAAGCGCACCCTGATCGCCGCCATCGAGAGCGCGCAGGGCTGACGTTCCTCAATCCGCTCAGGCGCCTTCGATCTCGAAGGCGTTCGGCAGGTGGCGCGGCCAGCGGCGCGGCGCCACGAAGACGGCATCCGCTCTCAAAGTCGCGTCGGCGGGAACCGGGTGACGGGCGAGCCAGGCCAGCGCGGCGCGGGACATCCGCGCCCTCTTGCGTGCATCGATGGCGGTCGCGGCGGCATCCAGGGTCGCGCGCGCCTTGACCTCGACGAAGGCGATCGTGCGCCCGCGCCGGACGATCAGGTCGATCTCGCCGCCCGCCGCCGCGTAGCGCCGGGCCAGCGGCCGGTAGCCCTTCAGCATCAGGGCCGCCAGCGCCAACGCCTCGGCGGAGAGGCCCCGGCCGTAGGTGAGGCGGCGGCGTAAGGCCGGATCAGGCGGATGTATCGTCATCGCCGCGGCGAGCGAGCGCCAGGGCGCGGGCATAGACGACGCGCTTGGGCTGGCCGGTCTCGTCGGCGACGAGGGCGGCGGCGTCCTTGATCGAGTGCCGGGCGAGGGCCGCCTCGATGCGGGCATCGAGCCCGGTATCGGCCTCCCGCGCGACCGCGTCCTCCGGCGCCGCGCCGATCACCACCACCACCTCGCCCTTGGGCGGCCCCTCCTGCGCGAAGGTTTCCGCCAAACCGCCGAGGCTGTCACGGCGGATCGTCTCGTAGAGTTTGGTCAATTCGCGCGCCACCGCCGCCGGACGCTCGGGACCGAGAGTCTCGGCGGCGTCAGCCAGCATCTCGGGCAGACGATGGGGGGATTCGAACACGACCAGCGTGCCGGGGATGGTGGCCAACGCTTCCAGCCGGTTGCGCCGCGCGCCGGATTTCTGTGGCAGGAATCCCTCGAAGAAGAAGCGGTCGGTCGGTAGACCGGCGGCGACGATGGCGGTCATCACCGCCGAGGGGCCGGGGATCGGCGTGACCGGGATGCCGGCGGCGATGGCCGCCTGAACCAGCTTGAAGCCCGGATCCGACACCAGCGGCGTGCCCGCGTCGGAGACGAGGGCCAGGGTCTCCCCGCCTTTCAGCCGCATCACCATCCGCTCGCGCACGGCGTCGTTGGAATGCTCGTGGTAGGACAGGAGCGGCGTGGTGATCCCGTAATGCATCAGCAGGGTGCGGGTCACGCGGGTATCCTCGGCCAGGACGGCGTCGGCGGCGGCCAGGGTCGCGAGGGCGCGGAACGAGACGTCGCGCAGGTTGCCGATGGGGGTGGCCACCACGTAGAGGCCCGGCGCCAGGGGTTCGGCCTCGGCGGCGAGGCCGAAGGCTGTGAAGGTGGCGGGCGCGCGGGGGCCGCCTTCGGGGCGCTTGTCGAGTCGCTGTGTCATCGCCGCGACAATGCCATGTCCGAGCGCCTTTGAAGACCGGGGAAAGGCTGGGCCTCACATTTACTTTTCACAGGGCGCTCCGCATCGTAACCCCGATTTGCGCGCGAAGGGGAACGGCGATGGCGCGACGGGTCGGATTTCAGGCAGGCCTCGCGGCAATCGCCCTTCTCTGCACTGGCTTGGCCGCCTGCGTCGGCCTCCCCGACGTGCCGCGCCCGCAGGCCCCGTCGGCCCCCGCCGAACCGGTCGCGACGGGCCAGGAGACCATCGGCGCCGGCTCGGTGAAGGTCGCGCTGATCGTGCCCCTGAGCGGGCAGGGCGCGGCGGTCGGCGGCGCCCTGCGCAACGCCGCCGAACTCGCCTACGACGATTTCCAGAAGCCGGACCTGCGCATCCTCGTCAAGGACGACCGTGGCACGCCCGAAGGCGCGCGGGAGGCCGCCCAGGCGGCCTTCGCCGAGGGAGCCGAGGTGGTGCTCGGCCCGCTCTTCGCCGCCAACGTCCAGGCGGCGGGAAGTGTCGCGCGCGGGGCGGGCAAGCCGGTGATCGCCTTCTCGACCGACGCGGCGGTCGCCGCCCGCGGCGTCTACCTCATCAGCTTCCTGCCGCAATCGGAGGTCGACCGCATCGTCGATGAGGCGACGGCGGCCGGGCGCCGCTCCTTCGCCGCTCTGATTCCTGAGACGACCTACGGCAACGCCGTCGAGGCACAGTTCCGAGAGGCGGTGGCCCGGCGCCGTGCCCGGCTGGTCGCCATCGAGCGTTATCCCGCCGGCAATCCGGGCCCGGCGGTGGAACGTCTGCGCGGCGTGATCGCGGGAGCTTCGGCGCAGGCCGACGCCCTGTTCGTTCCGGATACGCCGGAGGGCCTCGCCGCTGTCGCCCCGGCCCTGACGCGGGCCGGGTTCTCACCGGCGCGGGTTCGCCCGGTCGGACTGGCCCTGTGGAACGATCCGCGCGTGTTCTCGCAGCCGGCCTTCCAGGGCGCATGGTTCGCCGCCCCGGACGCCGCCGGCTTCTCCGGTTTCTCTCAGCGTTATCAGGCCCGCTTCGGCACGCTGCCGCCGCGCACCGCCTCGCTCGGCTACGATGCGGTCTCCCTCATCGCCGCCCTCGTGCGCCAGTTCGGTTCGCAGCGCTTCGCCGATGCGACGCTGACCAATCCAGCCGGCTTTTCCGGCCTCGATGGCACATTCCGATTCCGCCCGGAGGGTGTCAGCGAGCGCACGCTCGCGGTCTACGAGATCCGCAACAACGCCGCCACGGTGGTGAGCCCGGCGCCGAAGGTGCTGGCGCCATCGGGGATCTGACGCTTTTTGGGCGATCGCTGGTGATAAGGCTGCGCACGCTCATACGCTACGGGATGGGCCGTCTGGCGGCATGGCGGATCGTCGCGACAGCGACGGCCTGTTCCGCCTCATCCACGCGATAGAAGATCAGGTAGGGCAGGCGCGGCACCACGAAGCGGCGCAGTCCGCGACCGACGGGACGGCCTGCCTGGGGATGATCGAGGAGTCTGCGCAGGGCCGTCGCCAGCTGATGCTCAACTTGACGGGCTGCCTGCGGATCGTGTGAGGCGAGGTAGGTGGCGATGGTCTTGAGATCGTTCGTCGCCCGAGCGGAAAGGCGCAGCTTCACCGAAGGTGGCGTCGGAAGGCGGCGGCAATCAGACCCTCCGGATCGCCCTCGATGAACTCGCCACGGTCCAGCTGCGCAAGTCCTTCGAGAACGAAGGGAAGATGGTCTGGCTCGATATCGAGCGTTGGGCTGCCCTGAGTCACGGTGAGAATGGCTTGTGCCATGCTCTCACGATCTGCTGCCGGCATCCGCCGCAGAGCCGCGACGGCTTGATCCAGGATATCGGCCATCGACGCCTCCTCAAGCCAAAATAGCATAGCGAGAGGCGGGAGGGGAGAACGATCAGGGTGGGCGTCAGCCTGCCAGTTCGGCCACCACGGCGTTGAGGACCGGAGCGCCACGGGCGGTCGCGGCGATGCGACCGTCAGGACGCCGCGCGACAAGGCCGTCCGCCATCAGCGCGTCGAGGCGCCGGGCATCGAGGGGCCGACCTTTCAAGGCGGCGTAGCGGGCCGGGTCGATGCCTTCCGAGAGGCGCAGGCCCATCATCAGAAACTCGTCGCCCTGATCCTCGGCGGAGAGACATTCGGTCTCGACCATGCCGTGGCCTTCGCCCTCGACCCGCGCGAGCCAGGCCTCGGGCGCCTTCTCGGTCAGCGTGCCGGTGCGGCCCTCCGAGAGGACGAGGCGGCCATGGGCGCCGGGACCGATCCCGGCATATTCGCCGTAGCGCCAGTAGAGCAGGTTGTGACGCGACTGCGCGCCGGGACGGGCATGGTTCGAGATCTCGTAGGCCGGCAGCCCGGCCTGCGCGCAGATCTCCTGAGTGACGTCGTAGAGGGCGCGGGCGGATTCGTCGTCCGGCGGGACGAGGCGTCCGGCCTGGGCCAGGCCGAAGAACGGTGTGCCGGGCTCGATGGTGAGCTGGTAGAGCGAGAGATGCTCCGCCGCATGGTCGATGGCCTGCCGCAATTCCGCTGCCCAGGCGGCGGGCGTCTGGTCGGGGCGGGCATAGATCAGGTCGAAGGAGAAGCGCTCGAAATGCGCCGACGCCGTGCGGACGGCGGACAGCGCCTCGGCGACGTTGTGCAGCCGGCCGAGCCGCTTGAGGTCGCCGTCATCGAGAGCCTGGACACCGAGGGAGACGCGGTTGACCCCGGCCGCCCGGTAGCCGCGAAAGCGGGTCGCCTCGACGCTGGTGGGGTTGGCCTCCAGCGTCACCTCCGCATCCGGCGCAACGGCCCAGGCGCCGGCCACCGCGTCGAGCAGGCCCGCCACCGTCTCCGGTGCCATCAGCGAGGGCGTGCCGCCGCCGAGAAAGATGCTGGTGACGGTGCGACCCGGCGCCAGCGCCGCCGCGTGGGCGATCTCGCGGCGGAAGGCGGCGAGGAAGCGCGGCTGATCCACGCCCGCGTAGCGGACATGGCTGTTGAAGTCGCAATAGGGGCACTTCGCGGCGCAGAACGGCCAGTGCAGGTACACGCCGAAGCCCGCGTCGCGGGTCGGGTGGTCGGGCGGTGTCACGGGGGGCATCGGCCTGTTCGAACGTTTCGACCCAAACGGGCCGCTCATTGTGCCCCACCCTCCGCTCTCGGAATGAGGGCGGGGGCTGAGATAGCCCCGGTTCGGTGGCTCTTGTCATAGGGATGTGGGGAGCGGAAGCCTGGGCGAAAAGTCAGCCCGGCCGGCGCAGGCAGGCTTTGGCGAGAAGGACGAAGGCGCGGGCCCGGTGCGACAGGGCGTTGCCGCTCTGCCAATCGACGCCGTGCTTTTCCTCGGACGAGATCTCGCCGAAGGTGCGATCCATGCCGTCCGGCCGGAACATCGGGTCGTAGCCGAAGCCGAGGCTGCCGCGCGGCTCGACGAGGTCGCCGAAGATTCGCCCCTCGAACAGCTCGGTATGACCGTCCGGCCAAGCCAGAACCAGGGCCGAGACGAAATGCGCCCGCCGGTCGCTCGCGCCGCGGCTGTCGAGTTCCGCCGCGATCCGGGCCATGGCGCCGGCGAAGTCCTTGTCCGGGCCGGCCCAGCGCGCGGAGAACAGCCCCGGTGCCCCGTCGAGGGCATCGACGCACAGGCCGGAATCGTCGGCGAAGGCCGGCAGGCCCGAGGCCTTGGCGGCGGCGAGCGCCTTGATCGCCGCGTTCTCGGAAAACATCGTGCCGGTCTCGTCGGGCTCGGGCAGGCCGAGTTCGCCGGCCGAGACCGCCTCGACGCCGAAGGGTGCCAGCAGCTCGCGCATCTCGACGAGCTTGCCGGCATTGTGGGTCGCGATGACGACCTTGCCCGTCAGGATGCGATGCCCGCTCACGCGGTGGCCTTCCGTTGCAGCTCGACGAGCTGCGCCACACCACCCTTGGCGAGGCGCAGCAATTCCAGGAATTGCTCGTCGGTGAAGGGCTCCATCTCGGCGGTGCCCTGTACCTCGACGATGCCGCCCTTGCCGGTGACGACGAAGTTGGCGTCGGTCTCGGCCGCCGAATCCTCGGCATAGTCGAGGTCGAGCACCGGCTTGCCCTTGTAGATGCCGCAGGACACCGCCGCGACGTGATCCTTGAGCGGATCGACGGAGATGATCGAGCGGGCGCGCATCCAGGCGAAGCAATCGTGCAGGGCCACCCAGGCCCCGGTGATCGAGGCGGTGCGGGTGCCGCCATCGGCCTGGATCACGTCGCAATCGATGGTGATCTGGCGCTCGCCCATCGCCGGCAGGTTCGTCACGGCGCGGAGGGAACGGCCGATCAGCCGCTGGATCTCCTGGGTGCGGCCGGAGGGCTTGCCGGAATTGACCTCGCGGCGGGTCCGCTCATGGGTCGCCCGGGGCAGCATGGAGTATTCCGCCGTCACCCAGCCCTTGCCGGAGCCGCGCAGCCACGGCGGCCCGCGCTCTTCGAGCGAGGCGGTGCAGAGCACGCGGGTATTGCCGAACGTGACGAGGCAGGAGCCTTCCGCGTAGCGGGCAACCGCCCGTTCCAGCGAGACGTCGCGCATCGCGTCGGGCGCGCGCTTCGAGGGCCGCATCCTTGAAAAGCTCCGTATTGGAAATCGAAGCCAGGGCTCTTAGGCGCTGCCGCCGCCTCCGGCAACTGCCGGCTCGGCCGCGGCTCGTCATAAAAAAGGCCGCCGTCGCGAGACGGCGGCCGAGGGGCCCCGAGGGCGGTTCAGCGCCAGTGGCGATGCAGCCCATGCCGGCGATGCCAGTGATGAGGCCGCCCGAACCGGTGGTGTCGGTGCAGGTGACGGCGATGCCGATAGTGGCGGCGGTAATGGCGATGGTGGCGCCGGTACTGGGCCTGCTCGATCATGCCGCCGGCCGGTGCGGTCGCCTCGGTCTGGATCGGCAGCGGGGCAGCCTCGGCGGCGCGGGGCGCGGCGGTGAGGCTCAAGCCGGTGACGGCGATGGCCAGGGCGGCGGCCTTCACCATGGTCTTTCGTGCGCCTGTCAGCACTATCGGTGGCTCCATTTCGCTCGATGAAGGGAAGGGCTGACCGCAACCTGAGGCGCGGCTCCCGGTTTTGAAACGGTCCGGGGCTCCGGAATGATCCCGGCCACGTTCCTGTTTCCGCACAGGGCGAGGGAAAGCCCCGGTCGCGCAGAACCGCCGCAGGCTTGAGGATTGATCGGCGGCGCCCGAGCCCTCACAATCGATTGTCAGGTTCCAACCCTTCCCTTGTCCGAAGCCCCTCAGACCAACGTGCCTCCGCAGATTCAGGCGCTGTCCGCCCTCAACGAGCGCGCCCGCGAGATCTTCCGGCAGATCGTCGAGAGCTATGTCACCACCGGTGAGCCGGTGGGATCGCGCAACCTCGCGCGCATCCTGCCGATGAGCCTGTCGCCGGCCTCGATCCGCAACGTGATGGCGGATCTGGAGCATTCCGGGCTGATCTTCGCGCCGCACACCTCGTCCGGGCGGCTGCCCACCGAACTCGGCCTGCGCTTCTTCGTCGATGCGATGATGGAGATCGGCGACGTCGATCACGACGAGAAGGCGCGCATCGAAGCACAGATGCAGGCGGCCGCCTCGCGGCACACCTTCGATTCGGCCCTGGCCGAGGCCTCCTCCCTGCTGTCGGGCATCTCGCGCGGGGCGGGTGTGGTGCTGACCACCAAGGTCGATGCCGGGCTCAAGCATGTCGAGTTCGTGCGGCTCGACGCCGACCGGGCGCTGGTGGTGCTGGTGTCGATCGACGGCACGGTGGAGAACCGGCTGGTCGACCTGCCCCCCGGCCTGCCGGCGGGGGCGCTGCAGGAGGCCTCGAACTACCTCAATGCCCGCCTGCGCGGCCGCACGCTGGACTCGCTGCGCGCCGATATCGAGGCCGGGCGCAAGGCGATGAAGAGCGAGCTCGACGCGCTGACCGAGCGGCTGGTCGATGCCGGGCTCGCCACCACCGTCGGCCCGTCCGAGGCGCGCCAGCTCATCGTGCGGGGTCAGGCCAATCTGCTGGACGACTTGCGCGCGGCGGAGGATCTCGAACGCATCCGCCTGCTGTTCAACGACCTCGAGACACAGAAGGACGTGATCGAGCTGCTGGCCCGGGCCGAGCAGGGGGATGGCGTGCGCATCTTCATCGGCTCGGAGAACAAGCTGTTCTCACTCTCCGGCTCCTCGATGATCGCCGCGCCCTTCCGCGACGGGGCGCAGAAGATCGTCGGCGTCGTCGGCGTGATCGGCCCGACGCGGCTCAACTATGCCCGCATCGTGCCGATGGTGGATTACACCGCCCGCGTGGTCTCGGGGCTGCTCGACCGCTCGCGGTAGGAGCCGAACCCGACGAGCCGCCGCCGAATACCGGAGCGTACCGAGCCTATCGGTGGCTCGCCGCGGCAGGGGCGGGTCCGTCCGCCGCCTCGTCGCGGGGGCCGACGAAGCGGCCGAGCAGGCGCCCGAGCAGGCCGCTCAGGCTGTCCATCAGCAGGAACACCGCCGGCACGAAGACGAGGGAGAGCAGCGTCGAGACGATCAGGCCGGCGATGACCGCGACCGCCATCGGCGCGCGGAACTCGCCGCCGATGCCGAGCGCCATCGCCGAGGGCACCATGCCGGCGGCCATGGCGATGGTGGTCATCACGATCGGCCGGGCGCGCTTGCGGCCGGCATCGATGATGGCCGTCACCCGGTCGACGCCCGCCCGCATCTCCTCGACGGCGAAGTCCACGAGCATGATCGCGTTCTTCGTCACCAGCCCCATCAGCATCAGGATGCCGATGACGACCGGCATCGAGATCGGCATGTGGCAGATCAGCAGGCCGAGGATGGCGCCGCCGATGGAGAGGGGCAGCGAGAACAGGATGGTCAACGGCTGCAGGAACGAGCCGAACAGCAGCACCAGCACCGCGTAGACCATCATGATGCCGGCGCCCATCGCCATGAGGAAGCCGGAGAACACCTCCTGCATGATTTCGGCATCGCCGGTCTGGCGGATGGTGACGCCCGGCGGCAGGTTCCTTGCCGTCGGCGTGGCGAGGGCCTGCTCGATCAGCGAGCCGAGGGCGTCTGAGCCTTCCATGTTGGCCTCCACCGCGACGCGCACGGCGCGGTCGTAGCGCTCGATGGCGCCGGGGCCCTGGTCGAGTTCGATATCGGCCACCGCCGCGAGCGGCACGGCCACGCCGTTCTTGGCCGGCACCTTCAGGTTCTCGAGACGCGAGACCGCGCCGCGAGAACTCTCGGGCAGCTGCACCCGGATCGGCACCTGCCGGTCCTTGGCGTTGAACTTGGCGAGGTTGATGCCGATGTCGCCGATGGTGCCGACGCGGACGGTCTCGGCGATGACGTCGGTGGACACGCCGAGATCGGCCGCCGCACCCTCCTTGGGGCGGATCCGCACCTCGGTGCGGTTGAGCGGCGCGGTCGACATCACCGAGACGAGATGCGGGATCGCGGCCATGTCGCGCTGAAGCCGGGCGGCGATCTCGGTCACGACATCGACATCGGGGCCGCTGACCACGAGGGCGAGGTCGCGCTGCCCGCTGTCGCGCAGGGTCCAGGAGCGGATGTCCGGCTCCTCCGCCAGCAGGCCGGCGATCTCGGTCTCGATGGTCCATTGCCGCCGGGCCCGCTCGCTCTTCGGCGTCAGGTTGACGATCAGCGTGGCGAGACGGGTTTCCTTCTTGCCGCCGGCCTGCCGTCCGCCATCGACGAAGACCGAGGTGACTTCCGGCAGCGCCCGGATGCGGGCGACCACCCGGTCGGAGACGGCGATGGTGTCGGCAAGCCGCGCGCCCGGCGCCAGCTCGATCATGAACAGGGTGCGGGCATTGTCCTGCTTCGGGATGAAGCCCGAGGGCAGGAGCTTGGTCGACATGATCGAGCCGGCGAACAGCGCCAGCCCGACCACCAGCGTGATCCATTTGTGGCGCACCGACCAGCCGACGAGGCGGGTATAGGCGCGCATCACCGGGCCCTCCTTCTCCTCTGCATGGCCGTGATCGCGCAGGAAATAGGCGGCCAGCAGCGGGGTGATCAGCCGCGCCACCAGCAGCGACATGAACACCGACACCGCGATGGTGAGGCCGAACTGCATGAAGTAGCGGCCGGCGATGCCGCCCATGAAGGAGACGGGGGCGAAGACCGCGATCAGGGTCGCGGTGATGGCGATGACGGCGAGCCCGATCTCGTCGGCGCCCTCGATCGAGGCGCGGTAGGGCGATTTGCCGAGCCGCATATGGCGCACGACGTTCTCGATCTCGACGATGGCGTCGTCGACGAGGATGCCGGTCACCAGCGTGATCGCCAGCAGGCTGATGCCGTTCAGGGTGAAGCCGAGGGCATCCATCGCCCAGAAGGTCGGGAACACCGAGAGCGGCAGCGCCACCGCCGCGATCATGGTCGCGCGCCAGTCCCGCAGGAACAGGAAGACCACGATGACGGCGAGCGCCGCCCCCTCCATCAGGGTGTGCATGGCCGAGGCGTAGCTGCCGCGCGTCGCCAGAACCGAGGAATCGATCTCCTCGAAGCGGATGTCGGGATAGCTCTCGCTGAATTCGGCGATCTTCTTCTCGACCCCGGCCGCGACCTCGGCATCGCTCGCGCCCGAGCCGCGCGAGACCGCGAAGGCCACCACCGGCGCGCCGTTGAAGCGGGCGAAGGTGCGCGGCTCCTCGATGGAATCCTCCACCGTGGCGAGATCGTCGAGACGGACCTTCCGGCCGCCGGGCAGGACGATGGAGGTGGCCTTCAGGTCGCGGATGGTGCGCGAGGCGGCCAGCGTCCGGATCGACTGCTCGCGCCCGCCGACTTCGCCGCGCCCGCCCGCCATGTCGGCGGAGGTGACGCGCACCTGCTTGTTCACCTCCGCCGCCGTGATGCCGAGGGCGAGCAGGCGGTCGGGCAGCGGCGTGATGCGGATCTCACGGGAGACGCCGCCGACGCGCTCGACGCCTCCGACCCCCTTCACGCCCTGAAGCGTGCGGGCGACCTTGTCCTCGACGAACCAGGACAGGTCCGCCGGCGTCATCGCCGGAGAGGTCACGCCGTAGATCAGGATCGGCAATCCGGTGATCTCGACGCGCTGGATGATCGGCTCGTCGATGGTGCGCGGCAGGTTGATGCGGATCTTCGAGATCGCATCCTTCACGTCGTTGACCGCCCGGTCGGTGTTCACCTCCAGGCGGAACTCGACCGTCGTGACCGAGGAGCCCTCGGTGATCGCCGAGGTGATGTGTTTGACGCCGCGCACGCCCGCGATCGAATCCTCGACCCATTTCGTCACTTGGGTCTGCAACTCGGAGGGGGCGGCACCGCCCTGCGTGATCGTCACCGAGACGATCGGCACGTCGATGTTCGGCATCCGGGTGACCGCGAGCCCGCGAAAGCTGACGAGGCCCAGCACCACCAGCACGAGGAACAGGACGAGGGGCGCGATCGGATTCCGGATCGCCCAGGCGGAGATGTTCAGGCGCATCGGGGCAACCCGTCGGTGAGGTCCGGCGAAGCCCGCGCGGATGTCCGCGCGGGGGAGGGGTTTAGCGTGGGCCGGCGTCGGCCGTGGCCTGGGGTGAGGGCGCGGTGGACAGCGCGGCCGGCGTTGCGCCCTGACGCGCGACCGGGACGGGGCGGACACGGTCGCCGTCCCGCAGGAAGCTTCCGGCGCGGGCGACGACCCGCTCGCCCTCGGTCAGGCCGGCGCGGATCTCGATGTCGTCCTCGTCGGACAGGCCGGTGCGGACCTCGCGGGCCTCGACCTTGTCGTCGGCGACGACGAGCACCGAGCTGCGCTTGCCGCCGCCGTAGAGGACGGAGGCCTGGGGCACGGTGACCCCGCGGGTGCGGGCGAGTTCCACGGCGCCGCGGGCAAAGGTGCCGATGCGCAGGCGCGGATCGGGATCGAGGCGCACGCGGACCTTGCCGAGACGGCTCGCCTTGTCGACCTCGGGATAGACGGCACGGACGCTGCCGGCGACGCGCTCGCCGTCGCCGATCTCGATGAAGGCCGGGTTGCCCTCGCGCAGGAGCGGCAGCTTGGTCTCGATGACCTCGGCCTCCAGCTCGATCTCGCCCCGTGCGATCAGCCGGAACAGCGGCTCGGCGGCGGAGGAGGTCGCCATGCCGACCCGCGCGGTGCGGCGGCTGACGATGCCGGCCTCCGGCGCGCGGATCTCGGTGCGGGCGAGCCGCAATTCGAGTTCGTCGCGCACGGCCCTGGCCTGCGCGAGTTCCGCCCTGGCCATGGCCAGCCCGTTGCGGGCGAAGGCCAGCTTGCCCTCTGCCTGCCGCAGGGCGGCGGTGCGGCTCTCCATCACCACCGCCGTAGTGTTGCCGCTCTGGATCAGCTGCTTGGCCCGATCATGGGCGAGCCGGGCTTCGAGCTCGGCGGCCTCCGCCTGCTCGATGTTGCTCTGTGCCTGCGGAACGGCGGCACTGGCCTTGTCGATCAGGGCGTTCTGCTGGGCGAGCTGCCGGTCGATCAGGTCGCGGGACAACCGGGCGAGCACCTGTCCCTGCTCGACCCGCATGCCCTCTTCGGCCAGAAGCTCGACCAAGCGGTAGCCATCGATCTCCGGCGTCACCAGAATCTCGTCGCGCGGCACCAGCGTGCCGGTCACGACCACGCTCTCCACGATCTCGCGCCGGTCCGCCTCGACCACGCTGACGACGGGCGCCGGAGCGACCTTCGCCGGAGCGGTTTCGGCCCAAGCCGGAGCGAGGCCTAGGGCCAGGAGCAGGAGAGCGGGGGCAAGGGCCCGAACGGAAGTCATCGGCCGGTCTCCGCATCGGCGCGGGGGAGCGAGCCGGACAGGCCCGCGTCGATCAGGGCATGAAGCTGCGCCACTGCCGGGCTGGCATCGTAATCGGGAGCCAGGGCCCGGCTGACGATGATGCCCTTCATCAGCGGCGCGATGGCATCGAACAGGGTCGCCGGATCGCAGGCCGGGGAGGTCTTGATCGCCTCGAACATCTCGATGAGCCACGTCCGTCCTTCCTCGTCGCCCTGCTCCACCAGGGCGGCGATGGCCGGGTTGCGGGTCGCCTCCGCCCAGAGGTCGAGGCGCAGCACCGCCGCCTCGCGGGTGATGTCGTGGAAGAAGCGGCCGAGAATGGCCATCAGGACCGCGCGCTTGTCACCGGCCCGCTCCATCGCCTCGACCAGGACGGCGCCGCGCTCACGATCGCGCTCGGCGAGCCCGAGGACCACGGCTTCCTTGGCGTCGAAGTACCGGTAGATGTTGCCCGGGCTCATCGACGCTTCCCGGGCGAGATCCTGCATGGTGGTCCGGTGGAAGCCGTTGCGAACGAAGCAGGCCTCCGCGGCGTCGAGGATGTGCTCGCGCCGGGCCGCCTGACCGCTCCTCGCATCGATGACCGCGCCGGCAGCCGCACTCATGAAGAGGTTCCCGTGGTGTTCGTAACGGCGGCGCAGGCGCGCGGCTGCAGGTCGAGATCGGCGCAGAGACGCGCCTGCCAGCCCTCCGGCCCGGCTCCGGTCCAGCCGATCAGGGCGAACCAGCCGAGAGCGACGACCGAGCAGACGAGAAGATTGGCCGGCGTGCAGACCGCCCCGACCCATTGCAGGAGGCCGACGCCCTCCTGGGATGGACCGGCATCGCGGCCGAATGATGGAAGGGACGACATCCGACCGCCGCGAGACAGGCCCATCGCGAACTCCTACGCTCGGTTCAGCGATAGTGAACGTTCATTCTCGTGTCAATGAACGTTCATTCTCATTCCGGCGCGGACTTGGCGCTCGTCCTCAAGTGAGGCAGCGGCGCCACGCCGTTGTACGCTTCTTGCCGTCTTAACGATCCGGTCACCAAGCAGGAATAGCGCACTCGGCAAGGCGGGCGCGGTTTCGCCTTCGTTCGGCACTGCTTTCGCGATGGCCCGACGGGACGGCGAGAGAAAAAACCAAGAACAAGCACCGGCACGACGGCTCCGAAACCAGTCACGGACGTGCCGTTCGAGAGTCCTCAAGATGTCCCCCGTCAATGTCATTGCCCTCGCGTGGGATGCCGCGCGTGAACATCTCGACCTGTTCGGAGGCCTGGGGCTGTGCCTCGGCTTCGCGGCCGGCATGATGCCGCGCCGGAGCGCGATCCTGCTCACCTCGGCGGCCTCCTCGGCCTGTTTCGGGCTGCATTTCCTGCGGCTCGGGGCGCAGACCGGGACGGCGATGTGCCTCGTCTCGGTGATGCAGGGCGTGGTCGCCGCCCGCTGGATCGGGGCCGAGGGCCGGGCGGCCTGGGTCGCCCCGCTCTTCGTGGCCAGCAGCCTCGTCGCGGCCTGCCTGACGCTGGCGACATGGAATGGCTGGCCTTCGGCCTGTGCTGGGCTCGGATCCCTGCTCGCGACCACGGCGCGGCTCCAGCTCGATCCGCAGGCGATGCGCCGCTGCTTCCTCGGCGCGTCCTCGTGCTGGCTCGCCCACAACACCCTGGTCGGGTCGGTGTTCGGCCTGACCTGCGACCTGCTCACGATCTCGGCGTTGCTGATCGCCCTGTTGCGGGCAAGCCCGGCCAAGGTGTTGGCGCCCGCTCTGGCGTCCAAGGCGGATGAACCGGCCGGCGCGGCGGTGTCGGTCGGATCGATCCAGACTGTCGTGTGAGGACGCGCGGGCTGGGAGCAAAAAAAGACCCGCCATCGGAACGAGGGCAGGCCGGTTCAGGGATGGTTTGTCGCAGGAGAACGTGAGGAGAAGCCTCAGGCCGCCCTCCGGTTCCGCCATTCCGTGCAACGGAGGGACGAATCGCCTGAAAATGTAACCGGCGCGAGATGGGTTCTTCGCGCTCCGGCCCGTGCTATAGGGCCCGCCCCTCCCGCCATTTCAGGGCCCCGATGCAACCGATCGTCTCGATCGCGAACCTGTCGAAGGTCTACGCTTCGGGCCTGCACGCCCTGCGCGGCGTCACCCTCGACATCGCCAAGGGTGAGATCTTCGCGCTGTTGGGCCCCAACGGTGCCGGCAAATCGACGCTCATCAACATCGTCTGCGGCATCGTCACGCCGAGCGAGGGGATGATCCGGGTCGGCGGCCACGACATCCAGAGTCAGTACCGCGCCGCGCGCCGGATGATCGGCTTGGTGCCGCAGGAGCTGACCACCGACGCCTTCGAGAAGGTGTGGGACACGGTGAGCTTCAGCCGCGGCCTGTTCGGCCTGCCCCGGGATCCGGGGCATATCGAGCGTGTCCTGAAGGATCTCGCCCTCTACGAGAAGCGCGAGAGCCGGATCATGCAGCTCTCCGGCGGCATGAAGCGGCGGGTGCTGATCGCCAAGGCGCTCGCCCACGAGCCGAAGGTGCTGTTCCTCGACGAGCCGACGGCGGGCGTCGATGTCGAGCTGCGCCAGGACATGTGGCGGCTGGTGCGCCGCCTGCGCGAGCAGGGCGTCACCGTCATCCTCACCACCCACTACATCGAGGAGGCCGAGGAGATGGCCGACCGGGTGGGCGTGATCCGAAAGGGCGAGATCATCCTCGTCGAGGAGAAGGTCGAGCTGATGCGCAAGCTCGGCAAGAAGCAGCTCACCCTGCATCTGCGCGAGCCGGTCGGCACCCTGCCCGAGAGCTTGGCGCGTCATGCCCTGCAGGTCGGCGAGGGCGGGCGCAGCCTGATCTACACCTACGAGACGCGCGGGGAGCGCACCGGCATCACCGGCCTGCTCGGCGATCTCGCCGATGCCGGCATCGCCTTCACCGATCTCGATACCAGCCAGAGTTCGCTCGAAGACATCTTCGTCGATCTCGTCCGCGAGCGCGCATGAAGGGCGTGTCCATGCTGAACGTCCCGGCGGTCCTCGCCATCTACCGCTTCGAGATGGCCCGGTTCTGGCGCACGGCCCTGCAGAGCATCGTCGCGCCGGTCATCTCGACCTCGCTCTATTTCGTGGTGTTCGGGGCCGCCATCGGCTCGCGGGTGCAGACGGTGGATGACATCCCCTACGGCGCCTTCATCGTGCCGGGGCTGATGATGCTGTCGCTCCTGACCCAGAGCGTCTCCAACGCCTCCTTCGGCATCTACTTCCCGCGCTTCGCCGGCACGATCTATGAAATCCTGTCGGCGCCGATCTCGCCCCTCGAAGTGGTCCTCGGCTTCGTCGGCGCGGCGGCCACGAAGTCGATCGTGATCGGCCTCATCATCCTCGCCACGGCCTCGCTGTTCGTGCCGCTGCACATCGCGCACCCGTTCTGGATGGTGTTCTTCCTGCTTTTGACCGCGCTGACCTTCAGCCTGTTCGGCTTCGTCATCGGCCTCTGGGCGGACGGTTTCGAGAAGCTCCAGCTCGTCCCGCTCCTCATCGTCACGCCGCTGACCTTCCTGGGCGGCAGCTTCTACTCCATCGAGATGCTGCCGCCGTTCTGGCGGGCGGTGAGCCTGTTCAACCCGGTGGTCTATCTCGTCAGCGGCTTCCGCTGGGCCTTCTTCGGCCGGGGCGATGTCGCGGTGGGCGTCAGCATCGCCGCCACTCTCGCCTTCCTGACCCTGTGCCTCGGGCTCGTCGCCTATATCTTCCGCACCGGCTACCGGCTGAAGAGCTGAGGGCGGACAAGACGATCCCGGCTATGGCCGGTACGGGTCAGGCAAAGGCCAAGGCCTGCCCGCCGATCAGCAGCAGGAGGATCGCGGCCACGATCAGCCCGTTCGCGAGCGCATGGGCGACGAGGCACCGGTGGCGCTCGCGCCCATCGACCTGCGGCATCGGAATCGGCATGGCTCGCCCCGGAACGGAAGCCGCATCGTAACGACCGGGCGCGTCCCGTCGCAGTCGATCAAACGGTCTACTGCCGACAGGCTATGCCGGCGGGCGCGGTCCGCTTCGGCTGAGGCCGGTCAGGGCCGCTGCGCCAGGAAGTCCAGCACGCCCTGGCGGTGCAGCTTGTCGCCCACGGCCGTGGAATGGTCGCGTCCCGGCAAGTCGAGGGCGCGGGCGTTCGGCATCAGCTTGGCCAGTTCGGGGCCGGATCCGGCGACGGTGTCGAGCGCCCCGACCGTGACCAGCGTCGGCGTCTCGATGGCCGACAGCTCGGCCCGCGACAGCGTCTGGCGCGAGCAGCGGATGCAGGCGGCGAGCGCCCGCAGATCGCTCTTGGTCTGCTCGGCGAAGAGGCGGAAGCTGGCGGCGGTCGGGTTCGGCGCGGGCGTGCCGGGCGGGGCTTCCAGCGCCTCGGCGATGCCCTGCGGCAGGCCCTCTCCGGCCACGAGGTGGTAGCCGAGGCCGCCGAGCAGCAGCGAGCGGACTTCGGCGGGGTAATCGAGCGCCATATGCGCGGCGATGCGCGCGCCCATGGAATAGCCCATCACGTCGGCCCGAGCGATGCCGAGATGGCGCAGCAGCCGCACGGCGTCGCCGGCCATCTGGTCGGAGGTATAGGCGGTGGGCTCATAGAGCTTCTCGCTCTGGCCATGGCCCCGGTTGTCGAGGGCGATGACCCGGTAGCCCGCCTCGGTCAGATACCGGACCCAGAGCGTGTTGACCCAGTTGACCGCGTGGTTCGAGGCGAAGCCGTGGATCAGCAGGATCGGATCGCCGTTCCCGGCCTTGAGCGGCTCCTTGGCCGGCATGTCGATATAGGCGATCTGGACGCCGTCTGAATCGAAGCTCTGCATGGTGTCGTCTCATCGGGCGCCCAGGCGCCGATGTCAAAGGCCGGGACGATGCTTCGGGCGACAAGACGGGCCGTTTGGTAGGCCAGTGGCCGGTTCCTTAACCGGTTCTTCGGCCGGCACCGTAATCCCTCGTGTCCCGCGCGACTTGCCGCCGCCCGTTCCGGCTGGCATGACCCCGCCACGATGACGGATTCCTCGCCCTACGGCACCTACGCCCCCACCGGCCTCGTCGCGCGGATCGCCGAGCGGACGCAGAAGCTGCCGGAGCAATCCTGGCGCGCCCGCCGGTTGGCGATGTTCCTGCGCCGCATCGCCATCTCGATGATGCGGGGCCGGCCCCTCGACGTGGAACGCTACGGCGCCCGGATGCGCCTGCACCCCTACAACAACAACTGCGAGAAGAAGGTGCTCTTCACCCCGCAGTTCTTCGATCCGCAGGAGCGGGCGCTGCTCAAGCAACGCCTGCCCGAGGACGCGGTGTTCCTCGATATCGGCGCCAATATCGGCGCCTACGCCCTGTTCGTGGCCGGCTTCACCGGACCGCGCGCCCGCATCCTGGCGGTCGAGCCGCAGCCCGATGTGTTCGACCGGCTCACCTTCAATATCGGCCAGAACCCGTTCGGCACGGTCAAGGCCATCGCCTGCGCGGTGGCCGACAAGGCGGGCGAGCTGACCCTGTTCATCGATCCGCGCAACCGCGGCGAATCGAGCGTGAAGATCGTCGGCACCCAGAAGAACGCCGCCGTGCGGGTGCCGGCGGTGACTTTGCTCGGCCTGTGCCGCTCGGAGGGGATCGAGCGGATCGACGCGATCAAGCTCGACGTGGAGGGGGCCGAGGATCTGATCCTGGAGCCGTTCCTGCGCGATGCGCCGGCCTCCCTGCGTCCGGCCCTGATCGTTCTCGAGAACGGCACCGACCAGTGGCAGATCGATCTGCCCGGCCTGCTCCAGTCCCACGGCTACCGCCAGATCGCGCGGACCCGCCTCAACCTGATGTTCGAGCGGGCGGGGGCGGCGCGCCCGGCGTGAGGATCGGAACCGGCGCGGCGATCTCGACGCCGCCCGGCTCCACCGCGCAGGTATAGGCATAGGCCTCCATCCCCGCCGCCAGCGCGGCTTGCAGGGCGCGGTCGAAGGTCGGATCGATGTCGCGGGCGACATCGAAGGCGGTCGCCTGCATCTGGATCACGACGATCAGCATCGCCCGTCCGCCCGCGGCCACGACGGCGGCCAGTTCCTCCATGTGGCGGGCCGAGCGGGCCGCCTTGCAATCGGGAAATTCGGCGAGCCCCGGCTGCCGCATCAGGTGGCAGTTCTTCACCTCGACATGGCAGGGCGGCAGGCCGCCGCCGCTCGCCAGGAAATCGACCCGGCTCGCCTTGCCGTAGGCCACTTCCGGCCGCAGCGTCTCGTAGCCGGCGAGGGGCGCGATGGTCCTGGCGCGAAACGCCTCGGCGACCAGGGCGTTGGGCCGGGCGGTGTTGATGCCGACCCATTGCGGGCCGCCGGGCAGATCCGCCTCCACCAGTTCCCACGAGAAGCCGAGTTTTCGCGCAGGGTTGGTCGAGGGCGAGAGCAGCACCCGGAACCCCTCGGCATTGAGCCCGAGCATCGCGCCCGGATTGGCGCAATGGGCCGTCACGAGGCTGCCATCGGCCAGCGTCACGTCGGCAAGGAAGCGCTTGTAGCGCCGCACGAGGCGCCCTTCGATCAGGGGAGTGGAAAAACGCATCGCTCACGGTTCGGGGCAGGG
>NZ_NKUI01000043.1 GCF_014845115.1 Methylorubrum zatmanii | reverse complement strand
TCGGGATGGCGGATTCGGGCTTCGCCCAGACGCCGCGCCGGCTTCCCGATCCTGTCTCCGGTTTGATCGACCGGAGACAGGATCAGCCGCCTTGCGACCACATTCGGCGGCGATGAGAGCGCGACATTCTCACTCACGAGCGGACCGGAACGCGCTTCATGGCCCTGGCACAGCGGATCGAGGATCGGGACGAGGGGCAGGCGCGGGCGCCCGCCATCGCCTCGGCCCTGCGCACCATCGAGACCGAGCGCGAGGGACTGGCCTGCCTGATGGCGGCGATCGGCAACGGGTTGGGCGAGCCCTTCGCGCAGGCGGTGGCGCGGATCGGCGCGGCGCGGGGGCGGGTGATCTGCACCGGCATGGGCAAATCCGGCCACGTGGCGCGCAAGATCGCGGCGACCATGGCCTCCACCGGCACCCCGGCGCTCTATGTCCACCCGGCGGAGGCGAGCCACGGCGATCTCGGCATGATCCAGCCGGACGACGTGGTGCTGGCCCTGTCGTGGTCGGGCGAGACCACGGAACTGGCCGACATCATCGGCTATACCCGGCGCTACCGCGTCGGCCTCGTGGCGATCACCTCGAACGCCGCCTCGACCCTCGGCCGCGAGGCCGATACCTGCCTCGCCCTGCCGAAGGCGAAGGAGGCCTGCCCGAACGGGCTCGCACCCACCACCTCGACGGCGATGCAGCTGGCGCTCGGCGATGCGCTCGCCGTGGCCCTGCTGGAGGCCCGCGGCTTCTCCGCCCGCGATTTCTCCGTGTTCCATCCCGGCGGCCGGCTCGGCGCGTCGCTGCGGCAGGTGCGCGAGGTCATGCATGGCGGCGAGCGGCTGCCGCTGGTGGCGCTCGGCACACCGATGCGGGCGGCGGTGGCCGAGATCGACGCCAAGGGCTTCGGCTCCGTCCTCGTGGTCGATGACGAGGGCCGGCTCGCCGGCATCCTCACCGACGGCGACGTGCGCCGCGCCATCTTCTCGCGGGAGGGCCTGGAGGGCCTGCCGGTCGAGGCGGTGATGACCCACAACCCCCGCACCATCGCCCCCGAAACCCTGCTCGCCAAGGCGCTGCAGATCCAGGAGGCGATGAAGATCACCGCCCTGGTGGTGGTGGACCAGGACCGCCCGGTCGGCCTCGTGCATTACCACGACCTGCTGCGCACCGGCGTGGCGTAAGGCTGCCGTCCCCGCCCCCTCACCCTGAGGTGCCGCGAGAGCGGCCTCGAAGGATCTTCCCGATCCCGCGCCGATCCCGCGCAGCCTCTGGAACATCCTTCGCGGCTGCCGCTGCGCGCCGGCCCCTCGGGATGAGGGCGAGACTCAAAATGGGCAAGACTCGGGACGCGCAGCGCCATCTCCCCGACCGGTCAAACAGCCCGTTGCAGCACCTCGACCCCCGCGGCCCGACAAGGCGGGCCCGGAGGACGGCTGGCCGATCGGCCGGCGGGTTCCCCATCGCACCATCCTGAGGGGGACGCGGGACGCCGCGAGACCTCCGGATTTGTTTCTCAACTGTGCCGGTCTCCCGGCGTCCCGCGGAAGGGGAGAGGCTTTTTTTCCGCCCCCTTCCGTTTTGGCGTCACGGCTCTTCTCGCCGGCATCGACCCCGGATCGGCGGGCCCCGGTGCTCTCCGGCGCGCCACCCGGTGAGGGGTGAGGCGCCTCGGCCAAGGCCGGCCCCAGCGGTTTCGTCCGCGCCGGACCTCGTAGTGGGCCCGGCTCCGGTTGTTCCTGGGCGCTCGCCCGAGACGGCCTACGGCCCCATCCCGAGACGGCGTTGCGTCGCGCGCAGCGCCCGAGGCGATGGCGACCGGGCCACCGACGCGGGAACCGCCCCACCTCCCCACGAGCCTCCCCGGCCGGTCACCGAAGACGCTCCCCCGAATGATTCGGGAGGTGAGCGGGTGCGGTTGTAGGATTTTAGGCCTGAATTGTCAAGAAAATTTTCTTACATGCATTCTGAACATGATTTGGCTAAAAGACAGATACAACTATCTAAAATCTGGCCTGCAACTTGATTTAATTAGAAACTTGGACCGCCCTCTAAGGCAGCAGAAATGTCTAGCGCATAGTTAAAATGGAAGCATTTTTGCGCCCAAGTCCATCAAACATAATTCCAACTTCTGTTTCTACAGAGGCCGAAACTTCTAATTTATCAATATTGTTTACTTGAATGCTATTGATTCTGCGCTCAAGACAATAATCTTCACCACACAAATAAACTGTATCGCCGACCTTCAAAACCCCAACAGCCGGAACAATCGAAACGCTTCCTTTCCTCAGCAACTCTGTTATTTTACCATGATTATTGACATGATTATGCAGCTCGAGGGCCCGAAGTCCTGCAAGCTGCACTTTCTCAGAAATTGCCTCACAAATAGCACTAATAAACTCACAAAATTCAATCAACACATTTGGGTGCAGAACATCACTGATATCAATACTCCCGTGCGCGGCATCATTACGATATCCAATCAATGCTGTCATTTCGTTAGGTGCCGAAGCAGTAAGTCTCTCCCCTGCATCAAAGAATTCTTTTATGCTTTTATGATTATCAATCCATCTCGAAACATTTTCGATTCCACAAGCATTCAAAACCCGGTTTAGCTCGGCAAGCCGGAGGTTCTGCTCTTGCATAAGCAGTGCACGGGGTTCAATTTTATAGATTTGATCATTCAACGCATTATTGTATTCACTAATTAGCTGCCCAAGATGCAAATCGTTAAATCGCGGGCCATCTTTTTTCTCAAGAATTTTTGCAAGCCCGAGCCTATACGAATTAGCAATGACCGCTGGCAATTCCCTGAAAGCTAATCGCCCCTGCAAAAGGCTGATATGCTCACGAATCATCTCATGGACAAATTGCTCATAAAGCGCGTAGATCCTTGTTACCGCGGCACAATGATCAATAATGCGCCACTCTATTCGATCAGGAACTGCCTCCAATGAACAAATAGCGGAGTCAAAGCAAGCTCTTTCTGCCAAGCATGTCAGGTCATTGTCAAAAACTGCAGCTCTGTATCGATCCGAGGTCTGTATATGTCTAACAAGCGCGTGTACTGCTGCCTGCGTTCGAAGCAAAAATGCATTATACATTTTACGGAACAATATTCGAGAGCATTTGCCGAAATAGATTAATTCTGCTTTTTATGTCTTGCTTTGTATTACCCTGTCCAGTAAACGTTCCTCTCGGATTTGACTGAAATAATATTTTCGTCTCATCAACAATCTGTGCCGCACGCTGCTTTATCGCCTCAGCATCTGATAACCTTTCAGAGAACCCAATCATCACAGCATCATGAAATGCTCTATGTGGCTTAGCATCCCAACTTGCGCTATCCGGCGAATATGGCCTGAATATAAGTCCATTATATACTTCCTTTGCCAAGTTTAAGGTGTTTTTATACAAATCCTTAAGCTGATCTATATCCGTTTTGTCAAACTTTGTGGCGCGCCTCATATATAAGTCTAAGAACCCTTGCATACCTCTGCGATAGTGTTCGACATGTCTAAGAGCAAAAAAGCGAAGAACAATCTCGGTATCTAACATTTTGGCGAAGAATTGTTCATCTACCAGGGCCTGATTCGTTTCAATTTCATTTTCGACCCACCGCGGCAGCCCCCATACTTCACGGAAATCATCGGTTCGAGAGATTTCGTGCAGCATGTCATTAAATCGCCCCCTATAAAGAGCATTTCTTATTTCTTGTCGCTCAAGCTTGATTCCACCTGTATTTAGACGATCAAATACAGTCTCTCGAAGAAGAGACGCCTCTTCCTCACTCTCCGTAGACTCTTTAAGAAGTACAACAGATGTTATTGAACGCCTGTCAATACCGGCCCTGATTTTTTCGGGGAGCGTCGAGTACGTTCTCCCATTTAACTCTGGCCACGTTTCCAACCCACGCAATTTAAATCCATTTGCGTAAAAATCACGAATCGCAGTAATTCTTTGCTGCCCATCCATTACTTCGTAAGAATTATAATCACGCTCATAAAGAAACACAGGTGGCACAGGAATATTCATGATAAAAGACTCTATTAGCAAGCTCTGAGTCCTTGAATCCCAGCGTGGCCGACGTTGATAAAACGGCCTGAGATCCATATAATCTGTGTCTTTCAATTGATTTACAAATCCTGGCAATTTCTCGCGATTGGTTTCGATTACAATTCGTCCCTCGCCTCGAACGTATCTTTCATTAATTGCTCGGTCATCTGGATGAGTGACACGCTCACCAGGATCATTAGACCACATAAATTGTTCTGTCGGAGAAAATGGCATCTGCCGCCTGTCCCTAAATTAAATAGTGGCGAATTTTAGATCAGAACATTGGATCACCAGCCCAATTAGGCGGCCACCATTTTGAACACCATGCTTGCCGACATCGATCCAAATAAACTTGCTCATTACCTTCGCAAAAAGGTTCGCAGCGCGTCATCCATGGGCGCATGCTTGAAGTCAATTAGCGGAACCGCTCACTAAAAAACAGCCACCAACCCCACGCCAATCACCATCAAAACCGCCCCGGCGATCCGCCAGAGGCTCGCCGGGTGCACCTGAAACCCGACCCAGCCGAAATGGTCGAGCACCAGCGAGACCACCACGCCGACCGTCACGATGATGCCCAAAAAGCTCGCGGCGCCGATGGCGGGGGAGGCGTAGAGCTGGGCCAGGATCAGCAGAACACTCAAAAATCCGCCGAACCACGCCCACCACGGCACCTGTCCGAGTTGCTGACCGGTGGGGAGTTCGAGCTTGCCGAGGGCGAGGCCGCCCACGAGCAGGACGGTGGTGCCGACGAGGAGCGTCAGCAGGCCCGCCGTGATCGGCAGGCCGAGCGACTTCGACAGAGTCGCGTTTTGTCCCGGCTGGATCGCGTTGGCGAGGCCGGCGAAGATGGTGAGCGCGTAGAGGGACCACATAGCCCGTCATCCGGCGCGCCCGCCGCCCAGTTTCGCGATTGCGACATCGGCGCCGTCACGGTCGCGTGATCCGGGCGCCGGGCGACGAGCCTCAGCCCGGCGTCACCGGCTCCCCTCGACAAAGCGCGGCCGGAGGCGGAAGGGTAGGGCCCACGCGCAACGATCAAAAAATACGCCGGGACGGGACCGCATGACCGAGCACGTCACCATCGAGGACCGTCCGGGCGGCGTCCGGCTGATCCGCTGGAACCGTCCGGCGAAGAAGAACGCCCTGACCGGCGCGATGTACGACGCCGCCCGCGCCGCCCTGGAGGGGGCCGACGACGCCTCCCAGCGGATCGGGGCGGTGGTGTTCGCCGGGCTGCCCGGCGCCTTCACCACCGGCAACGACCTCTCCGATTTCTTCTCCGCCGGCACGCCGCCGCGGGAGACCTTTTCGGAGATGCCGGCCCTGCGCTTCATCCGGCAGCTCGCCCGCACCCGCACGCCGATGGTCGCGGCGGTGGACGGGCTCGCCATCGGCGTCGGCACCACGCTGACGCTGCATTGCGACCTCGTCTATGTCGGGCCGCAGGCGCGCTTCCGCATGCCGTTCGTGGAACTCGGGGTGGTGCCGGAGGCGGCCGCGAGCTTCCTGCTGCCGCGCCGGATCGGGCTCGCCCGGGCCTCGGCGCTGCTGCTGCTCTCCGATCCGTTCGACGGCGACGCGGCCGTCTCCCTCGGGCTCGCCAATGCCCTGGTGCCCTCCGACCTGCTGGAGGAGCACGCCCTGGCGCAAGCCACCCGGCTCGCCGCCCTGCCGCGCCAGGCCGTGCAGGCGAGCCGCGCCCTGATGCGCGGCGATCAGGCCGCGGTCGAGGCGGCGATCGAGGCGGAGGCGCAGGCCTTCGAGGCGGGCCTGCGCAATGTCGATTGGCCTGGCCGGCTCCAGCGCCTCGTGCGCGGCGCCCTGGCCGAGCGGATGCCCAAGGATGCCGAGCTGTGGCTCGATGGCGGCCACAATGCCGATGGCGGCCGCATCCTCGCCGCGGCCATGGCCGATCTCGGCGAGCGCAGCGATGCGCCCCTTGTCCTGATCGTCGGGCTGCTCGGCACCAAGGACGCGCACGGCTTCCTGAAGAACTTCACCGGCCTCGCCCGCTCGCTCATCGCGGTGCCGATCACCGGCCAGGTGGCTGCGCGGCCCGCCGAAGAGGTCGCGGACATCGCCCGCGAGGTCGGGCTCACCGCCAGCATCGCCCCGAGTGTCGAGGCAGCGGTGACAGGCCTGTCCGAGACGATCTTCGAGCGCCCGCCGCGAGTGCTGATCTGTGGCTCGCTCTATCTGGCCGGCGCCGTGCTCGAGGCCAACGGCACGATCCCGGTCTGAGGCTCTTCCCATGATCGTCCGAGGGCCGGCCGGCCCGGGGGCGATTCGATGACGCCCCTCGACCGGTCTTTCCTGAGGGGCAGACTGGTCAAGGCGGCGACGCGGCAAGTCGGAGCGCTCCCAGCATTGCTAGAAACGCTCCGTCGCAGCATTGGACCGGGACGAAATCCGATTTCATGCTCCGTCTGGAGCGGCGCAACCGGTTATCGTGCCGGATGTCGTGCGGCGGGTGTGTCCTGGCCGCTACATCTCATGGGGCGGAAATGGTCTAGCTTCAGCGCCATCGGGTTTCTGCTGGGGTTCACACAACAATGAAAAAGCTTCTCTCCACGTTGGCCGCCTTCACGGCGCTGACCGCTGCGGCTTCCGCCGCCGATCTGCCGCGCCGCGCCGCTCCGCCGGTCTTCACCCCCGTCCCGGTGTTCACCTGGACCGGTTTCTACGCCGGTTTCAACGCCGGTTACGGCTTCGGCGTGCAGGATGACGGCGCTGCTCCGGTCGTCGGCGTGAACAGCCTGACCGGCCTCGTCCGTCCGGGCCAGACCGCCGTCATCGCCTTCGGTGGCAACAGCCGCAACGACGGCTTCGTCGGCGGTGGTCAGATCGGCTACAACTATCAGTTCACCCCGGGCTCCGGCGTCGTCGTCGGTATCGAGGCTGACGCCCAGTACGTCGACTTCGGCCGCAACCGGAACCAGTTCGCCGTCGCGAACAGCAACCCGGCCTTCCCGGGCGTCGCCGCTCAGCAGGTGTTCAACCCGAACGGCCTGTCCAGCCTCGACTTCTTCGGCACCGTCCGCGGCCGCATCGGCTACGCCTTCGACCGCGTCCTGTTCTACGGCACCGGCGGCTTCGCCTACGGCGCCGGTGGTGGCCGTCAGTTCGGCCTGCCGAACAGCTCGCGCGACGACTTCCGCACCGGCTACGCCGCTGGCGGTGGTGTCGAGTACGCTCTGCCGACCGACTCCTTCCTGAACTTCTTCCGCTCCTCGGCCGTCACGCTCAAGGTCGAAGGCCTGTACGTGAACCTGGATCGCGGTGGCGGTGCCCTCAACGGCGCCTTCGCGGTGAACAACGCCGGTGCGATCATCACCACGACCTCCCCGGGTGTGATCGTCGCTTCCGGCGCCCTGCGCCGCAACGACACCGAGTTCGCCGTCGTCCGCGCCGGCCTGAACTACAAGTTCGGCAGCTACTAAGCCGAACACCCATAAGGGTCTCGAAACCAGGGAGCCCGGCCGCAAGGCCGGGCTTCTTGCGTTTTGGGGTGTGGTGACACTCACGACCTTCCTCGTCGCGGACAGCGCACACAAAAAAGCCCGGCCTCTCGGCCGGGCTGTCTCGGACAGGCGATATCCAGAGAAGAATCTCGTCAGGCGCTCGCCTGAATCCAGCGGGAGAGGTCGCCCTTGGGAGCGGCGCCGACCTTCTGGCTGGCGAGCTTGCCGTCTTTGAAGATCATCAGCGTCGGGATCGAGCGGATGCCGTAGGTCGAGGCAATGCCGGGATTCTCATCGACATTGACCTTGGCGATCTTCACCTTGCCCTGGAGATCGACGGAGATCTCTTCCAGGGCCGGGCCGATCTGACGGCAGGGGCCGCACCACTCCGCCCAGAAATCCACCACGACGGGCTCGGCGGACTGGAGCACGTCCTGCTCGAAGCTCGCATCGGTCACTTTCACGGTCGCCATCGTCAGTCCTTTCGACACGCGGTCCTATGAGGGCACCGGGGAGCGGCATCGGCGCCTCACGGTGAGGCGAGACTTGGCAACGCCCCGCCTCCCGGTCAAGGCGCCCGGCGGGTACCACGGGTCTGGCCCGCCATCTCCACATGGGCCTGCCCACCGGGTTTGATCCATCGCCGCGCGGATTCCGTATCCGATCCCGGCCTGTGCCCCTCCGTCCAGCCCGTTCTGCGGCACCCCGACCCTCGCCGTGAGCGGCGCGCGCCCCATTTGGCGAGCAGGATCGGCGACCCGCACAAGGATCAATCGACGTGACGCGCACCCTCACTGTCCTGCTCGCCACCGTCGCGGCCCTCGGCCTCGATGCCTCCGCCTTCGCGCAGCAGCCCTCCGGCGACGCCGCCGGCCAGGAGCCCCGCTCGCCCCGGATCGAGGGGGAATCGTTCCAGGCGCCGGCCGCGCCGAGCGCGGGCACCTCGATCGCCGAGACGGCGCCGCCGAACACCGAGTACAAGCCGCTCCTGCCGAACCAGACCCGTTCGCCGGAGCCGGCTCAGAAGACGCAGGTCGAAACCGCGACCGTCGTGAAGGGCCTCCAGAGCCCCTGGGCGATGGAATTCCTGCCGGACGGGCGCATGATCGTGACCGAGAAGGCCGGCACGATTCGCCTCGTCGCCAAGGACGGCACGGTGGGCCAGCCGGTGGCCGGCGTGCCGAAGGTCGACGCACGCGGGCAGGGCGGCCTGCTCGACATCGCCCTCAGCCCCGGCTTCGCCAGCGACCGCACCGTCTATTTCAGCTACAGCGAGCCGCGCGAGAAGGGCAACGGCACCACCGTGGCCAAGGCCAAGCTGGTGGAGAGCGACGGAAAGGCCAGGCTCGACGACCTCAAGGTCATCTTCCGCCAGATGCCGACCTATGACGGCGACAAGCATTTCGGCTCGCGCCTCGTCTTCGCGCCGGACGGCAAGCTGTTCGTGACCGTCGGCGAACGCTCCGACAAGCAGACCCGTGGTCAGGCGCAGGATCTGTCGAGCGGGCTCGGCAAGGTGTTCCGCATCGACACCGACGGCAACGCGCCGAAGGACAACCCCTATGTCGGCAGCGAGAAGGCCAAGCCAGAAATCTGGTCCTACGGCCATCGCAACGTCCAGGCCGCCGCCCTCGACGGCCAGGGCCGGCTCTGGACCGTGGAGCACGGCCCCCGCGGCGGCGACGAGCTGAACCGCCCGCGTCCCGGCCTCAATTACGGCTGGCCGCTCGTCACCTACGGCATCGAGTATTCCGGCGAGAAGATCGGCGATGGCCAGACCCAGGCCGGCGGCACGGTGCAGCCGGTCTATTACTGGGACCCGGTGATCGGCCCGTCGGGCATGGCGCTCTACAACAAGGATCTGTTTCCGGCCTGGAAGGACCAGTTCCTCATCGGCGGCCTCGTCAGCATGGGCGTGGTCGTGCTCAAGCTCGACGGCGACAAGGTCGTCACCGAGGAGCGCATCCCGCTGGAACATCGCGTCCGCGACGTGAAGGTCGGCCCCGATGGCGCCGTCTACGCGGTGACCGAGGATGACGGGCAGATCGTCAAGCTGACTCCGAAGAAGAGCAGCTGAGGCCGCGGACCCGTCCTCTCGCCCGTCATCGCGCGCAAGCGAAGCGATGACGGGGGCGGTCAGATGCCGCCTTCCACCCGGCGCATCACCGGCCCCGAGGTCCAGACCAGCAGGGCCACGATCGTGTGGCCGGGCCAGATCGCGGCGGCGAGGCGGGCATAGAGAGCGACCTGCGCCGCCTCGCGCTCCGGCAGGGGCGCGTCGTCGGCGGGCGGGCGGCCGGTCTTGAAATCACACAGCGTCACCCGGTTGCCCTCGACCACGAGGCGGTCGATGCGTCCGGTCACGTCGCGCTCAACCCCCTCCACCACGATCCGGCCCGACAGCGCCACCTCGGCCCGGGCATGCGCCGAGAAGAGCGGGGCGAGATCCGGCTCCGCGATCAGGCGCAGCACCGAGCGGACGAGGTCCCGGCGCTTGCCCTCGTCGAGGGCCGGGGCCCGCGCCCGGGCGAAGCGCTCGGCGGCCTCGGCCCGGCGGGCCGGCTCGATCCGTGGTAGATGTTCCAGCAGCGAGTGGACCAAGGCGCCCCGGCGGCGCGCCTCGGCATCGCCCTGGCGGCGGTGGGGCTGGCGCTGACCGTCCGCCGCGCCGAGCGCCCCGGACGGGCTCAAGGGCGGCGCGGCCTCCGCCTCGGGGGCGGCGGGAGAGAATAGCCAATCCGGCACCGCCTCCGGCTCGGGGAGGGCGGAGGCCTCCGCCGCGGCGGCGAGGGAGGCGGCGTTGCCGTCGCGCCAGATCGTGATCGGCCCGTGATCGGTCTCGAGGGCCTCGCCGGCCCCCAGATGCCGTTCGAGGCCGATGCGGACCATCTCGCACCAGGAGGCGGGCGTCTCCCGCGTCGCCCCGCGATAGGGCGCGATGACGAGGTGGTCGGCCGCGCGGGTCATGGCGACGTAGAGCAGGCGGTTATGCTCCTCCCGCGCCCGCGCCTGAAGCGCGGTGCGGGCGGCCATGGTCGCGGCGCAATCCTGCGTGCGCCCCCCGGTCCAGACCGGCGGCAGCGGCCCGTCGGCGGCGTGATCGAGAGAGAGCAAGGGCGGATCGTTGCGCCCCAGCGGCTCGCACCCATCGATGACGACCACCACCGGCGCCTCCAGCCCCTTGGCGCCGTGCACGGTCATCACCCGCACCTCGTCGCGCCCGGATTCCAGATCGCGCTTGACCGAGAGGCCGCTTTTCCCACGGCCGGGGCGGACGATGTAATCGGCGAGGAAGGCGTCGAGGCAGGGAGCATCGGCGCCGGTCTCGGCCTCCGCCGCCTGGGCCAGGAACACGTCGATGGCGTCGCCGGCCTCGCCGCCGAGCCGCGCCACTAGGCGGCTGCGGCCGCCATGGGGACCGAGCAGAGCAGCATAGAAGCCGAACGGACCGTTCTCGGCGGCGAGCCGGATCCAGAGCCGCAGCGCCTCCAGGCCGCGAATCGCCGCCCCATCGCCGTCCCGCGCATGGCGGTTCAGGGCATCCTCCAGCGTCTCCTCGAAGGGGCGCCGGGCCGAGATCCGGGTGAGGTCGTCGTCGGTGAGCCCGACCAGCGGTGTCTTGAGGGCAGTGGCCAGGGTCAGGTCGTCGGCGGGCAGCAGCCCGGCCCGGCCGACCGCCACGAGGTCGAGCACGGCGATATGGCCCGCGACCTCCAGCCGGTCCTGACCCGCGACCGGCACGCCGAGGCTCTTCAGCGCCCGGATCACTTCCTCGAAGGCGGCCGAGCGCTTGCGCACGAGGATCAGCACATCGCCGGGCCGCCAGATCCGGCCGCAGGCATCGCCCGTGGTCGTCCAGGCCTTGACCGCGCGGGCGATGCGGCGGGCGACGACGATGGCCGGCGCGTTCGGCTCCGGCGCATCGACGGGGGCGGCCCAGGCATCGGGATCCTCGGCCTCCGCCGGCTCCTCGATGCACCACAGCTCGACCGCGCCGGGCACCCCGGCGCGGGCGGAGGCATGCACCGTGCCCGGCGCCCCAGCCTCGAAGGACAGGCCGGCGAAATGCTCGGGGATCTTGAACACCGCATCGACCGCCGCGAGCACATGGCTCGCGGTGCGGAAGGACAGCCTCAGGCTGACATCGGCGAAATCGAGATCAGCGCCTTTCGCCGCCCGCTCCCAGGCGCGGCGGGTCAGCTCGAATTCCCGGGGGTCGGCCCCCTGGAAGCTGTAGATCGACTGCTTGGGATCGCCCACGGCGAAGCGGGTGCGGGTGAGGCCGCGCGCGCCTTCGCCCGCCGCGAATTCGGCGGTGAGGGTGCGCAGGATCTCCCATTGCTGCGGGTTGGTGTCCTGCGCCTCGTCCACGAGGACGTGGTCGACGCCGCGATCGAGCTTGTACAGCACCCAGGAGGCGCCGACCCGCGAGAGCAGGTCGAGGGTCTTGTGGATCAGGTCGTCGAAATCGAGGGCGCCGAGGCGGGTCTTCTGGGCCTCGACCCGGCGGTGGATCTCGGCGGCCAGCCGGAACAGGCCCCGCGTGCGGGCCAGCGCCCGGGCGGCGCGCAGAGCGTCGAACAGCGGGATCAGCCGGGCCTGCTCGTCGAGCAGCGCCTGCTTCACCTCCGGGGCCACCGCCTTGGTGCCGAAGGACTTTTCCGCCCTCGGGTCGTCCTTGTCGGTGAAGAAGACCGAGCGGTAGGCGCTCAGCGCCTTGCCGGGATCCGGGGCGGCCTTGGCCGCGAGCAGCCCCTCGGCGAGCTTCTCGTCGGTGCTCTTGCCGGTGCGCAGCTTACCCGCGAACGCCCCCCAATCCCCGAGGGTGCTGCCCTCCAGGATCTCCGCCTCGATGCTCTCGACGCTGGCGCCGTCCTCGAGCGCCAGGGCCCGGGGGAGGCGGGCCAGGGCCGGTTCCAGGGCGCGGTGATCGGCGAACAGGGCCCGCGCCCGCATGGCAGCGCGGATCGCCTCGCGCAGGGTGTCGCCGGAGGCTTCCGCCCCCACCACCGCGAGGGCTTCGGACAGCGCCTGGTTGCCGCCGAGGATCGCGTCGGCCAGCACGTTGTCGGTCTCGATCTCGAAGGCCTCGCGCGACTGGTTGTCGTCGAGCACCACGAAGCGGGCCGGCACGTTGGCCTCGAACGGGAACATGTGCAGCAGCCGTTCGCACAGCGCGTGCAGGGTCTCGATCTTGAGCCCTCCCGGCGTTTCGACGGCGCGGGCGAACAGGCGCCGGGCGAGCCGCAGCGTGTCGCGGGAGGGCCGTTCGCCGGTCAGTTCGGTGAGTTCGGCCGTCAGCGTCGCGTCGTCGGCGGTCACCCAGCGGCCGAGCCGCTGGAAGACCCGGATCGACATGTTGGCGGCGGCCGCCTTGGTGAAGGTGAGGCAGAGGATGCGGCCGGGGGGCGCCCCGTCGAGGAGCAGGCGCAGCACCCGGTCGGTCAGCACCTTGGTCTTGCCCGCGCCGGCATTGGCCGAGACCCAGGCCGAGAGGCGCGGATCGGCGGCCCGGCGCTGGGCGAGCCGGGTGACGTCGTCGACGGTGAAGCCGGTCAGGGGAGCGTTCACGCGGCCTCTCCTTCGCCCGCCAGCGACCATTCGAGGACGCGGGCGAGGTGATCGTACTCGCTGTAGGCGCGGATATATTGCGGGTAGGGACGGGACAGGTAGGCCGCCTCGCCGGTCATGTAGCGGGCGATCAGGCCGCGCAGGCGATCGAGATGCTCCTCGACGATGGCCGCGACCGGGCGGTCGTCGCCCGGCGGCGCCTTGACCGGGATCGGCCGGAACGGCTCGCGCCCGCCCGAGGCATGGATGTAGAGGAGATCGGGGGCCGTCTCCGCCTTCAGCCCCTCGAAGGCGCCGCGCATCAGCATCGCCGCCTCCAGCGTCAGCTGCGGCGAGAAGCCGGCGAAGACGGTGCGGTTGCTCGGCGGCGTGCCGGTCTTGAAATCGACGATGCAGAAGCCGCCGTCCGCGCGCTGCTCGATGCGGTCGGCCCGGGCCGAGAGAGTGAAGGTTCTCTCGCCGAGCGGGATCGTGAGCTTGCCCGAGCGCTCGGCATGGATCGCGCGGATGCTCCGGCGCTGGCTCGCCTCCCATTCGAGGAAGGCGACCGCCATCCGCTCGTAGCGGGGGAACCACTCGGCGTAGAGTTCCGGATACTGGTCCTGAAGCGGGCCGAAGGCGTCGAGGGCGATGGCGTAGAGCAGCGTTTCCGCCGCCGCCGGCAGGGCGCCGGGATGGGCCTGGGAGAAGTCGCCCAGGATCTTGTGGATCAGGCTGCCGCGCTCGGCCGCCCCCGGCACCACGGCGAGAGGCTCCAGCGCCTCGAGTCCCAGAATGTGCTTGGCGAAGATCGAGTAGGGGTCGCGCACCAGCGTCTCGATCTCGGTCACGCTGAGCCGCTCCGGGAACAGGGCCGGGTCGGGCTTCGGCGCGGGGCGCTTCAGGCGCGGCGGCGGCGCCTCGCGGCCCCGGTCGAGGGCGGCGGCGAGCCGGCGCAGGCGCTGCCCGCGCCCCACGGCCTCGCTCCAGACGGCGTCGCCGCCGAAGGCGCGCAACCTTTGCAGGAAGCGGGAGGGGACCGTCGGCGATCCCTCGCGCTTGGCCGCCCGGGTCACCACGGCATCGTGCGTGCCCAGGGCCTGGACGAAATCGTGGGCTGCCTGGCCGATCCGGCGCTCCGGCGGGCTCAAGCCCACCTGCCCGCGCATCGGCCGGTTGAGGAAGGCATCCGTGGTCTGGCGCACCGGCCAGACCGCCTCGTCGAGCCCGCCGAGCACGATCCGGTCGACGGAGAGCAGGCGCGCCTCCAGCGGGCCCAGGATGCGCAGGCGCGGATGGGCGTTCCTCTGCGCGCAGGCCACCGTGCGGTCGCGGGCGAGCGCGGTGAAGAAGGCGGCGTAATCCGAGAAGCGGCCCGGCAGCTCTTCCCGAGCCGCCGCTTCCAGGTCGTCGAACAGCCCGTCGAGACTGTCGAGGGACGGATCGTCGATCTCGTCCTCGGGCCCGTCCATCATCCGCTCGCAGGCCTCGCGGTGGAGGGCGGCGAGCGCCACGAGGTTGCCAGTGACGGGCAGGTCTTCGGCCTGGAACGGACCGAGCGCGTCCTTCAGGCGCCTGAGGATGGTCTCCGCCAGATCCCAGTCGATGGGCTTGAGGCGCTTCTTAGCCCGCGGCACCCGCTCGGTGGAGGCGCGCTGCAGGCCGACCGCCGCCAGCATCCCCCCAAAGCTGTTCTTCGGGATCGGGGCGGGGCCGCGCAGGCCACCGATCTCCAGGGCGGCGGCGGCGCGCACCACCTCGCTGCGGGTCAACCCGAGGCGCACGAAGGGATGGGCGAGGAGCGCGATGACCCGGGCCGGCGCCACCTCGGCGGCCAGTTCCGCCACCAGCCGTGCGAAGCGGCCGGCCTGCGAGCGGGCGAGACTCAGGCCCGCCGAATCCTCGGCGGCGATGCCCCACCGGGCGAGTTCGGCCGAGACCCGCAGGGCGAGCCCGCGGTCCGGCGTGACCAGAGCCGCCGTGGCCCTGGGCGTCTCCAGGGTCTCGCGCAGGGCCAGGGCCGCGATCAGCGCCTCCTCCCGCTCATCCGCCGCCTCGACCACGGCGAGGCCCGCCATCCCCTCCCGCGCGAGAGCCAGACGCTCGCCCGCATCGAGGCGGGCCCAGGCATCGGTGGTCTCGGCCGGGCGCAGGGCCTGCGACAGCAGTTTCTCCCGGGCGACGGCTTCCGGCGAAAGCGCGCCGAGCGTCTCGACGGCCGCGCGCTCCACGCCGAGCCCCTTCGGCCCGGTCAAGGCCCGCAGGATCGCCTGGGGATGGCCGTGGGCGATCTCCTCCCGCGTCCCGCCGGCACCGTCGATGGCCTCCCAGCCCTCCGCGTCGAGATGTAGGTCGAGCCCCGGCAGCACCGCCGCGCCCCGGGGCAGGCGGGCCACCGCCGCGATCAGCCGGGCGGTGGCCGGCACCGAACCGGTGGAGCCCGCCACGATCACCGGATCGGCCGGCCGCTCGCGCAGGAGCCGGTCGGCCTCGGCCAGGACGAGGCGGCGGGCGCGGGCGGTGGGATCGGCGAGCGAGCGGGCCGCGAGGATATCGGGCCAATGCTCGGCGGCGATCTTCAGGAAGTCGAGGGTGAGGCGGAAATAGCGGGAATGCTCCGCCTCGACCGCCGAGGCGATCTCGCTCCAGGGCAGCCCCTCGACGGTGAGCGCATCCATCAGCCCTTCGAGGTCGGCGGCGAGCGCCACCGCGTCGGCGGGGGAGGAGGGCACGAGGAAGGGCACCTCGTCGTCGATGGGCAGGAGTTCGCGGTCGACCGTCTCCGCCCATGCCTGGACGAGGCGAGCGAGGATCAGGCGGCGTTCGAGGGCCGGGATCGAGGGGTGCAGCAGCTCTTCCGGGGTTTCCAGCAAGGACTGGGCGGAGAGGTCGAGTTCGGCCTCGTCCGCCTCGCCGAGGGGGATCATCCGCGGCAGCAGGGCCGCCCCGCCGAGCCGCTTGGCGAGCACGGTCGAGAGCGCCCGCACCGCCCGCTGCGTCGGCAGGTAGAGCGTCACCGAGGCGAGCGCGAAGGGATCGTCGCCGATCCCGCCGACGAGCCGGCCGGACACCAGCGCCTCCGCCAAAGTCGGCAGGAACGGCGCGCCGGGGGGAATCGTGAAGACGCGGGGAGAGGAGTCCGCGGACATGGCGAAGCTTTGCAAACCTGATGCGGAGACGAGGCCGTAGCCGCCGAATCTGGGGGCAAGATGGTGAAGGCTTTCCGAAAACCGGAGCCGGGACGTTCCGGGATGCGCTCTCGCCAAGTCACGATCCCGGTTTGTTCTAGCACAGGATGGCTGCCGCGGCAGGGGGAGGCCGAGACAAGGACCGATCAGGCGTCTCGAGGCCGCGCATAGGCGGTCAGTTCCGCGACCAGATGGTCGAACAGAACGCGGATACGCTGCGTCCGTCTCAGATCCTCGTGCATGACGAGCCAGATCCCGATCTCCACGAGGACGAGATCGGGCAGGACCGGCACCAGATCCGGTTCATGACGGGCAACCCCCTCCTGGCAGTAGCCGATGCCGTAGCCGGCCCGCAGGGCGGCAAGGAGGCCGAGGGCGTTGTCGCAACGCAGGCCGAGCCGGAGATCGAGGCCGAGCCGGGGCCGGATCTGGCGCACATGGTCCTCCTGCCCGATCAGCGTATGACCCGCCAGAGCGGGGAGGGTTTCCGGCACGCCGTACCGGGCCACATAGCTGCGATGGGCGTAGAACCGGATCGGCACGGCGCCGATCCGCCGCGCCACCAGACCGCCCTGCGTCGGTGCGACGTTGCGCACGGCGAGGTCGGCATCGCGCCGCAGCAGATCCTCGACCCGGTCGCTGAGCGACAGCTCGATATCGACCTGCGGATGCGAAACCCGGAAAGCCGCCAGCATCGGCGGGAGCACGGCGCCTCCCAGGAACTCGCTCGCGGCCAGCCGGACGCTCCCGCTCACCTCCCCGCGCCCGCCCGAGCCGGCACGCACCAGAGCGGCGGCGGCCGCCGCCATCGCCTCGGCATGGGGCGCGAGATCGCGTGCCCGCTCCGGCGGGCGGAGTCCGTCAGTGGAGCGGGTGAACAGGGTGGTGGACAGGGCCATTTCCAGGGCGGCGATCTGCCGGCCGAGGGTCGGCTGCGTCAGGCCGAGATCCCGGGCCGCCGCCGAGAGGCTGCCCCGCTGCAGGACCGCAAGGAAGGCGCGCCAGAGATGCCAGTCGGGATCGCTCATGCATTTCCGTATGGCAGGCTTCCGCACTTCGGCGATAGTCGTTGAAAGCGCCAGGGTTCACACCGCACATCGAACCGGACAATACGGAAAGACGGCAGCGATGAAGACGGCATTGGTGACGGGCGCGACGGGCGGCGTCGGCGGCGAAGTCGCGGCGGCCTTGCTGCGGCGCGGCTGGCAGGTGCGCGGCCTCGTCCGCGACCGCAGGCGGGCGGAAGAGGCCGGCCCGGCCGGAGTCGTGTGGATCGAAGGCGACGCCATGCGGGTGGAGGACGTGATCGGCGCGGCGCGCGGCGCCGATGTCCTGTTCCACGGCGCCAACCCGCCGGGCTACCGGGACTGGCGCGGCCTCGCCATGCCGATGCTGCGCCACGCCATCGCCGCAGCCCAGGCCGCCGGGTCGCGGCTGATCCTGCCCGGCAACCTCTACGTCTACGGCCCGGATGCCGGGACCGTCGTAGGCGAGCAGGCATCGCAGAACCCACGAACCCGCAAGGGCAAGATCCGGGTGGAGATGGAAGCGATGATCGATGCGGCAGCGATGGCGGGCTTGCGCACGCTGATCCTGCGGGCGGGCGATTTCTTCGGGCCGCGCGCGCCGAGTTCCTGGGTCAGCCTCGTCCTGCTCGACAAGGGTCGTCCGCTCCGCCGCATCGTCACGCCGGAGCGGCCGGGCATCGGCCATAACTGGGCCTACCTGCCGGATCTGGCCGAGACGGTGGCGCTCCTGGCCGAGCGCGAGGCGGACTTGCCGGCCGAGTTGCGACTCCAGTTCGGGGGCCATGACCTCGCGGGGCGCGCCATGGCCGAAGCGATCCGGCGGGCCGAAGGCGGCACGCTTCCGATCAGGCCGTTCCCCTGGCTCCCCGTGGCGCTGGGCGCGCCCTTCGTGCCGTTCCTGCGCGAATTGTTCGAGATGCGCGGGCTCTGGCATACGCCCCTCCGCCCCGACAACACCGCCCTCGTCGCCCTCCTGGGCCACGAACCGCACACGCCCCTCGACGAGGCCGTCACCCGCAGCATCGCCGCCCTGAGACGAAAAGCGAGCCCATCGCGTCAAACCACGGGTCCGGCTTCATCTTTTTCATAAAACCGCCCTGTCTCCTCAAGCGATGGATGAAGCGGCAGGGACGAAGACGCGGAACCGTGGCCGCGGCCGCCTGTTCGCTGCCGGCGGCCTGACTTATCTCCCCGGCCGAACCTCGGCACAGGGCGGCAGGCGGCAGCGGTGGAAGAACTCCTCACCCGATGGCTCGGCACGACGGCCTCCCTCCGGACCGAGATCGTCGCGGCCATCGGCCTCGTGCTGTCGCTCGGGGTCAGCGTCCACGTGCTGCTGCGCAAGCGGGTGGTGGGCGCGGCGATCGGCTGGATCGGCCTGGCTTGGCTGGCGCCGGTCTTCGGCAGCCTTCTCTACATCACCTTCGGCATCAACCGGGTGGAACGGCGCGCCCGCCGGCTGAAGCGGCGCCCGTCGCAGCAGATCGACGACACGCCCCAGCCCTCGGCCCATGTGCCCGACGCCTTCCGCGCCCTCGACCGGGCGGTGCAATCCATCACCGGCCTGCCCACGGTCGCCGGCAACGCGGTCACGATGTACCGCAACGGCGACGAGGCCTATCCGGCGATGCTGGCGGCGATCGCGGGGGCACGCCGCAGCGTCGCCCTGTCGAGCTACATCTTCCGCGACGACGCCACCGGCCGGGCCTTCTGCGAGGCGCTGCGGGCGGCGCAGGAGAGGGGGGCCGAGGTCCGCGTCATCCTCGACGGCATCGGCAGCGGCTACTTCTTCCCCGCCGCGTGGCGGCGCCTGCGCCGGCTCGGGGTGCCGGCCGGGCTGTTCATGCATTCGGCGCTGCCCTGGCGGATGCCGTTCCTGAACCTGCGCAGCCATAAGAAGCTGCTGATCGTCGACGGGCGCACCGCCTTCACCGGCGGCGTCAACATCTCCGACGGCAACCGCGTCGCGGAGCGGCCGGCCTTCCCGATCCGCGACACCCATTTCCGCCTCGAGGGGCCGGTGGTCGAGCACCTGACCCAGGCCTTCATCGCCGACTGGCTGTTCGTCGATGGCGAGGAACTGGATGGCGAGGCGTGGCTGCCGCCGCTGGCGCCCGCCGGGGACGTCACCGCCCGGGTGGTCACCTCCGGGCCCGACGCCGACATCGAGAAGATCGCCACGGTGATCCTCCAGGCCATCACCTGCGCGAGGAGTTCGATCCGGCTGGCGACGCCCTATTTCCTGCCCAACGACCTCGTGGTGAACGCGCTCTGCCTCGCGGCGACCCGGGGCATAGAGGTCGATGTCGTCATCCCCTGCAAGAGCGACCATCGTTTCGTCGATTGGGCGACCCGCGCGCATATCGACCCGCTCCTGCGGAACGGCGTGCGGATCTGGACCGACGACCCGCCCTTCGATCACTCGAAGGCCATGGTGGTGGACGGCCAATGGTGCTTCGTCGGCAGCGCCAACTGGGATTCGCGCAGCTTTCGCCTGAACTTCGAACTGAATGTCGAGGTCTACGACATCCGCCTCGCCCGGGCGCTCGAAACCTTCATTTCGGCGAAGCGGCAGCGGCGCCTGACACAGGCCGACCTCGACGCCCGCCCGTTCCCGATGCGCCTGCGCGACGCAGCCGTCCGACTGCTTCTGCCATACCTCTGAGCCGGCCCATTGTCGCGGCTCCCTCCGGCGCCGGCGACAGCCGCACCACGATGGGGTGGTGGTCGGACAGGCCGCGGGGCAGCACCGCCCGCTCGTGACAAACCAGCCCGCGCACGAGGCAGCGGTCGAGCCGCAGGGGCAGCACATCCACCATGGCATGGGTCGGCCGCCGGGGGCCGACATCGCGAAAGCCCGGCAGCAGGGCGGGGCCGACGATGTTGTAATCGCCGAGCACCGCCGCGCGCTGCGGCAGGTGCAGCGCGATCCGCCGGAGCTGGCGGCGGTTGAGCACCTGCCCGTGCGAGAGATGCACGTTGGCCACGCCGAAATCGCCGCAATCGAGCACTTGGCAGACCCGGTCGATCAGCACGCCGGACGGCAGGGCGACGATCTCGGGCGGCTTCTCCCAGGGCGTCGGGCTCCACATCGCCGGCCCGTGGATGCGCCCCGGCAGCGGCGCCCGGGCGAAAACGCCGCCGACCCGCTCCGTCAGCGCCGCGATCTCCTGGGTCGCCTCCTGCATCAGCAGGAGATCGGGCCGCTCCCGCTCGATCAGATCCACGAGGCAATCGACCGCCGCGCCGGTCCGGCGCAGCAGGTTCCAGCTCACGATCTTTCGGGCGTTCTGGCCGGCATCGGCGGTGAGCGGAGGAGGGCGTCGCAGGAGCATGGGGCTGGTTCGCGCGAACCTGTGTCGGCTTCGAGGCGGCGGGGAGGCAATGCGCGGGCCGTGAATCGGTTCGCGGTTTCAGCGCGCCTTCCGGTTGAGGAAGGCGTCGATCCCCTCTTCCGCCGCCCGCGCCAGCATGTTCTGCGTCATCACCCGGCCGGCCTGGGCGTAGGCCTCGGCCAGCGGCATCTCCAGTTGCTCGTAGAAGGTCCGCTTGCCGACCCGCACGGTATAGGCGCTGCGGCCGGCGATGCCCGCCGCCAGCGCCTGCGCGGCCGCGAGCGCGCCGCCCGCCTCCACCACGTCGTTGACGAGGCCGAGACGCCGGGCCTCCTGCGCATCGGCCATCTCGGCGGTGAGCAGCATCCGCATCGCCGCCTTGCGGGAGAGGTTGCGCGAGAGCGCCACCATCGGGGTGGAGCAGAACAGGCCGATCTGCACCCCCGGCGTGGCGAAGCGGGCCTCCGCGCCGGCCACCGCGAGGTCGCATGAGGCCACGAGCTGGCATCCCGCCGCGGTCGCGACGCCCTCCACCGCCGCGATCACCGGCTGGGGCAGGGCGGGGATCGCCATCATCACGCCCGAGCACAGCCCGAACAGCTCCTCGAACTTCGCGGCGCCGCGATCGCTCTCCGCCCGGTAGCCGGTCATCTCCTTGAGGTCGTGGCCGGCACAGAAGGCCGGCCCCGCCCCCGCCAGCACGACGGCGCGGACGCTCTCGTCCTCACCCAACGCGGCAAGGGCGTCGCGTAAGGCATTGAGCAGGGCGAAGGAGAGGGCGTTGCGGGCCTTCGGCCGGTTGAGCGTCAGGGTGGCGACGCCGTCGCGATCCTCGCGCAGCAGAAGGGAGTGTCGATCGGGCACGCTCACCGGGCTTCCCCTCATCTCTTGCAGATATCACCCCTCATGTCGCGCGCCGGAGCCGTTGCGGCAACGCTGCCCCCTAGCCCGCTCTTGTGCACTGCCATACCGTGCACCGCACCACTGACCGACGCCCTGGAGACCGGCCCCGGTGACCAACGAGACGACCCGCCCGACCACGCGCACCCACGACCACGCCATCGATCCGCTCTTCCTGGAGCGCTGGTCGCCCCGTGCCTTCACCGGGGAGGCGGTGCCGGAAGCGGAATTGCTGCGGATGTTCGAGGCGGCCCGCTGGTCGCCCTCGGCCTACAACTCGCAGCCCTGGCGCTTCCTCTACGCCCTGCGCGACACGCCGGAATGGGACAGCTTTCTCGGCCTGCTCGTGCCGGGCAACCAGAAATGGGCCAAGGATACCGGCGCCCTGGTGTTCCTCGTGTCGAACAGCCGGATGAAGGTCGGCGATGAGCTGAAGCCGTCCTACAGCCACACTCTCGATGCCGGGGCGGCCTCGCTCGCCTTCGCGCTCCAGGCCAACCGGCAGGGTTGGCATGTCCACGGCATGGGCGGATTCGATCACGAGCGCGCCGGCCCGACCCTGAACGTGCCCGAGCACCACCGGGTCGAGGCAGCCTACGCAGTCGGCCGCGCCACGCCCTGGGCGGAGCTGACCGAGGAGCAGCGCGCGAAGGAGCGCCCGAATGCCCGCCGCCCGGTCACCGACTTCGCCTTCCGCGGCGGCTTCCCGCAGCGGCAGGAGCAAGAGTAAGCCCCGAGAGAGTCCGACGGCGGGCGCCCCTCACGCGGATGCGGGGGCGCCCGCACCAGGTTCGAGGACGATGCCGTGCTGGAAGCGGCCGACACCTATGAGACGCTCGTCGCGGATTTCCGCTGGGAGATCCCCGCGCGCACCAATATCGCGGTGGATGTCTGCGACCGTTGGGCGCTGAGCGAACCCGACCGCACGGCACTCCTCGTGCTCGGGCCCGACGACCGGCCGGAGCCGGTCAGTTATGGCCGGCTGCGGGCCGATTCGCTGCGGCTCGCCGCCGCCCTGGCCGCCCGCGGCATCGAACCGGGCGACCGGGTCGCGCTGCTGCTGCCGCAATCGGCGGCGGTGGTGGTCACCCATTTCGCCGCCTATCGCCTGGGAGCGATCGCCCTGCCGCTGGCCGGCCTGTTCGGCGAGGCGGCCCTGCGCCACCGCCTCACTGATTCCGGGGCGCGGGCCATCGTCACCGATGCCGGCGGGTTGGCCAAGCTCGAACGGCTGCGCCCCGACCTGCCGGATCTCGTGACGATCCTGTCGGTCGACGGCGCTTCGGGGCCGGCGGAGGATTTCGCCGACGCCCTCGCCTCGGCTTCGGAGGAATTCGAAACGCGGGCGAGCGGGCCGGACGATCCGGCGCTGATGATCTACACCTCCGGCACGACCGGCCTCGCCAAGGGGGCGCTGCACGGCCACCGCGTCGTACTCGGCCACCTGCCGGGCTGGACCCTGATGCACGGCTTCCCCCCCGAGGGGACCGGGCTGATGTGGACACCCGCCGACTGGGCCTGGGCCGGCGGCCTGCTCAACGTGCTGTTGCCGTCCTTGCGCCTCGGCATGCCGGTGGTGGCGCAGGCCTCCGGCCGGTTCGAGCCGGAGCGGGCGTTCCGGCTGATGGCCGATCTCCGCGTGACCCACGCCTTCCTGCCGCCGACGGCGCTCAGGATGCTGCGCGGGGTGGCCGCTCCGCGCGACCGCTTCGACCTGTCCGCCCTGCGCAACATCGCCTCGGCCGGGGAGGCGCTCGGCGCCGAGACCTTCCTCTGGGCGCAGGAGGCCCTCGGCCTCACCATCGGCGAGGCTTACGGGCAGACCGAGTGCAACCTCGTACTGGCCTCCTGCGCGAAGGTCGGCGTGGCGCGGGCCGGCGCGACGGGGAAGCCGGTGCCGGGTCACCGCGTCGCGATCCTGCGCGAGGACGGGACCGAGACGGACACGGACGAGATCGGCGAGATCGCCGTGCGCGCCCCCGATCCGGTGATGTTCCTCGGCTACTGGAACCAGCCGGAGGCGACGGCGGGGAAGTTTCGCGACGGCTGGTGGATGACCGGCGACCGGGCGCGGCGCGACGCCGAGGGCTTCGTCCGCTTCGTCGGCCGCGAGGACGACCTCATCACCTCGGCGGCCTACCGGATCGGCCCGGCGGAGATCGAGGCCTGCCTGTCGGCCCATCCGGCGGTGGCGCTCGCCGCCGCCGTGGGCGCGCCGGACCCGCTGCGCACCGAGATCGTGAAGGCCTTCATCGTCCTGCGTCCGGAGTTTTCGCCCTCCGACGCCCTCGCCGCCGAGATCCTCGCCTTCGCCAAGGCCCGTCTCTCCGGTCACGAGGTGCCCCGCGCGCTCGCCTTCCGCGACAGCCTCCCGATGACGACCAGCGGCAAGATCATCCGGCGGCAGCTGCGGGAGGAACCGGCGTAGCGCCCGCCAGCCTGGAATTAAACGCATAAAGACATCTTTATGTCTTGATTGCTCCCTAGATCGAGCCCTGCTACAGGGATGGCCGACCCGGCCGGGCGAACCGGCCGATGCGCCGGGCCGGCGCGTCGTTTCGCGCGGGCCACGACTGAGAAGGATACCGAGATGGCAGCTGCCAACGATTACATCGTCCGCGACATCGGGCTGGCCGAGTACGGCCGCAAGGAGATCTCGATCGCCGAGACCGAGATGCCCGGCCTGATGGCGACCCGCGCCGAATACGGCCCGTCGCAGCCGCTCAAGGGCGCCAAGATCGCCGGCTCGCTGCACATGACGATCCAGACGGCGGTGCTGATCGAGACCCTGAAGGCACTCGGCGCCGACATCCGCTGGGTCTCCTGCAACATCTACTCGACCCAGGACCACGCCGCCGCCGCCATCGCCGCCGCCGGCATCCCGGTTTTCGCCGTCAAGGGCGAGACGCTGACCGAGTACTGGGACTACACCTCGAAGCTGTTCGACTGGCATGACGGCGGCATGCCGAACATGATCCTCGACGACGGCGGCGATGCCACCATGTTCGTCCATCTCGGCCTGCGCGCCGAGAACGGCGACACCGCCTTCCTCGACAAGCCGGAATCGGAGGAGGAGGAGATCTTCTTCGCGCTCCTGAAGAAGAAGCTCGCCGAGAAGCCGAAGGGCTGGTTCGCCGGTCTCGCCGACTCGATCAAGGGTGTCTCCGAGGAGACCACCACCGGCGTTCACCGCCTCTACAACCTCGCCAAGGAGGGCAAGCTGCTCTTCCCGGCGATCAACGTGAACGACTCGGTCACCAAGTCGAAGTTCGACAACCTCTACGGCTGCAAGGAGTCGCTGGTCGACGGCATCCGTCGCGGCACCGACGTGATGATGGCCGGCAAGGTCGCCATGGTCGCGGGCTTCGGCGACGTGGGCAAGGGCTCGGCCGCTTCGCTCCGTAACGCCGGCTGCCGCGTGATGGTCTCCGAGATCGACCCGATCTGCGCCCTGCAGGCGGCGATGGAGGGCTACGAGGTCGTCACCATGGAGGAGGCCGCGCCGCGCGCCGACATCTTCGTGACCGCCACGGGCAACAAGGACATCATCACGATCGAGCACATGCGGGCGATGAAGGACCGCGCCATCGTGTGCAACATCGGCCACTTCGACAACGAGATTCAGGTCGCCGGCCTGAAGAACCTCAAGTGGCAGAACATCAAGCCGCAGGTCGACGAGATCGAGTTCGCCGACGGCCACCGCATCATCCTCCTGTCGGAGGGTCGTCTGGTGAACCTCGGCAACGCCACCGGCCACCCGTCCTTCGTGATGTCGGCCTCCTTCACCAACCAGACGCTGGCCCAGATCGAGCTCTGGACCAACCCCGGCAAGTACGAGAAGCAGGTCTACACCCTGCCCAAGACCCTCGACGAGAAGGTCGCGGCCCTGCACCTCGAGAAGATCGGCGTGAAGCTCTCCAAGCTCCGCCCCGATCAGGCCGCCTATATCGGCGTGCCGCAGACCGGCCCGTTCAAGCCCGAGCATTACCGCTACTGATAGGCTGCCCGCCCCCTCGCGGGGCGGGTTCCGGAACCGACACATCCTTGAGCCCGGCCCATGGCCGGGCTCTTTTTTTGCCGTGCGAAACCGGCGAGGCGGCCCGCACGCGATTTCGCCTCCGCCGTCAAGGGCGCAATCGGGCAGTGTTGCTTTTGTGCTGTGTACGCCGCCGGAATGCAGGGCTGGCGGACTTCCGGCCACAAAGGCGCTTCCAGCCGGAATCGACCCCGCGTTACAGTGAATCGAATCTTCGGAGCAGGTGCCCCGGCGCGACGGCCCATGCCGATCGCGAGCGTCGGCGCTCGCCCGGTATCGAGCGAAAATTTTCCCAGGACATCTTCTCAGGGCATGGGCCGGCGACGGGGCCCGTGCCCGCGGAAGACCGGGTTTGGGGTGGGGGCGGGACATGGGTCTGGAACGGGCGGCGCGCGTCCTGTCGCGCGTCGGCGTCCTCGTCGCCGTGGCGCCGGTTGCAGCGGCCGCTGCGGGCGATCCGTCCGCCGAGATGGGGCCGATGCTGGGACCGATGCACACGCACAACGTTGCCGGCCTCGCCGTCATCCTCGGCCTGATCCTGTTCGCGACCATCCTGTCGCTGGTCCATCTGCGCGAGCGCGTCGGCTGGATGCGCAAGGAGCGCCTGCTTCTGGACGAGCTGACCCAGCTCGGCGGCGCGCACGACCGGTCCGAGATGCTGCTTCATTCCGAGCGCCAGGTTCTCGTCACCTGGGCCGGGCGCGGCGACCCGGCGGTCATCGGCGATGTGGGTTTCGCCCAGGACCTGAGAAGCCAGGATGGCCGGCACCAGGACGGCCGGGGCCTGAACTCCGCCCTTCAGGATCCACGCCAGGACCCGCGGGGGGGCCAGGGCCCTGCCCGGCGCCTGCTCGCCTTCGAAACTTGGCTGACGGCGCAGGATGCGCAGCTCCTCGACGCCGCCGTCGCCACCTTGCGCGAGCGCGGGACCGGCTTCCGGATGAACCTGCGCAGCCTCGCCGGACGCTTCGTCGAGGCCCAGGGGCAGGCCGTGAGCGGGCGGGCGCTGCTGCGCCTGCGCGAGACGACGGAGGAGCGCCGCGAACTGATCGAGCTGCGCGGCAAGCTGGAGGAGGCCAAGCGCGGCCTCTCCGCCCTGGCCGGGCTCCTCGACGCGCTTCCGCAACCGGTCTGGCAACGGGGAACGGACGGGGCGCTCGCCTTCGTCAACCTCGCCTACGCCGCCGCCGTCGACGCACAGAGCCGCGAGGCGGTGCTGAACCAAGGCCTGGAGCTGCTCGACCGGGCCGCCCGCGAGCAGATCGCCAGGCAGGCGAGCCGGCCGGGCTTCGCCGCCCATCCCTTGCGCCTCTCGGCGGTGGTGGCGGGCGCGCGCCGCACCCTCGACGTGACCGAGACCGCCCTCGAAACCGGCCGGGTCGGCATCGCCGTCGACGTCTCGGAACTGGAAAGCGTGCGGGCCGACCTGCAGCGGCAGATGGATGCCAATGTGCGCACCCTCGACCAACTGCCGACTGCGGTGGCGATGTTCGATGCGCGCCAGCGCCTGATCTTCCACAACGCCGCCTATCAGCGCCTGTGGGATCTCGACCCCGCCTTCCTCGAAAGCCGCCCCCTCGACGGGGAGATCCTCGACCGCCTGCGCGCCGCCCGCAAGCTGCCGGAACAGGCCGATTTCCGCTCGTGGAAGGCCGATATCCTGGCCGCCTACCACGCCGTCGAGGCAACGGACACGCCCTGGTACCTGCCCGATGGCCGGGCTTTGCGCGTCGTCGCCGATCCCAACCCGCAGGGCGGCCTGACCTATCTTTACCACGACGTCTCGGAGAGCATGAAGCTCGCCTCGCGCTATGACGCGCTGATGAAGGAGCAGGCCGAGACTCTGGAGGCCCTGAAGGAGCCGGTTGCGGTGTTCGCCGCCGATGGGCGCCTGACCGTGGCCAACCGCGCCTTCGCCGTCACTTGGCGCCTCGACCCGGCCACCTTGGCCGGCCGGCCGCATGCCGATGCGGTCATCGCCGCCTGCCGGGCGCTCACCCCGGACCAGAGCCCCTGGGCCGGCATCCGCCAAGCGGTCACCGGCCTCAACGAGACCCGCAGCGGCCATGCCTGCCGCCTCGACATGAGCGACGGCACGGTGCTCGACTGCTCGGCCCAGCCGCTGCCGCTCGGCGCCACGCTGCTCACCTTCATCGACGTGACCGCGAGCGCCAATGTCGAGCGGGCGCTCACCGAGAAGAACGACGCCCTGGAGCGCGCCTCGCAGCTGCGTGACACCTTCGTCCACCACGTCTCCTACGAGCTGCGCTCGCCGCTCACCAACATCATCGGCTTCACCCAGCTCCTCGGCGACGAGACGGTCGGCGCCCTGAACGAGCGCCAGCGCGAATATTCCGAGCACATCATGCGCTCGTCGGCGGCGCTGCTCGTGATCATCAACGACATCCTCGACCTCGCCTCGATCGATGCCGGCTCGCTCGAACTCCAGCGCGAGACCATCGACGTGCGCGCCACCGTCGAGGCCGCCGCCCGCGGCATCGAGGACCGGCTGGCGGAATCGGATATCGGCCTCGATCTCGACGTGCCGGAGGACATCGGCAGCGTGTTCGCCGACGGCAAGCGGGTGCGCCAGATCCTGTTCAACCTGCTCTCCAACGCGGTCGGCTTCTCCGAACCCGGCCAGCAGGTCCGGGTCGAGGCCCGGCGCGAGGGTGCCGAACTGCGGCTCACGGTGGTCGATCGCGGCCGGGGCATCGCCCCCGAGGTCATCGACCGGGTATTCGACCGCTTCGAGAGCAACACCCTGGGCACCAAGCATCGCGGCGTCGGCCTCGGCCTCTCCATCGTGCGCTCCTTCGTGGAACTGCACGGGGGCCGGGTCGAGATCGACTCGGCGGCGGGCCGGGGCACCTGCGTCACCTGCCTGTTCCCGGTCGAACCGCCCCCCGGCGACGGGCGGCTGCCGGGCACCGGCCAGCCGGGCGAGGGCGTCCGGGGGGCGCCCGGCGCGGCGGCGCGGATCGCGGCCCGCCCGGCCGCCGCCAATCTCGACGCCGCCGAATAGCCGGCACGGGAAGCCGACGCCCCGGACCGGGGGGCTCACCCCGGATGCCGGAAATGGTTAAACATCCCCCGCTAGGATGATGGCGGCTCCCTCGGGGCGGCCGGGGGACGGGTTGTGCGGAGGGTTGGGGCGTTGAGCGAGGAACCGGACGGCACGGCGGGAAGCCCGCAGCCCGGCTCACCGCCGGGAGAGGCTCCCCCGCCATCCGCGCCGCGGCGGACGGCCTGGGAGGTGCTGCTGCCCGAGGAGGGCGCCACCGAGGACATGGCGGCCTTCCTCGCGAGCTTCCTCAGGCCCGGCGACCTCGTGGCCCTGTTCGGCGGCCTCGGCGCGGGCAAGACCACGCTGGCCCGCGCCATGATCCGGGAACTCGCCCGCGACCCCGCCCTGGAGGTGCCGAGCCCGACCTTCACCCTGATGCAGCCCTACGAGACCGGAAGCGGCCGCACGGTGATCCACGCCGATCTCTACCGCCTGCGCGGCCCGGACGAATTGGTGGAACTCGGCTTCGACGAATTGTCCGAGACGGCGATCACCCTGGTCGAATGGCCCGAGCGCCTCGGCCGGCGGGACAACCCGACGCTCACCGTCGAGCTGTCCCTGCGGGCGGAGTATGGCGAGGAGGCCCGCCTCGTGCGGATCGACGGCACCGGCGACATGCGCGAGCGCCTCGAACGGGCCCGCGCCATCCGGGGGCTGCTCGCCCGCAGCGGCTGGGACGAGGCCGACCGGGTGCTGATGCAGGGCGACGCCTCGTCCCGCGCCTATGAACGCTTGGTCAAGCCGGGGGGGGAGACCGCCGTGCTGATGATCGCGCCGCCGCGCCCCGACGGGCCGCCGGTGCGCGACGGGAAGCCCTACAGCGCCATCGTCAAGCTCGCCGAGAGCATCCATGCCTTCGTCGGCATGGACCGGGCGCTGCGGGCCATCGGCGTGTCGGCGCCCCGGATCCTCGGCGAGAACCTCGATGCCGGCCTGCTGATCCTGGAGGATCTGGGCTCCGAGCCGGTGGTCGAGAACGGCGCGCCGCGGCCCGAGCGCTATGCCGAGGCGGTGCGGCTGCTCGCCAAGCTGCACGCCACCGATTTGCCCGCCGCCGTGCCGGTGAGCGAGGGGATCGAGCACGTCATCCCGCCCTACGACCTCGAGGCGCTGCTGTTCGAGGCGGAACTGATGCCCGAATGGTATGCCCCGGCGATCCGCGGCACGACCCTGGCACCGGAGGCGCGCACAGCCTTCCTCGACCTCTGGACCGAGGCGCTGAAGGGGCTCCTCGCCGAACCAACCACCTGGTGCCTGCGCGACTACCATTCGCCCAACCTGATCTGGCTGCCCGAGCGGACCGGGCTGGAGCGGGTCGGCGTGATCGATTTCCAGGACGCGGTGATGGGCCATCCGGCCTACGACGTCGCCTCGCTGCTGCAGGATGCGCGGGTGAATGCCAGCGCCGATTTCGAATTGCGCCTGCTCGGCCTCTACATCCGCGAGCGCCGCGCCCGCGACATCGGCTTCGACATGCAGGCCTTCGCCCGCTCCTACGCGGTGCTGGCGGCGCAGCGCGCCACCAAGATCCTCGGCATCTTCGCCCGGCTCGACAGGCGCGACGGCAAGCCGGGCTACCTCGCCCATCTGCCGCGCATCGAGGGTTATCTCGCCCGCAACCTCGCCCATCCCGCCCTGGCGGGCCTGCGGGCGTGGCACGAGACCCACCTGCCGAACCTCGTCGCGCCCCGGCCGGAGACCGGCCCCGCCGCCCCCTGACAATCCCGTCGAAGCCCTATCGAAGCCTCCCTGCGAACCGGCCCGCGAACGCGTCATGAGCGACGAGCAGATCCCGAACACCATCACCCGCGCCTTCGTGCTCGCGGCGGGGCTGGGCAAGCGCATGCGCCCGGTCACGGCGACGCTGCCGAAGCCCCTCGTCGAGGTCGCCGGCAAGGCGCTGATCGATCACGCCCTCGACCGGGCGGCGGAGGGCGGCATCGAGACGGCGGTGGTCAACGTCCACTGGCTCGCCGACCTGATGGAGGGCCATCTCGCTCGCCGCACCGGGCTGCCGCGGATCGTCCTCTCCGACGAACGGGACGCGCTGCTGGAGACCGGCGGCGGCGTGAAGAAGGCGCTCGACCGGTTCGCGGGCGAGCCCTTCGTGGTGTTCAACTCGGATTCCTTCTGGCTGGAAGGGCCGCGGCCGAACCTGAACCGGCTGATCGAGGCCTGGGACCCGGAGACCACGGACATCCTGCTCCTCGTCGCCCCCACCGCCACGAGCCTCGGCTATGACGGGGCCGGCGACTTCTTCATGGAATCGGACGGCCGCCTCCACTGGCGCGGCGAGCGCGAGGTCGCGCCCTTCATCTATGCCGGCGTGGCCATCCTGAAGCCGGAGCTGTTCGCCGACACGCCGGAGGGGCCGTTCTCCCTGACCCTGCTGTTCGACCGGGCCGTGAAGCGCGACCGCCTGCGGGGCCTGCGCCTGGACGGGCAATGGCTCCATGTCGGCACCCCGGAGGCGATCGAGGCCGCCGAGGCGCGGGTGCGCGAGAGCGCGCGGATCGTTTGAGCGGCACCCCCGTTGTCGGGGGTCGGCGGCAGGGTTTTTGGTGAGAATGGGCTTCCTTCACGACGCGGTCGAGCGGTTTCGCTTCACGCTCAAGGCCTATGCCGGCGACGAGGCGCTGATGCAGGCGGCGGTCTCGGCCTGCGCCAACGTCGCCGTCGCCGACGGCGAGCTGATGACCGAGGAATTCGAGACGGCGTTGGAGGGAATGCGGGCGAACCCGATCCTGGAAAAGGGCTATGACAGCCTGATGCTGGAACACGCCCTCTACGAGGGACTCGGTCGCGCCCGCACCCGCGCCGGCCGCGCGGAAAACCTCGTGCGGATCGCCGCCATCGCCGACCGGCCGGAGGAGCAGCGCCGCAACGTCTTCCTCATCGCCGCCGACGTGGCCGATCACGAGGGCATCGGCCGCGAGGAGGATGCGGCGCTGGCCGAGGTGGCCGCCGCCCTCGGGCTCGACAAGGACACCCTTCTGCAGCGGTTTCCGGAGCTGTGACGGCCGGACCGAGGGCGCTGCGGATCGACGCGCAAACGCGACCGTTCCCGCTCACGCGCCCTTAAGCACCTTTCTCAAGCGCCGCTTCACGCAAGGCTGGCATCGTCGCCCCCTGAACAGCCGGCCGTCCGGCGACGGGGAGCGTGTTGAGCCGATGACCACCCTCGCGGTGACCCTGACGAGCCTGGGCGTGGCGGCGGCGATGCTAGCGCTGATCCTGGCATCGATCCGCCGCCAGCCCCTCATCCACGAATCCGACCGGGCCGAAGCGCTGCAGGACCGGCTTTGGCAGATCGCCGAGAACGAGGAGCGCTACCGCGTCCTCGTGGAGGCCACCACCCAAGCGGTGGTGCAGCGGGACGGGCAGGGACGGATCGTCTTCGCCAGTGAGGGCTTCGCCGCCCTGTTCGGCATGAGTCCACTGGAGTTGATCGGCTCGACGCTGACGCCCGAGGTGATCGAACGCGGCACGGTCGAGCTGCGCCCCGACGGGGTGCGGGTGGTCGAGGAGCGGCTGGTTCCGGTGGACGGGGTTCCGCGCTGGTTCTCCTTCGTCGAGATGCCGGCGGCGGCGAACCGGGACGGCCCGACCTGGCTGCGGGCAGGCAAGGACGTGACCGAGCATGTCGAGGCGGTGCGGTCGCTCGACGAGGCCCGAAGCCGGGCGGAGGCCGCCAACGTCGCGAAATCCCGCTTCCTCGCCACCGTCAGCCACGAATTGCGCACGCCGCTCAACGGCATCCTCGGCATGGGCGACCTCCTGCTCGAGACGCGGCTCGACCCGGAGCAGCGCACCTACGTCGAGGCGCTGCGGACCAGCGGCACGGCGCTGCTCGGTCTCGTCGATGGCATTCTCGATTTCTCCCGCATCGAGGCGGGCCGCCTCGATCTGGCGGCGGAGCCGTTCGATGTCGCCGCCCTGGTCGAGGGCGTGGTCGAGCTGCTGGCGCCGCGGGCCCAGGACAAGGGCCTGGAGATCGCCCTCGACATCGCCGACGACCTGACCACCCTGCGGGTCGGCGACGCCGACCGGGTGCGGCAGATCCTGCTGAACCTCGCCGGCAACGCCATCAAGTTCACGCAGACCGGCGGCGTCGGCGTCAGCCTCGCCCGCGCCGGTGAGGGGTTCGTCCTCACCATCGAGGATACCGGTCCGGGCATGCCGGAGGACCGCATCCCGCTCCTGTTCGAGGAATTCGTGCAGGGCGACGACAGCGCCAGCCGGCGGCACGAGGGCACCGGCCTCGGGCTGGCCATCACACGCCGCCTCGTGGAGCGGATGGAGGGGACGATCGACGCTCGTTCGACGCTCGGCCGCGGCTCGACCTTCCGGGTCGTGCTGCCCCTCGCCGTCGCGGAAGGGGCCCAGCCCCCCGCGCCGCAGCCGGCGCTGCCCCAGCGCAGGATCCTGATCGTGGCGGCCTCGCCGTTCCAGGCGCAATTCCTTGCCCGGCGGCTGACCCGCTCGGGCGCGGCGGCGGTTTTGGTCGACAGCGTCGAGGCCGGTCTCGATGCCCTGGCCGGGGTTCGCTTCGACGGGCTCATCGCCGACCGCAGCCTGGGGGACGGCCCGGTGCGGGCGCTCGCGGCGGAGGCCGGGCGCAGCGGCGTGCGTTGCAGCCTGATTCTGCTCTCGCCCTTCGACCGCCGCGAATTCGGCGCCCCGAGCGCGGCGGGCTTCGACAGCTACCTGATCAAGCCGGTCCGGGCCCGCTCCCTGTTCGACCGCCTGCTGGAGCCGCGCTCCGACAGCGCCGGAAGCCCGGCCTCGGCCGAATCCGCTCCGCTTCGGAGCGAGGCCGCCGCGCCGGGCCGGCGGGTGCTGCTGGCGGAGGACAATCCGATCAACGCCCTGCTCGCCACAAAGGCGTTGGAACGGCTCGGCGCGCGGGTCAGCCTCGCCCGGGACGGCCTCGAAGCCCTCGCCATGTCCGAGACTCAGGGACCGTTCGATCTGGCGCTGATCGACATCCGCATGCCCGGCCTCGACGGCCTGGAGACCGCCCGCCGCATCCGCGCCCGCGAGGCAGAGACCGGCGCCGCCCCGCTCCACCTGGTGGCGCTCACCGCCAATACCGGGCGCGAGGATGTCGCCGCCGCCTTCGACGCGGGGTTCGATGACTTCCTGCCCAAACCCCTCAACCTGCGCGCCCTGCCGGGCCTGCTCGGGGATCGCGCGGAAGCAGCATGAGACCGCGCGGCGTTTGAGCGAAGCCCAAATCCGCCATCCCGGTGGGCTCCGCCGGCTTGGGCATGAGGCGCCTTGGGCATGAGGCGCAAAAGAGGAATTCATCCCCTCGCCCCGCCGGACGATCTGCCCCATGCTCTCCCGGCCGAACGGACGGGAAGCGCATGAGCGGACCAGGGACGATGCCGAGCGAACCGAAGCCGGGGAGGGCGCGGCCATGAGGCATCTCCGCTGGCTCGCGCTCCTGCCCTTCCTCGGGATGATGGCGGGGCCCTTCTTCCTCAACCGGGTCGAGCCCCTGGTGTTCGGCATGCCGCTGCTGCTGGCGTGGCTCGTCGGCTGCACCGTGGCGACCTCAGGCATCATGGCGCTGATCTACCTCACCGATCCCGCCAATAGCGAGCCGGAGGAGGGGCCATGAACGGAGCGATGAACGCGGCGCTTCCGATCATCGCCCTCGCGGTCGTCGTGGCCCTGGGACTGGGCCTGCGGGCGCGGGCCGGGCACGACATGGACATGGAGCAGTGGAGCGTCGGCAAGCGCGGCTTCGGCACGCTGCTGGTCTTCCTGCTGATGGCCGGCGAGATCTACACCACCTTCACCTTCCTCGGCGGCTCGGGCTGGGCCTACGGCAAGGGCGGGCCGACCTATTACATCCTCTGCTACCTGACGCTGATCTACGTCATCTCCTACTGGATCCTGCCGCCGGCCTGGCGCTTCGCCAAGGAGCGCAACCTGTTCTCGCAGCCCGATTATTTCGCCGCGCGCTACGAGAGCCGCAGCCTCGGCATCCTGGTCGCCCTGGTCGGGATCGTGGCGCTCATTCCCTACATGGTGCTGCAGCTCAAGGGGCTCGGCATCATCGTCGCCACCGCCTCCTACGGCGTGATCTCGCCGACGACCGCGATCTGGATCGGCGCCGGCACGCTCACGGTCTACGTCATGGTCTCCGGCGTGCGCGGCTCGGCCTGGACCGCCGTGCTCAAGGATTTCATGATCCTGTTCGTGGTGCTCTTCCTCGGGCTCTATCTGCCGTACCACTATTACGGCGGCATCGGCCCGATGTTCGCGGCGATCGACACCGCCAAGCCCGGCTTCCTCGCTTTGCCGGATCGCGGGCAGAGCGCGACATGGTTCGCCTCGACCACCCTGCTCACGGCGCTCGGCGGCTGGATGTTCCCGCACATCTTCGCCTCGATCTACACCGCCCGCGACCCGAAGGTGTTCCGGCGCAACGCGGTGTTCCTGCCGCTCTACCAGCTGATGCTGCTGTTCGTGTTCTTCGCGGGCTTCGCCGCCGTGCTCCAAGTGCCGGGGCTGACGGGACCGGATGTCGACCTGTCGCTGTTCAGAATCGCCTTGCAGACCTTCCCGCCATGGTTCGTCGGCGTGATCGGCGCCACCGGCGTGCTGACGGCCCTGGTGCCGGGCTCGATGATCCTGATCGCGGGCTCGACCCTGATCGCCCAGAACCTCTACCGGCCGCTGGCTCCGAACGCGACCGATGCCTCCACCGGCCGGCTCGCCAAGGGGGTCGCGCCCTTGCTGGCTTTGGCCTGCGTCGGCTTCACCCTGCACGGGGGCGAGACCATCGTACAGCTCCTGCTGATCGGCTACGCGGTGGTGACGCAGCTCTTCCCGGCCTTCTTCTTCAGCCTGCTGCCGAACAACCCGCTGACCCGCGCCGGCGCGATGGCGGGGATCCTCGCCGGCATCGCCACGGTCGCGGTCACCGTGCTCGGCGGCTACACCCTGGCCAAGCTGTTTCCCGGCCTGCCGGGGCCGGTGCAGGATCTCAACATCGGCGTGGTGGCTCTGGCCCTCAACCTCGCGGTGGCCTTCGCCGTCAGCCTCGCGGGCGGCGGAGCGCGGCGGACGGCCCAGCCCTGAAGGTAGCCAGAGGAGAGGAGCCGGCCGCTCAGCGCGCGGCCGGCACCGCCTCGTCGCTCCGGGCTTCGGACGGGGCGGCCTCCTCCTCCCGGGCATCCTCGAAGGCGTCGCCGGTCCAGATCCGGACGGTGACGGTCGCCTGCCCGTCCGCGATGACGATGCGGTTATAGGCGTTGGGCTCGTTGCCGCGCAGCCGCGTCGAGGTGGCCGAGCCCGCCTGCACCGCCAGCAGCCGCGTGCCGCTCGCCCGCGCCACGCCCCGGTCGACGGCGACCGCATCGGGCTCGGTGCCGGTCGCCGGAGCTTCCGCGAAGCGGGCATAATGGCGGTGGAGATGGCCCGCCAGGGTCAGGCCGACGCCGTGGCGGCGGAAGGCGTCGAGGGCCTCGTCGGCCCGGCCGACGAGACGGGCCTCCGCATCCCAGGGCGGCGGCATGAACGGGTGATGGCCCACCACGATCCGGAAGACCTGCGGCGGCACGGCGGCCAGCCGCTCCTCGGTGCGGGCGATCTGCGTCCGGGTGATCTTGCCTTGCGACCAATCCGTTTCCGGCGCCCAGGTCCGCACGGTGTTGAGGCAGATCACCGCGATCTCGTCGTCGAGAAAGGTCGGCTCCGTGTCCTGCGCGATGAAGCGGCGATAGCGCCGGAACGGATGGAAGAAGCGGGTGAAGAGCTTGAAATAGGCGATGTCGTGGTTGCCCGGCACCGCGATCCAGGGTGCGGCGAGGCGGTCGAGGAAGGCCCGCGCCTCCGCATATTCCCTGCGCCGGGCCCGCATGGTGAAGTCGCCCGAGGCGACGATCAGGTCCGGCGGCGCGCGGTTCAGTTCGGCCACCAGCCCCTCGACCACCGCCGGATCGGTGCGCCCGAAATGCAGGTCGGAGATGTGGGCGAGCCGCCTCACCGGCCCGGCTCCGGCACGATCACGGTCAGGGCACGGGGCATCAGCCGGTAGCGCAGGGGCGGGGCGATCAAGCGGATCTCTCCATCGTTCATCACCCGCACTGCGCGCCGCCCGGCCGACACGGCGAAGCGGGTCGCACCGCAGCGCTCCAGGTCCGGCAGGTCGCGCCAGCGCCCCAGGCCGAAGCCGAGCGCCAACCGCGCGAGACGCCAGGGGGAGAGCCGGCGGGCGATGTAGAGTGTCAACCCGCCGCCATCGACCTGGCTCCGCTCCAGAATCCTTCCCGGCGCCTCGGCGTAGTCGTTGTTGACGACGGCGAGCAGGCGAAACCGGATCCGCCGCCTCTGGCCGCCGACGGAGACCGAGGCCGGGAGGCGCGGATAGGGGCCGAGATGGCGCAGGGCCACGGCGGCGAGCCGCAGCAGGCCCAACGGTCCGAGCGGGCCACCGCGCAGGGCCTCGCGGTGACGGACCATGCGGGCAGGCATGCCGAGCACCGAATTGATGAGGAAGACATGGCCGTTGACGCGGCCGACATCGACGGCGTGGCGCCGGCCGTCCCTCAGCACGGCGATCGCCCGGTCGAGATCGAGGGGGATCCCGAGATCCTTGGCGAGCAGGTTCAGGGTGCCGAGCGGCAGGATGCCGAGCGCCCGCCCGGTGCCGGCCAGGATGCCGGCGGCGCAGTTGAGCGTGCCGTCCCCGCCGGCCACCACGACGGCCTCGACCTCGTCCACGCTTGCGGCGGCCCGCAGCCGCTCGGGCAGGGGAAGGCTTTCCTCCGGCTCGGGGGCGAGATCGAAACCGGCCGCCGCCAGCCGCTCACGGATCGCGGCCGGGGTGAGGCCGTCGGCGAAGGAGCCGGACGCGGCGTTGGCGACGAGGACGATCCGCATATCCGCGTGGGAGGTGACCCGGCCCGTGACCGCGCCGGGATGACAGATCGAGGCGTCGTCCCTGTGACGATGGATCAGCCGCGCGGCGGCCGGCGCTCGACGATGCGGTCGCGGAACCAATCCCGCAGCACCTCCCGCTCGTAGAAGAAGGGCTGCCCGGAGGACAGGCGGTTGGAGCGCAGCAGGAAGTTGATGTCGCTGACGGTCTCCTCCGCCGCGAGCAGGGTGCGGCCGCGCTGCTTCAGCGCGTAGCGCAGGCGGAAACGGGGCGGGGTGATGTCGGTCACCACCCGCAGCCCCTGGGGCATGCTGAAGCTCGGCCGGTCGATCCCGGCGAGGTCGATGTCGAGCACCGCGATGTCCAGGCTCTGGCCCGGCGCCAGGGCGCGCTCGCCCAGGCTCTCGAACAGGCGGCGCATCTCGGCGAGGACGGCCCGGAGCGACAGCCCCGAGCCGAAGCGATTGTCGGCATCCGTGTAGCGCTCGGGCGCGACGAAGGTGACCCGCACCTGCGCCGTTGCGGGCGAGACGGCGACGGATGCGGCCAGCGCCGCCAGCAGGGCGAGCGCCGGAGCCCTCACTGATGCGAGCGCTTGATGACCGCCTGCAGGGCGCGGGCGACCGGCTCGGTGATGGTGCGCCGGTACTTGCGGTGGACGAGCTGACCGTTGTGGTAGATGTCCTGCTCGACGTAGAGCCGCTCACCGTCCCAGCGGACGATGTTGTCGGATTCCGTCGTTTCCTCGACGCCCAGATCCTGGCGGAGGATCGGTGCGCCGGATGTCGTTTGCATGGATCGGCCTCGGCCTCGCTGCGGGAAAGGTCCGCTCCTGTTTAGGGCCTGCGCGCGCACTCTGCCAGGGTCGAGCGTCCCGCGAGGTAACCTGAAAGCCGGAGGCTTGTTTCGCTCGGGCCCGAATGTCGCCGCTCGCCCCCCCGGTCGAGGGCGGCTTCAGCGCACCGTCACCTGATCCTTGATGCGCTGATAGGTGGCGCGGTTGAGGACGCGCTTGGACAGAAGCTGCTCGACCGAGGTGTAGGGGCGGTGCTGGATGATCGCCCGTCCGATGGAGCCGCCGCCCTTCAATCCGTTCAGCTCGGCGAGTGAGGCCGTATTGAGATCGACCAGCGCGACCGCCGCGGAGGGGGCGTTCTCCTCCGCCTCGACCACCGGATCCCGCTCAGGGGCAACGGGCGGCGCCTCTGCGACCGGCGCGGGAACAGGCGGGGATGCGGGCGGGGCTGGCTTTGCCGGCCGAGACGGGGAAGGCTCATCGGCGACGGGGACCGACGGGGATTCGGCCGGGTTCACGGTCCGCACCGGAGCCGGCGGAGGAGATGCGCGCTCCGTCACCGGCTTGGCCGGGGCGATCACGGCGATCGGCGCGGCGGTGTCCTGCGCCGATCGCCTCAACCAGACCTGCTGGACCAAGCCGGCGATGCCCGCTGCTGCCACGATCAGGAGAAGAAGGCGCAGGATCGCCGATCCGCTCAGCATGGGCGCGTATCCTCCCCCGGCTCCCGGGCGCTCGCCGACTCAAGAGACCTGAATTCTGGGACCTGCGCTCGGCCGGGCCGGCATCGCAGCGACGGAAGGGCAGCTCAGGACCGCAGACGGAATCTCAACAGCGCATTCTAATGCGAACTCGTCCGCTAAACATATGACAAGTTTGAGAGTAGGCTGCGGAACCGACCTGGCGGCGGTTCGACACCGGGGCTGGAACCGCCAGCCTCCGGCCGTGGCGGGGGCGCGAGTCGAGCCTCCGATCAGGGCGCGCCTGACGCCTGTGGCCCGACCGCATCAGCGGCGGCGCGAACGGGGGTGCCGTGCGGGAACGCAATACGGCCAAGCTCGTTTGGTGTAAGCTTGAGCACGCGTCCGGGCTTTTCAGGTCATACCGATGTCACAGGGTTTCCGCTGGTCGCGCCTGCTCCTCGCGGCGGCGCTGGCCGGGCAGGCAGCGGCCTGCTCCTCGCTTCCGCGCACGAATTACACCGAGGCCGAGGCCGAAGCGGCCACGGTGCCGGGCATGGTCGGCGTCCGGGCCTATGCCGATGCCACCGCCGCGGATTTCGTGGCGATGACGGCCGGTCCGCAGAAGAAGCGCCAAGCCTTCACCTACCTCGCCCTGTCCGGCGGCGGCGGGGACGGCGCCTACGGCGCGGGGGTGCTCAACGGCTGGACCGCCTCTGGCAAGCGGCCCGACTTCACCATCGTGTCGGGTGTCTCCACCGGGGCCCTGATCGCCCCCTTCGCCTTCCTCGGCCCGGGCTATGACAGCTATCTGACCGACATCTACACCAGCGGCGTCGCCGAATCGCTGGTGCAGAGCCCGAGCATCGCCAACGTCCTGTTCGGCTCCGGCCTGTTCGGCGATGGGCGCCTGCGCAACCTGATCGCCCGCTACGTCACGCCCGAGCTGCTTCAGGCCATCGCCGAGGAGCATGCCAAGGGCCGGCGCCTGCTGGTGGTGACCACGAATCTCGACAGCCAGCGCGCGGTGATCTGGAACATGGGCGCCATCGCCGCCAGCGGCGCCCCCAACGCGGTCTCGCTGTTCACCGACGTTCTGACCGCCTCGGCCAGCATCCCGGCGGTGTTCCCGCCGCAACTCCTCGACGTGCAAGCGGAGGGTCGCGCCTTCCAGGAGATGCATGTGGACGGCTCGGTGGTGACGCCGGTCTTCACCCTGCCGCAATCCTTCCTGGTGCGCGACGGGCGGTTCCGCAGCGCCGGCAAGGCCGACATCTACGTCGTCATCAACGGCCGGTTGGAGCCGGAATTCGACGTCACCAAGAACAACACGCTCTCGATCGTGGAGAAGTCCTTCACCACGGCGAGCCGCGCCCGCTCCAGGGCGACGCTGGTCGCGACCGATGCCTTCGCCCACCGCAACGGGATTGGCTTCAATCTCACCTATATCGACGAGCGTGCGCCGCAGACCACGACGGCCCGCGGCTTCGATACCGGCTATATGCGCAGCCTCTACCAATACGGCTACGAGGCCGGCCGGAGCGGCAATTTCTGGCGTCCGACCGTGCCGGCATCGCCCCTCGTCAAATCCGTGGTGCGGGAAGCCGTGGCGGGGCGCTGAGAGCGACCACGCCCGAACCAACCACGCCCGGTCGGTCAGAGCGCGACCCGCAGGATCCCCGGCGCCGAAACGGACCGCGCCGCCCATGGAGGGCGACCGGTCCGATGACGCGCGGGGAAGGCGGGGCGACGTCCGAAGGATCTATTTGCGCAGGATCTTCGTGACGAGGCGGCCGATCGGGGAGCTCGATCCGGCATTGCGGTCGTCGCGCGCGACCACGCGGTCGTCGGTGCCGAGGATCTTGGTGACGAGGCGGCCGATGAGGCTCATGGCAGGCTCCTTCGGGTCTGAGCAGAACGGTGCAGCTTGATCCGATAACGGATACCCGGCGATGCCGTTCCCCGCGCGGCCCGCTCTTCAGGCCGCGCGCTCCCGGACGAGGCTGTGCACCACCGGCACGGCATAGGCCACGAACAGCAGCGCGAGGGCGACGGCGAAGCCCTGCGACGGCTCAAGGTCCATGCCGCCGCCGATGAGGGGCGGCCCGAGCATCAGACCGGCATTGTAGAGCATCACGAAGGCGGCGTTGGCCCCGGCCAGATCCGGCCCCCGCAGGCTGGCACCGAGATGGGCGAGGCCGACGGTGTAGAGCGTGCCGGCGATGCCGCCCCAGGCGAAGAGCAGGGCGGAGAGCAGCGGCAGCGAGACGGAGGCGGCGGGAATCAGGGCCGCGCCGAGCGCCCCGGCCAGGCTCGCGCCGAGCAGTACGAGACGCCGGTCCACCCGGTCGGCCAGGAGGCCCACGGGAATCTGGAACAGCACGTTGCCGAGCGCCACGGCGCTCACCAGCGCGGCGGAGACCTGCGCGTCGAGGCCGATGCGCAGGCCGTAGAGCGGCAGGATGGCGAAGGCCCCCGCCTCGACCGCGCCGTAGAGGGCGGCGGCCAGCACCGCCAGGGGCGCGAGGCGCAGATAGGTGAGAATACCGGCCGACCCGTCATGCCCGAGATCGGGCGAGACGCTGCGGGCGAGGATCAGCGGCGTCAGGCCGAGGAAGAACAGGGCCGAGCCGGCGAGATAGGGCGCGAACCCCTGCGTGCCGACGACAGTTAGCAGCGTCGGCCCGATGGCGAAGCCGATCGCCAGCACCGTGGCGTAGATCCCCATCACCAGCCCGCGGCGCTCCGGCGGGGCGGCGTCGTTGATCCAGTACTCGGAGAGGACGAACAGCACGCCCATGGTTGTCGAGAAGACGAAGCGTAAGGGGAACCACAGGGCGAGGTGGGGCAGGAGCTTGAACGCGGAGAGGCACAGGCCGCCGAGCACGATCGCCAGGATCAGCAGGCGCACCACACCGATCCGGGCGGCGAGCCGCGGCACGAACGGCACCGTGAGGATCGCGGCGAAGCCCGCCACCGCCGTGTTGAGGCCGATGACGACGCTCGACGCGCCCATCCGCTCCATCTCCAGCGACAGCAGCGGGATCGACAGTCCGAGCCCCGTGCCGACCACCGCCACGCAGGCGATCGCGGCGGCCATCGCGGAGAGACGGTCGCGATCGAGGGAGGGGGCGGGGACGACGGTCATGACCTTCGGACGGCGGAGCGGCAGTTCGGGGGGAACCCGCCATGAGCCGGGCCGCCCCCTCTCCGCAACCCGTCGCGATCAGGCGGCGTGCCGATCCGCACCCGCGCCGAAATGGCCGATATAGCGGGCCGAGATCGCCGAGACGGGAAGCACCACCAGCACGTCGGTGGTGCCGAACTGACGGTCGACCACGGCGCCGTCGCCGAATGTCGCCCCGACCCGGAGATAGCCCTTCATCAGCGGCGGCAAGGCCGTCAGCGCCGCCTTCGGATCGACCGCCTCCTTGGCCAACCGATCCATCGCCACGTAGCGCTCCGGGAGCGCCCGGGCGCGCCACGCCTCGGGGGCGCGGGCATGGTGGTGGAGGAAGCTCAAGGGGAGCGCCAGACGGTCCGGGTCGGTGCCCTCCAGGCTGGCGCAGCCCAGCATCGCGTCGATGCGATGGTGCAGCACATAGGTCCAGATGCCGTGCCACAGCAGCTCCACCGTCCGCTTGGTGCGGTAGGGCTTGAGCACGCAGGAGCGGCCGAGTTCGAGGAAGCGCTTGCCGGGATGGCGCTCCAGCAGGGGCGCGAGGTCGTATTCGCCGGAGGAGTAGAAGCCGAAATGCGCCTCCGCCCGCTCCTGGCGCAGCAGCCGGTAGGTGCCGACCACCTTCGGCCGGGCCTTGCGGAACGGCTTGGCCTCCGTCGCGGCGTGGTCGATCACCAGCAGATGGTCGCAGACCGCGTCGTAGGCGTCGATGTCCCGGCGCTTGAGCGCGGCCATGCCGGTGGGAACCGCCGACATCTCCTCGTAGAACACGCGGAAGCGCAGGCGTTGCGCCCGGCGGATCTCGGATTTGGTGGTGGCGAGCCGCACTTCGAGCGAGCCGATCCGACCGAGGCTGGGATCGAGCCCCGGTTCGAGCAGCGACCGCTTGGCGCGGGCCTTCAGCAGGATCGGCGCGCCGCCCGGCAGCATCAGGTCGCCACCCTCGAAGGTCTGGCGGAAGCGCGCGAAGGGCGCCTGCACCTTGGTCTCCCAGCCGGCCTTCCACGCCGCCGTCGCGTCGCGGGGAGAGAAATTCGGCAGCATGGTCGACAGGTCCCGTCGCGGGCGAGGCGGCGCGGCGCCTCCTCTCATGCGGCGACAACACCATGAAGGCCGCACGCTTTTATGACGGAAATCTTTGTGCCGGAACAGAGACTTGCGCGGGGCCGGGGAGGGATCCCGCGCAAGGCCGGCGACATAGCCGGCGAACGAACCCGGCTAACGATCTGAAGGACTTAGCGCAGGCTGACGCCTCAGACGAACTGGCTCAGGCCGGGGATCGAGCCGACGATCGGGCCCATCACGTCCTCGCCGGCCGTCTCGCGGCCATAGGCGAACAGCTCGTGGCCGAGGGGCTGCATCTGGTTCATCGGCACGCCGGCCGAGATCAGTTTCTGGCCGAGCGCCATCACGCCGCCGCCCATCATGCCGCCGAGCATGCCCATCAATCCGCCGCCGCCCTCGCCGGCATTGGCCGCGGCGATGGCCGCCTCGGAGCCCGGCAGGGCCGCCATCAGCTGGCCCACCTCGGCCGCCGGCCCCTCCTTCTGGAGGAAGGAGAGGATATGGCCGATGGCGGTCTGGGCGGTCGCCGCGTCGAGGCCCGTGCGGTTGGTGACGCGGGCAATCAGCTCTTCCATAAAACGCTTCCTCTCTGGCAGGTTTTCGTCTGTCCGACGCGGGGGCGGCGAAATCAAGGGTCACACGGATGAGGGCCCTGGATCGGGCAGGCCGGGCGCCATACCCTGTATCTGAGCACGGTTACGGTTCAGGGAAGGGCGGCACGATGACGGGCGTGGCGGCGAGCGAGGGAACGATCCTGGTGGGCCGGAGCACCGGGCCGCAGCCGAAGCCCGAGCGGCTGAGCCTCCGGCTCGCCAACCGGCACGGCCTCGTGGCCGGCGCCACCGGCACCGGCAAGACCGTGACGCTCCAGGTGCTGGCGGAGGGCTTTTCCAACGCGGGCGTGCCGGTCTTCGCCGCCGACATCAAGGGCGACCTCTCGGGGCTCGCCGCCCCCGGCGAAGCCAAGCCGCCTTTCGTCAAGCGCGCCGAGGAACTCGGGATCGCCTACGAACCCGACCGCTTCCCGACGGTGTTCTGGGACGTGTTCGGCGAGCAGGGCCATCCGATCCGCTGCACCGTGACCGAGATGGGGCCGCTGCTGCTCGCGCGGCTCCTCGAACTCAACGACATCCAGGAAGGCGTGCTCAACATCGCCTTCCGCGTCGCCGACGAGAACCAGTGGCCGGTCATCGACCTCAAGGATCTGCGCGCGCTGCTCACCTTCCTGTCGGAGAATGCCAAGGAGCTCTCGGGCACCTACGGCAACATCTCCGGCGCCTCGATCGGCGCGATCCAGCGGGCCTTGCTGGTGCTGGAGAATCAGGGTGCGGACCGGTTCCTCGGCGAGCCGGCGCTGAACCTCGCCGACTTCATGCGCACCGACCGGGAGGGCAGGGGCTTCGTCAACATCCTGGCGGCCGACAAGCTGATGCAGCGGCCGCGCCTCTACGCCTCGTTCCTGCTGTGGATGCTCTCCGAGCTGTTCGAGCAGCTTCCCGAGGTCGGCGACCTCGACAAGCCGAAGCTCGTGTTCTTCTTCGACGAGGCGCATCTCCTGTTCAACGACGCGCCCAAAGCCCTGCTCGACGCGGTGGAGCAGGTGGTGCGCCTGATCCGGTCCAAGGGCGTCGGCGTCTATTTCGTGACGCAGAACCCCCTCGACGTGCCGGAGACCGTGCTCGGCCAGCTCGGCAACCGGGTGCAGCACGCGCTGCGCGCCTTCACCCCCCGCGACCAGCGCGCCGTGCGCGCCGCCGCCGAGACCTTCCGCCAGAACCCCGGCTTCGACGTGGGCAAGGCCATCACCGAACTCGCCGTCGGCGAGGCGCTGGTGAGTTTCCTCGAGGCGAAGGGCACGCCCTCCATGGTGGAGCGGGCGCTGATCGCGCCGCCGCAGGGCAAGGTGGGCCCGCTGACGCCGGCCGAGCGCGCCGCGATCATCCAGCAGAGTCCGTTGCGCGGAAAATACGACGAGGCGGTCGACACCGAGAGCGCCTACGAGATGCTCGCCAAGCGCAAGCAGCTCGATGCGGCTCCGGCCGAGGCGGCGGC
>NZ_NKUI01000042.1 GCF_014845115.1 Methylorubrum zatmanii | reverse complement strand
CGGCTGGACGTCATTGGGTGTGAATCCGGCCACCCTGCCGGGGGGGGCGCATGGTCCGTCCGCCGTGGGCGGCCGCGGAGGCCGCCGGGAACGGGTCCTCGACCAGCACGAGGCGGCGGCCTTCCTGCGCCAGGGCGGCTGCCGCCTCGTGCTGGTCGAGGACCGGTTCGCGGCGGCCTTCGCGGCGGCGCAGGGCGGACGGACCATCGCCCCCGCCGGCCGGGTGGACGGCTTCAACATCAATGGCGGCAAGCCGGTCGGGGTCTCGGCCTATGCCGCGCTGCCGGGCAGCACACCATGAGCACGACGACGGATCCCGCCGCCCCGCCACCGCGCCTCAGCGTGGTGGTGCCGGTGAAGAACGAGGCCGGCAACATCGAGACCCTGGTCGCCGAGATCGGCAAGGCCTGCGACAAGCTTAAGCCCTTCGAGGTCATCTACGTCGATGACGGCTCGACGGACGCCACCCTCCCGACCCTGCGGGCGCTGCAAGCGAAGACCCCCTGGCTCCGGGTGGTGCATCACGACCGCAGCGGCGGCCAGAGCGGAGCGGTGCGCAGCGGCGTCCTGCGTGCCCGCGCGCCCGTCATCGCCACCCTCGACGGGGACGGCCAGAACGACCCGTCCTTCATCCCGATCCTCTACGCCGCCCTCGACCAGGGCGGCCCGGGCGTCGGCCTCGCGCAGGGCCAGCGGATCGGCCGAAAAGGGGCTTGGAAGCAGCTCCAGTCGCGGATTGCCAACGGCGTGCGCGGCAGGATCCTCAAGGACGCCACCCGCGACACCGGCTGCGGGCTGAAGCTGTTCCGCCGCGAGGTCTATCTCGCGCTGCCCTATTTCGATGCCCTGCACCGCTTCATGCCGGCCCTCGTCACCCGCGAGGGGTTCGGTGTGGTCCACCGCGACGTGGTGGACAGGCCGCGCTTCACCGGCCGCTCGAATTACGGGATGTTCGACCGCCTCTGGGTCGGCATCCTCGATCTCGCCGGAGTCTGGTGGCTGATCCGGCGGCGGCGCCCGGCTCCGAAGGCCGAGGAAATGCCGCACAGCCCGAAGAGCCCGTGACCCGATGCTGATCCAGCTTGCCGAGGACCTGCCGGCCTATTTCTACGACGTGTTCGTCACCCGCTTCGATTTCTGGCTGGTGTTCGGCATCGGTGCGCAGCTCGTGTTCGGCTCGCGCTTCATCCTGCAATGGATCGCGAGCGAGCGGGCGGGCAGGAGCGTGATGCCGCTCTCGTTCTGGTTCCTGTCGATCCTCGGCGGGCTGATGACCCTGGTCTACGGCTTCGTGCGCCGGGAGCCCGTGATCATCATCGGCCAGGGGCTCTCGACCGTGATCTACCTGCGCAACCTCGCCCTGATCTTCCGCGAGCGGCGGCGCGGCGCCCGGATGTCGGGCAAAGCCTGAGGCGAGCCCGCGGCATGTTCCCGACCGTGACGGCCCCGGGCGACCCCGACAGCATCGCCCACATCATCCAGGTCGCCCTCGCCCCCGCCTTCCTGCTCTCGGCGCTGGCGACCCTGCTCAACGTGTTCTCGACCCGGCTCGGCCGCGTCGCCGACAAGGTCGATGCCCTCTCCGCCACCCTGCCGGGGGCGAACGGCGAGGCGCGGGCGACCCTCGACCGGCGCCTCGCCTATCTCCGCCGCCGCTCGCTTCTGCTCGACCTCGCCGTCGTGCTGGCGAGCCTCGGCGGGGTGATGACCGGGGCGGCGGTGCTGACCCTGTTCGTGGGCGCGCTACGGGAAGGCTCGGCGGCCTCCGTGCTGTTCGCCTGCTTCGGCCTCGCCCTGATCTGCACCATCCTGGCGATCCTCGCCTTCCTCGCCGAGATCCTCCTCGCCGGCCGGGGCGTGCGGCTGGAGGTGGAGCGCAAGCAGGACAGGGCCGGATGATCGGGGCTCCGAAAGGGTAAGCCCGTTCGCGGAGCCGGGGGGAGTTCTGGTGGAGGCAGGCGGCCCCCGCTCGAAATTCTCTACCCGCCGGTCTCGACGAGATCGTAATCCTCACGATCCAGCCGGCGGGTGCCGCGGACGTAGTCGCCCACCGTTCCGGGCCAAAGGGTGCGGTTGCGGCCCGAACGGTCGAGATACCAGCTGCCGCAGCCGCCCCGTGTCCAGATGCTGTCCTTCATCCGCGCATCGACCTCGGAGCGGAACCGCGCCTGCGCTTGCGCGCGCACCTCCAGCACCGCGCCCGGATGCGCGCGCAGGCGGCGCAGCGCATCGAGCACGTGGGCGACCTGCGCCTCGGCCATCAGCAGCACCGAGTTGTGGCCGAGCCCGGTATTGGGCCCGAGGAGCAGGAAGAAGTTCGGGAAGCCCGCGACCGACAGGCCGCGGAAGGCATCCGCCCCGTCCTTCCAGGCCTGCCGCAGGCTGACGCCGCCGCGCCCGACCACCTCCGTCCGCAGCAGGCTGCCGCCGGGGGAGAAGCCGGTGGCGAAGATCAGCACGTCGAGGGGATGCTCGGCACCGTCCTCGGTGACGATGCCGTGGGGCAGAACCTCGCGGATCGGCGCGGTGACGAGGCTCACATCGGGACGGGCCAGGGCCGGATAGTAATCGTCGGAGAGCAGGACCCGCTTGCAGCCGAGCCGGTAATCGGGCGTGAGCTTCCGGCGCAGGTTCGGGTCGGCGATGGCGGCGGCGAGGTGCCGGCGCGCCGCCATCTCGGCCAGCGCGGTGATCCTCGAGACGCGGGTGAAGCCGAGGAGCGCCGCGACCTCGCGGCGCCAGAACAGCGAGGCCCGGTAAAGTCGGCGCAAGGGAGAGGCCCGCAGGAGCAGGCGCAGCCGTTTTCCGGTCGCGCGGTCGCCCCGCGGCAGGATCCAGGGGGCCGAGCGCTGGAACTGGGTCAGGTGGGCGACGGTGCCGACGATCTCCGGCACGAATTGCACGGCGCTCGCCCCGGTGCCGATCACGCCGACGCGCTTGGCCCTGAGATCGCAGGCATGGTCCCAGCGCGCGGAATGGAAGGCGGGACCCGCGAAGCGCTCCAGCCCCGGAAGGCGGGGCAGGGCCGGGTGGTGCAGGGCGCCCATCGCGCCGACCAGGACGCGGGCGGCGAAGGGGCCGCGGTCGGTCTCGACCCGCCACAGACCCGCCGCCACGTCGAAGCTGGCCCGGTGCACCTGCGTCTCCAGGCGCAGATGCGGGGCCAGCCCGTGCTCCGCGACCAGCCCCTTCAGATAGGCCTCGATCTCCGGCTGCCGGGCGAAGAGGTGCGACCAGTCGGGCTTCTGGGCGAAGGACAGGGAGTAGAGAAAGGAGGGCACGTCGCTGCCCGCCCCCGGATAGGTGTTCTCCCGCCACGTGCCGCCGATGCCGGCGCTCTTCTCCAGCACGAGGAAGCGGTCGAAGCCGGCTTGCCGGGCCCGGATCGCCATGGCGAGGCCGGAAAAGCCGGCGCCGACGATGAGCAGGTCGAGGGGCGGATTCATGCCACGGCCTCCGCCACCGGGCTGGCCGGCGCCGCCTCCACGGCGCGGCGCAGGAAGATCGCCGCCCCGTCGAGGGAGCGGCGCGCCTCCGGCAGGATGCTTTCGGCGAGTTGCCACGCATGCGGCACCACGGGAAAGACCGTGAGATCGACCGGCACGCCGGCGGCCCTGGCCTTCTCGGCGAGCCGGACGGAATCGTCCCGCAGGATCTCCCGGGCGCCGACATGGACGAGGAGCGGCGGGAACCCGGACAAATCGGCCTCGATCGGCGAGACGCGGGGATCGGCGGGATCGGCCCCGGCGAGATAGGGCGGGACGAGCCGCATCAGTGCCTCGGGGCGGAACATGGCATCGCGCCGTCCATTCGTGCGCAGGGACGGACTGCGGCCGATCAGATCGGTGGCCGGCGAGAACAGAGCGGCCGCCCGCGGCAGGGGGAGGCCGAGGCGGCGGGCCTCGATCATCGTCGCCAGGGCGAGGGTACCGCCGGCCGAATCCCCGGCCAGGACCGCCGGCCCCTGCTGCGCCAGAGCGGCCCAGGCGGCCGTGCAATCCTCGACGGCCGCGGGAAAGGGATGTTCGGGGGCGAGCCGATAGTCCGGTGCGAAGACCCGAAAGCCCGCCCGGGCGAAGCGGCCGGTGATGGGGCGGTAGATCCGGGCCGAGCAGGCGATGAAGCCGCCGCCATGGAGATAGAGCAGGGCAGGGGTCTGGCCCGGACCGGAGCGGCCCTCGCCCTCGTCGGGTGAGCCGGTGCCGGCCCAGGCCCATTCTCCGGGCACGCCGCCGAGCGTTCCCGGCGTGAAGGCGACGCCGGCCGGGGATGGGAAGGCGGCGTGGTCGAAGGCGCGGCGGATCGCCTCGACATCGACGCTGCCGCCGAGGCGCGCCTTCACCGCGAGCCGGATGGTCAGATCGTAGAGGTGGGCGCGCAGGCTCGCCATGGCGGTCATCGGTCCCGGACGGAGCGGCGGATCAGCGACCAGTAGCGCACCGGCAGCAGGCGCTGGATCAGCAGGGCACGGCGGGCATCGGCGCCGATCACCACCCGGGGCGCCCGGGCCTCGATCCCGCGCAGGATCGCCTCGGCGGCGATCTCCGGGCGCATGGTGAGAAGGCGCTCGAAGGCGGCCAGCCCCCGCGCCGCCTGCGCCGCATCCAGCCCCCGGGGGGCGCGGGCATTGCGGGCGATCGCGGTCGCCACCCCACCGGGATGCACCAGCGTCACCCCGAGCCCGGTGCCCTCGTATTCGTGACGCAGGGCCTCGGTGAAGCCGCGCACCGCGAACTTGCTCGCGGCATAGGCCGCCTGCCCCGCCGGGGCGATGATGCCGAACACGCTCGACAGGTTGACGATCTGCGCCTGGGGCCCGGCCCGCAGCAGCGGCAGGCAGGCATGGGTCAGCCGCATCACCGCGTGCAGGTTGATCTCCATCAGCCAGTCGATGTCGGCGAGGTCCGTCTCCTCGAACCGGCCGCCCAGCGCCACGCCGGCATTGTTGACCAGCAGGTGCAGACCGCCATGGCGGGCCTGCACCGCCGCCGGCAGCGCGGAAACGGCAGCCCGGTCGGTCAGGTCGAGGACATGCTCGCTGACCGCGACGCCCGCGGCCCGTGCGGCTCCGGCGGTGGTGGCGAGTCCCTGCGCGTCCCGGTCGGCCAGGGCGAGGGCGCAGCCGCGCCGCGCCAGAGCAAGGCTCAAGGCGGCGCCGATCCCGCTCGCCGCCCCCGTGACGAGGGCGGTCCGCCCCCGCAGAACGAAGCGTCGTGCCATGCGCGTCTCAGACTTCCGGGGGGAGGGGGGCGGTGCCGTAGGCCTCGGCCATGGCGCCGATCTCGGCGAGCTTCGCCGAGAAGGCCGACCAATCGTCGGCCGCCGCGATCGGCGCCCAGAGCGCCTCGACCTCATCGATCAGCATGGTGCAGGGTTCGGTCCGAGCGAAATAGGGATGGTCGAGATGGGCCTGCGGTGCCGGCCGCATCGCCTGGAGCGCGGCGTGGACCGGCCGGAACGCCTCGTCCGCGTAATGCTCGCCCGCCGGGCTCCGTGCGGCGCGGGTCTCGCTGGCGAGGCCGCCGCGCCAATCGAAGAACACCTGCTCGAAGGGCGCGCGGCTCTTCTCCAGGAAGGCCCAGAACGCGCCGACCAGCCGGTGGACCGCCGCCTCGCCCTCCCCTTCGGCGGGCTCGATCCCGAGCCGGAACAGGAGCGCCTCCGCGAAGGCGTCCTGAAGCGCCGGGCCGAAGCGCTTCAGTCCCGCCTCCAGCCGCTCCTTCGGCACGAGCGGCAGCAGGCATTCGGCCAGGCGGCTCAGGTTCCAGAACAGGGCCTCCGGTTGGCGGCCGAAGCTGTAGAGGCCCCATTCGTCGAAATAGGCGGCGGTGAAGGCGGGGTCGTGCACCGGAGCGAAGCGCCAGGGGCCGTAATCGAAGCTCTCGCCGGTGACGTTGATGTTGTCGGTGTTGAGCACGCCGTGGACGAAGCCCGCGGCCATCCACTGCGCCCCCATCCGCGCGACCCGCGCCGTCATCGCCGCGAAGAACAGGGCCATGCGCTCCGCCCGGTCCGGCTCGCGGATCTCGGGATAGTAGGTCTCGACCACGACATCCACGAGCCGGGCGAGGGCCTCGGGCTGTTCGAGGAACAGCAGGCGCTGGAAGGTGCCGATGCGCAGATGCGAATGGGAGAGCCGCACCAGCACCGCCGAGCGGGTGGGGGAGGGCTCGTCGCCCCGCTCCAGGGCCTCGCCGGTCTCGATCAGGCTGAAGGATTTGGATGTGTTGACGCCGAGCGCCTCCAGCATGGCGGTGGCGAGCACCTCGCGCACCCCGCCCTTCAGGGTCAGCCGCCCGTCAGCCCCTCGAGACCAGGGCGTCTGCCCGCTGCCCTTGGTGCCGAGATCGAGCAACCGTCCGTCCCGCAGGTCGTGCAGTTGCGCGAACAGGAAGCCGCGCCCGTCGCCGAGTTCGGGATTGTAGGAGCGGAACTGATGGCCGTGATAGCGCAGGGCCAGGGGCTGCTCGAACGAGCCGGGCAGGGGGGAAAAACGCGCGAAATGCGCGATCCACTCCTCGTCCGTCAGGCCGTCGAGCCCGACGCGCCGGGCCCAGGCTCCGTTGCGGTAGCGCAGGATCGCCGCCGGGAAATCGGCCGGGGCCACGACGTCGTAGAAGTCGGGACCGAGATCGGCGTGGCGGCGGGAGGGCTTGGGAGAGGCTGAGACAACGGGCAGGGGTTCGGCTCCGATGCGGGAGGAGATGAGGTCGGCCGGGCGGGGCGGAACGTCAAGCCGGCCGAAAGACGAACCCGGCATCGGGGCGGGCCGATCCACACGCGGACGACGTGAGGCGGTTTCCCGGCTGGCCTCCCACCGATCCGGCGTGGCATCTGACCGGACCGAGCCCGGCACAGGAACCATCCGAGCGTGACATCCGGCCCCAGCGGCTCCCGCGCCTCCGCGGCGGCCTATCCGATCCTGACCCTGACCACCCTGCTCTGGGCGGGCAATGCGGTCGCCGGCAAATGGGCGGTCGGCGAGGTCTCGCCGCAGGTGCTGACCAGCCTGCGCTGGGCCTTCGCCTTCGCGGTCCTGCTCGTGGTGGCACGGCGGCAGGTGGCGGCGGATTGGCCCCGGCTCGCGCCGCGCTGGCCCTACCTGCTGCTGATGGGCGCCTGCGGCTTCACGATCTTCGCGAGCCTGTTCTACGCCGCCGGCATCTACACCACCGCCGTCAACGTCGCCCTGATTCAGGGGGCGATTCCAGTCCTCGTGATGCTGCTGAATTTCGTCATCCGCGGCGCGTCCGTGCGGGGAGGGCAGGTCATCGGGGCCGGCATCACCCTGGCGGGGGTCGCGGTGGCGGCGACCCATGGCGATCTGGGGGCCCTGCTCAGCCTCACCTTCAATCTCGGCGACGGGCTGATGCTCGCCGCCAGCCTCGTCTATGCCGGCTACACGGTGGCGCTCGCGGCACGGCCCGCCGTCTCGGGGCTCGCCTTCTTCGCCGCGCTGGCGCTCGCCGCCTTCCTCACCTCGCTGCCGCCGCTCGCCGCCGAATGGAGCCTCGGCCGGTCGATCTGGCCTGGCACGGCGACAGCCTGGGCCATCGTCGCCTTCGTGGCCCTGGGGCCCTCGCTGCTGGCGCAGCTCTCCTTCATCCGCGGCGTCGAGCTGATCGGCCCGAACCGGGCCGGGCTGTTCGTGAATCTGGTTCCGGTCTTCGGTGCGGGCCTCGCCGTGCTGCTGGCCGGAGAGCCCTTCGGCGGCCCCGAGGCGCTGGCGCTCCTCCTCGTGCTCGGCGGCATCCTGATCGCCGAGACGGCCGGGCGGCGCCCCGCCCGGGAACTTCAGCCGAACCGGGACACTGTGACACGAGGGGAGGGCGCGGCGACCTCCTCCGAAAAGGACGCGGCGCGACAGAGGGGCCACAGATCCGGCCCAGGACCTCTCTAAAGTTAACCGAATCACCCATCCGGATCGTTCGCGCCAAGATGTTCACGTCCCTCGCCTCCGCCCGTCGGCCTCCGGTGCCGTCGTGGCTGGGCGAGCTCGCCGCGCTCGGCGCGACGGGGCTCGCCATCGCCCTGCGCTACGCCCTCGACGACGTGCTGCCGCCGGGTTTTCCGTTCCTGACCTTCTTTCCCGCAGTGATCCTGACGACCTTCTTCTTCGGCCTGCGGCCGGGCATCGTCTGCGGCGTGCTGTCGGGGCTCGCCGCTTGGTACTTCTTCATCGAGCCGGCCTTCGCCTTCCTCCTCACCCCGCAGACGGGGCTGGCACTCGGCTTCTACGCCGTCATCGTCGCGGTCGACATCGCCCTGATCCACGGGATGCGCGTCGCGGGCGAGCGCCTGAGCGCGGAGCGGGCGGTGACCGCACATCTCTATGAACAGCAGCGAACGATGTTCCAGGAGCTGCAGCACCGGGTCGCCAACAACATGCAGTTCGTGGCCGCCCTGCTCGCCCTGCAGAAGCGGAAGGTCGGCGAGGATCCCCAGGCCGCCCTCGACGCCTTCGACGAAGCGCAGAGCCGGCTGGAGACGATCGCACGCATCCACCGCCGTCTCTACGATCCGGCCCGCGCCGACCAGCCTGTGGGGCAGTATCTTCAGGAACTCTGCTCCGACCTGCTCGACGCCACGGGGGCGCGCAACATCGTCTGCCTCGTCGATGTCCCGCCGGTACGCTTCGATCTCGGCCGGCTGACCACTCTGTCGCTCCTCGTGGTCGAGGTGGTGACGAATGCCCTCAAGCACGCCTTCCGGGACACCGAGCGCGGCAGCATCACCATACGGCTCGAAGCCCTCGGAGGGGGGCAGGCGGCCCTCAGCATCGCCGATGACGGCCCCGGCATCCCGGACGGCTTCGACCCCTCAGAAAGCCGCAGCCTCGGCTTCCGGATCGTGCAGGGCCTCGCCACCCAGCTCGACGGCACGCTGACCTATGCCAATGACGGTGGCACCGTCGTGCGCCTCGTCTTCGCAACCGGTCGCACGCTCGCCATAGCCTGAGCCGACGCGTCGGGATTGTTCCGCAAGCGGTGTCGCGATCACTGGGATCGCTTGAGAGTGTCGTGCCCGGATTCTTTCGACACCGCGACTGCAATCCCGCCCAGGGAATTCCCGACCTATTTCGCGCCCAGGCTTTGGCACCAAGCCTGAGTGAATTGTCACTGCGAGGCATCCCCTGTCGGAGCGCCGGCACTGCGTGTGCGTCGGCCGTGGCTCAAAATCGAACAGCGTCTCCACGCGTTGAAAACCTGACCCTGGCCCACCAAACTGGTCCGCGCCGAGCGCGAGTTTTTCGGGCATCCTGAACCCTGAAGGAGGATGGGTGTTTCCGAGCCGACGTTTTATCGCTGGAAGAAGCGGTTCGTCGGCATGGGCGTGCCGGAGATCCGGCGGCTCAAGCAGCTGGAGGATGAGAACAGCAAGCTGAAGCGGCTGGCCGCCGACCTGACGCTGGACCGCTCCATGCTGCAGGATGTCCTGAAGCGAAAGTGGTGAGGCCCGCCGCTCGCCCTGAGGTCGCCCGCCACCTCCAGGGGGCCTACGGCATCGGCGAGCGTCGGGCCTGTCACGCCACCGGCTTCGGCCGGTCGTCCCAGCGCTACGGGAAGCGGTCCGACCCGCAGGTCGCAATGCGCATGCGGCTGAAGGAGCTCGCTGCCGCACGGGTGCGCTACGGCTACGGCGGCTGCACATCCTGTCGCGACGGGAGGGCTGGGAGGTGAACCACAAGCGCACCAACCGGATCTACGAGGACGAAGGGCTGTCGATCCTGCCCAAGCGTCAGACGCGCTTGGCGCTACCGGCAATTGGTGAGCCCAACGAGGTCTGGGCGATGGACTTCATGTTAGGCGCCAACGCTCGGTGTCGTGATAGGCGGCCCAAAGGTTGCGGTAGAGGGCGCAGCGCGCTTCCAGCTCGGCCGGCGGGCCACGGTCGACGACGCGGCCCGCTTCCATCACCACGATATGGTCGGCCTGGGCCACGGTCTGAAGCCGATGGGCGATCATGACCACGGTCCGGCCGCGGAAGAGCGTCCGCAGGCCCTCGCCGACGCCATGCTCGCTCTCCGCGTCGAGGGCGGAGGTCGCCTCGTCGAGGAGCACGATCTCCGCATCCTTCAGCATGGCGCGGGCGATGGCGACCCGCTGGCGCTCGCCGCCCGACAGGTCGCGCCCCCCCTCGCCGATCCGGGTCCCGTCTTTTTCGGGAAGGTGCGCGGCGAAACCGGCGCAGCAGGCGCGCTCGGCCGCCGCCCGGCATTCAGCCTCGGTAGCCTCGGGCTTCGCGATGCGCAGGTTCCCCGCGAGCGTGTCAGCGAACAGAAACACGTCCTGCGGCACCACCCCGAGCCGGGCGAGATGCCGGTCGAGGGGGACCGCACGGATGTCCTGGGCGCCGATGGTGATGCGGCCCGCTTCCACGTCGAAGGAGCGGGCCAACAGCGACAACAGAGTCGATTTGCCGGCGCCGCTCGGGCCGATCACCGCCGTGACGTGACCATGGGGAAGGACGAGGTCGAACCCGTCGAGGACGGGCCGACCGGGGTCGTAGCCGAATCGGACCCCCTCGAAACGTATCTCGCCCGTGCGCGGTGTCTCGACGCCCTCGGTGAGCGGCGGCTGTGCCAGGATTGCGGCGGCGCGGACATGGGCATCGCCGACGAGGCGCAGCATGAACCCCTCACCGACGGAGGCTTCGAGGGGAGGGAGCAGGAGTAGCACCAGAACAAGGGCGACGGCCAAGCCCGGTGCCCCGATCGCGCCGAGCGCGAACAGGGTCACCGCGATCCCCACCAGGGCGAGCAGCGCCAGATCGAGCAGAATGCGGGTGGCGCTGACCAGTGGCGCGACCGTGCCGATCGTTGCGCGATAGAAGGCGTGCAGCGCCTCGACTTGGCGGCGATAGGCCCCCTGCCGCGCACCGACCTGCCCTAGCGATCGCAGCACCGGCAGGCCCGCGAGGTACTCGACCATGCGCTCGGCGCTCTCGGCGACGAGGCTGGCCTGATCGCGCGCGAGCCGGGAGAAGGCGCGGTCGAGCCGGCGGTAGGCGAGGGCGGCGGCGCCTGCGAGAACGGCGATGGCGGCGAGAAAGGCGGGGTGGACGCTCGCGAGCCCTAGGATCAGGACCAGGACGAGCGCCGCGTGGCCGATCTGGCGGCCGAGACCGTAGCCCGCCTCCTCCTCGATCCAGCGGAAGCGGTGGGTCACGAGATCGGCCAGGCTCGCCGCGCCGATCCGGGACAGGGCACCGAGGCCGAGGCGACGCAGATGCGCGAACAATGCGAGCCGCAGCTCGGCGACCGCGCCGTAACCGGCCTCGAAGCCGCGGGCGAAGCCGACCGGCATCACGGCGAGGCGAGCGAGGAAGGCACCGGCCACGATCGCGGCGGCAATCCAGGCTTTTCCGCTGGTCCAGGTGTCGGCGGCGAGCTGACCGATCACCCAGGCCGCCGTCAGGAGCGGCAGGGCGGCGAGCCCCGCATCCGCAGCCAGCAGAGCGAGCCCGACGCGGTAACGGCGGCGCAGCCGGGGCTCGATCCGGCCGGTCAGGTCGCGCCACCAGGGCACGGCCCGGGCCTCCTTTCCCGCCCCGCTCTCTCTCGAAGTGGTGTCCCCTTCCGACAGCACCCTAGGCACGGGCGGCATAGGCGCTCTCCTCCTGAGCGGAGCTCCCGCTCGGCGTGCCGGGGTTCTGCAGCGCCCAATAGCGGGCATAGCGGCCGCCCTTCGCCAGCAAGGCCCCATGATCGCCGCTCTCGACGATCCGGCCCCCGTCAAGCACGACGATCCGGTCGGCATCGACGATCGAGGCGAGGCGATGGGCGATGACGAGCACCGTCCGGCCGCGGGCCAGCGCCCCGAGCGCGCGCTGGATCTCGCGCTCGTTGATCGGATCGGCCGAAGCCGTCGCCTCATCGAGGACGAGGATCGGCGTGTCGTGCAGGAGCGCGCGGGCGACGCAGAGGCGCTGGCGCTCGCCGCCGGAGAGGGTGGCGCCGCCGTGGTCGAGCGGGGCGTCGATGCCGCCCGGCAGGCCGGCGACGAAGGTCTCGGCGCGGGCCTGCGCCAGGGCCTCGGCCAGAGCCGACGGGCCAGCCTCTGGCGCGGCGAGGCGCAGGTTCTCCGCCACGGTGCCGGTGAACAGCCAGGGATGCTGCGGCACGGTGCCGACGAGGGCGTAGAGTGTCTCCGGCGCCATGGCGCGCAGATCGACGCCGCCAATGGTGATCCGGCCTTCGTGCGGGTCGTGGAAGCGCATCAGGAGGTTGGCCAGCGTCGTCTTGCCGGCCCCGCTGGCGCCGACGAGGGCCGTCACAGTGCCGGGCTCAAGCACGAGGTCGATCCGGTCGAGCACCGTTCGCTCGCCGCGGCGGAAACCGACCCCTTCGAAGCGTACGGTCCGCTCCACCGGACGGGCGGGGGCGTCGGCTCGGGGCAGCGGCGGTTCGGCGAGCAGGGCATCGATCCGGCTCAGCACCTCGCCCTGCTGCGCGAAGCGGAAGGCGAAATTCGGCAGGCGGGTGATCAGCCCGCCGAGGCTCGGAACGAAGACCAGGAAGATCACGAGATGTGACACAGGCAGCTCATCCCGCGCCGTGAGCCACAAGCTCAGCGGGAGCACGAGCAGCAGCCCGGAACCGACGCAGACCTGAAGCACCGCGCTTGCCAGCAGGACCCGGCGGACCCAGTCGCCGATCACGGCGAGGTAGCGTTCGCTGACGGCACGGAAGCGGAGGAGCGAGCGGCCTTCTCCGTCGAACAGGCGCAGGGTGGGGAGGCCGGCGGCGTACTCGGCCGCGCGCGCTGCCAGCTCGGCGCTGCGCTCGTAATAGGCGCGGGTGATGTCGGTGGAGTTGCGCGTCATCGCCCGCATGGCGACGAGGCCGAGCCCGATCGGCAGTGCCGCGGCCAGTGCCATCCGCCAGTCGAGGGCGAACAGGACGACGAGGACGATCAGCGGCGCGGTGAAGTTCGCGGTGGCCTCCGGCACCAGATGCGCGATTCCGTCCTCGACGCTCTCGACGTCGTCGAGGACGAGCCGGCGCAGGGCCTTGGCTCCGTAGCGCTCCGAGACCGCCATGGGCACCCGGGCGAGATGCTCGGCAAGCGCCAAGCGCAGGTCACGCTGCACATCGATGGCGATCTTGTGGGAGAGCGCCGTGGAGGCGAGGAAGGCGAGCCGCCCCGCCACGACGAGGCCGGCGATCCCGGCGACAATCCAGCCCATCCGGGTCGCGTCGGGAGCAGGCTCCATCGCTTCCAAGATCAGCCAGACCACGCCGAACTGCCAGGCGAGGCCGAGGAGCGCGGCGAGCAGGCCGAGCGCGATGGACGCCGTCATCGCCCCCGGCTGCGTGCGCAGGAAGCCGGCGAGACGGAGAAAGGTGGCGCTCAGCCCTGCCGCAGGCGGAGCGTCCGGCGGGCCGGCGCTCACGCGGCGAGCCAGGCCTTGGCCTGCGCCTGCGCCTCCGCCTCGCTCCCAACCACCGTGTAGGGATAGGGCATGAAGACCTTGTTCATGAGCGAAAGCACCTTCATTGTGAAGGACTTGCGTCGCTCTGCATCGGGCTCGACCCGGATGGCGCCGGCGCAGAGACGCTTTTGTGTCTCCTTGGTCGCGCCGAACCAAGTTTTGTAGGCCCTCATGAAGCGGGGCGAGTCCTTCGGCATTTCCGGGCCGTGGAAGACGAGGACGAAGCGCTCGTTCCGTGCGAGCAGGGCATCGAATTCCGCGACGCGGGCCTCGGCCTCAGCATCAGGCACGCGCTCGGGCATCCGGTAGCGGGCCACGGGCCAGCCGGAGAGATCGAAATCGCCCGAGGCGGATTGGGCAGGGGCATCCGTCATGCAGGTCTCCAGGGTCGCCCGCGTCGGGCTCAGGGGAGGGCGGCGTTCGCGATGCGCCCGGTGGAACCGCGTCCCGTACCGGCCTCCCGCGCGGCACGCCGGATGAGGCGCGCCGCGGCGACGGCGGCGGCAAGGGACGCACAGGCGGCGAGCGCGAAGCAGGCCGGGTCGCCGAGCTGACCGGCCGGCACACCGCTCACCGCCCCGCCGATCAGGGCGATCAGGGCGATCAGGGCGTCGGCGCACTGGAACAGGGTGAAGTCGATGCCGGCCTGTGCCGGCGAGGCGTGAGCCATCGGTTCCGCGTACAGGGGTACGAAGCCGAAGGCGGCAGTCGCGGCGGACAGTAGGGCCAGGGCGCCCAGCGGTTCAGGGGCCCGTGTGCCCGACGCGGCAGCGAGCGCGGAGATCAGGGTGCCGAGGGCGACGATCCGCGGCCGCCCAGCCGGGGGCAGGCGAGTGCGCTCGACCGCTCCCGACCACAGACATTTGAGCACCCAGGGCAGCAGGGCGAGGTAGACGAGCCCGATTCGCTCGAGGGGCAGCCCGGATTCACGCAGGATCGCGGGCAGCCCCATCAGGGTGACCCCCGTCACGACGCTCTGGGCGACGTAGAGCCCGCCGACCGCCACCAGGACGGAGCCGAGGGGCGCACCCCCGGCAACGGCCGCCGCGACGCGCCCGCTGCACCGCGGCATCAGAAGCGGGTCCGCCAAGACACGCCGACGATGCGCGGCTGCCCGATGGTGCTGAGCGTGGCCGGGCCGAAGGCGAAGCTGTAGGTCCTGTAGGTGCGGTCGGTCAGGTTGTTGGCGAAGAGGCGCAGGGTCGAGGCGGCGCCGAAGGCGAAATCGAGCCCGGCATCGAAGGTGGTGAAAGAGCCCTGCGAGAAGGTGTTGGCCGGATCGAAGTAGGTACGGCTCACCGTCCGGGCGGCGCCGGTCAGGGCTATTTGGGCCGGCAGCCACGTCTGATCGATCAGGTAGCGGAAGCCGACATTGGTCACGAGGTCGGGAGCGTAGGGCGTGCGCCCCCCGGCGATGCGCTGGCCGGTGACCGGATCGGTGTAGTCTGAGAACTCGGAGCGGCCGAGCGCCCCCTGCGCGGTCAAAGTCAGACGGTCGGTGGGGCGCAGGGTCAGTTCGACCTCGACGCCGGTGCTCGTGCCTTCCGCGGCGTTGCGCAGAACCTGGAAGCCGACCGGGCCGGCGAAGATCTGTTGGTTGGTGGACTCGATCCGATAGAACGCACCCGAGATGGTCGCCATGCCGTCCAGCATGTCGGTGCGCGCGCCGACCTCGTAGTTCCAGGCCCGCTCCGGCTTGTAGGCGACGGCGTCGAGCGGGCTCGCGACCGTGCGGTTGAAGCCGCCCGGCTTGTAGCCCTCGGAGACGAGAGCGTAGATCCGCGTCGTCGGGTCGACCTGGTAGCCGAGCGAGATCTTCGGCTGAAAGTTCGTGAAGTCGGCGTCGTTGTTGAAGTTGAAGCCGAAGCCGCCGCCGTTGAAGCGGATCGAAGACCAGTCGTAGGCGAGGCGGGCGCCGACGGTGAGGTCCAGCCGGTCGGTCAGGGCGTAGGTGCCCTCGCCGAACACGGCGATGCTGCTCGCATCCACGGCGTTGCGGGTGCCCGAGGCGCGGCGGGTGAACTGGTTGTCGGAAAACACGATTCCTGCGACGCCCTTCAACGGGCCGCCCGCGTCGTAGGCCGCGCGGAACTCTTGGTAGAGGGTCTGGTAGTTTTCTGGGAAGGACTGCCCGAAGATGCGCCGGTGGAGGTCGACCCCCTGGAACGAGGTCACGCTGGAGAAGGTGACGTCGTTCAGCCGGTAGTTCATGGTCAGCCCGGCCGTCGTCGCCTCGCGTCCAAGGAAACTGTAGGGGAACGGGATGACCGAGGAGCGGAAGGCGGGCGCCTTCACGTCCGAATCGAGGATGTAGGTCTCCTCGCGCGAGCGCAGCGAGTCGTGGGCGGCGAAGAGGTTGGCATCGAAGTCGCCGCCCGCCGGGGCATAGCGCAGGGCAGCCCGGCCACCGAACCCATTCGACCAGTCGATGTCGTCGCGGTTGCGGTCGATGTCGCGGATCTGGCCGGTGAAGTAACGCTCCTTGAAGCCGAGATCGAGGAACAGAGTTTCGGGGACAAGGACGTTCGTGGTTGCGGTGCCGATCTCGAAGAGCCGGTCGGAGGCCGTGGCGAAAACGTCGATGCGGTTGAAGCGCGGCTTCTCGGTTGTGATGTTGAGGACGCCGGCGAAGGCGTTCATCCCGTAGAGGGTGCCTTGCGGCCCCCGCAGCAATTCGACCCGGCTCACGTCGAACAGGTCCTGCGCGAGGTTGGCCGAGGCCTGCGGCACGCCGTCGACGTAGACCTGCACCGCCGGATTGTAGAAGTCCGGCGAGGAAATGCCGCGGATCGTGAAGTTGGCGTAGGCCCGGTTGCCCCGGCTCTCGATCACGGTGTTGGGCAGAACCTTCTGCAGGTCCGACACGTCGCGGACATCGTGGTCGGCGAGCCGCGCGGCCGTCACGGCGGAGACGGCACCGTCGACCTTGTCGAGGCGCTGCTCGCGCTTGTTAGCGGTAACCACGAGTTCTTCCAGTTGCACCGATTCGCTGGCGGGCTGAGCCAGGGCAGGAAGCCCGAGGAGAAGCACCACAATTGCAGCAGATCCAGAGCTTAGACTTCTTATTGAGAGCATTTCTAAACTGCCAGCCCACCCCGGAAACTAGATGAGTCGTCATTATCTTTTCAAACGATCTTGTCTAACGCTTTCAGGGCTGGCATTGACGCCATCGGTACTAAGTCGATCCTTCGGATTGGATGGGCCGGACGTGTTGTCGAATCCACACATCGGCGGATCTGCGCGGACGGCACCGGTCGCTCCCTGGCAGGATGCCGTCGCGGAAGCGCTGGTCCGGCTCGGATGGTCGGACAGCGCGCGGATCGAGGCGATCGCCACCGATATCGCCGTCGTTGTGGTCGATGCATTCCTCGACCGCGACCTCCTGGTCGATCTCTCCGGATCGACGACCTTCTCCTTGAGCGTCGTGCTGGAGGGCAGCGGCCGCCTCTCCGCCAAGGGCCTGCCGCCGGTCGAAGTGGAGGCAGGAACCGCCGTCCTGTTCGCCTGCAGCGGCTCCGCCTCGGGTGAGGATCTCTTCCGCGGCGGCCGGCGCTTCCGCGTGGTCGATCTGCGCTTCGAGGAAAGCTTCCTGATCAGGGCAGGCGACGAGCGCCTGTCGAGCTTGGCCGAGCGCTGTGCGGATGCTGCGGGCGGGGAGGGCGGCGGGGTCTTTCTCGCGGGCTTTCCCGCGCCCGCCGTCCTGCTGCAGATCGCCAACGACATCGCCAAGACGCCGCCATCCGGTGCGTTGGGCCGCCGCCTCTACCTGCACGGAAAGGCGATCGAAGCCCTGGGCGCGGCCATCGACGCCCTCGACGGCGTCTCGAAGGGGCGGCGCGCCGTGCGGCCGCAGGAGCGGGAGCGCCTGCTCCGCGCCCGGGCGATCCTCGACCGCGACTTTCGCAGCAACTGGACGATCGAGCGGCTGGCGCGGGAGGTCGGCGTCAACGAGAAGCAGCTCAAATACGGGTTTCGCGATCTCGTCGGGCAGCCGGTCCACGCCTACCTCACCGCGCTGCGCCTGGATGCGGCGGCTCAAATGCTGAGACAGGGCGTCAGCGTCGCCGACGCGGCGGTCTCGGTGGGCTTTGGAAACCTCAGCCATTTCAGCAAGGTGTTTCGCGAGAACAAGGGGGTGAGTCCCTCCCGCTTCGCTCGGCTTGACTGAGCCGAGGAGGCGTGTCCGCAGTCTGCGGCACGCGCGACACAGCGTCCGGCCGCGCCGCCGCGGATACCGTCTCGCGGGCGGGCCGATCTCCAGATCCGTTCCTGCTGCGCGTGCTCGTCACCGCGGCGATGCGCGCCACCGCTTGGCCTGCGTGCCTTCCGGGCTACGATCGACGGACGTTCCCGATATACGGCACGCTCTCCGCCCTGTGAGGAGATGGGAGGCGACGGCGCGGAGCGGCAGTTTTGGGGCTTGTATAGGGTACCCCCCTATATTATCAGATTGATCGATCCATGACGCACACGATCAAGGACAAAGCGAAGCTTCTCGGCCGGATACGCCGCCTCAAGGGCCAGGCGGAGGCCGTGGAGCGTGCACTGGAGGCCGAGCGCGGATGCACCGACGTGCTGATGCTGGTGGCCTCCATGCGCGGAGCCATCAACGGACTGACCGCCGAGCTGATGGAAGATCACATCCGCCACCACGTCGTGGATCCCGCAACGGAAGCCGATGCCGGGCGCGCCCGCGGCGCGACGGAGCTGATCGAACTGGTTCGCACCTACCTCAAATGAGAGGAGCCTCTCGTGCCCAGCCTCCCCGAACTTCTTCAGCAGGGCACGGGACATGTCTGGTTGTTCGTCCCGACCGCGATCCTGCTCGGGGCCTTGCACGGTCTCGAACCGGGTCATTCCAAGACGCTGATGGCGGCCTTCATCGTCGCCGTCCGCGGCACGGTGTGGCAGGCGGTGCTCCTCGGGCTCTGCGCCGCGCTCTCGCACACGGCGGTCGTTTGGGCGGTAGCCCTGATCGGCCAGCGTTTCGGGCAGGCCTGGGCGAGCGAGGCGGTAGAGGCGCAGTTCCAGCTGATCTCCGCGGCGATCATCCTGGCGATCAGCGGCTGGATGGTCTGGCAGATCCGGCGGAACCGGCTCGATCATCACCAGCACGATCATGAAGAGGCCCGGTCCGTCGCCACGCGCCGGGGCACCTTGACCGTCTCCATCTTCGAAGAGGGCGTACCGCCCCGCTGGCACATCTGGGCCGAGGACGGCCCCCTGCCGGCCTCGCAGAATCTACGGCTAACCACGATCCGGCCCGGGGGCGCTCGGCAGGATTTCACGTTCGAGGCGCGCGTCGGATATCTCGAGAGCCGCGACCTCATCCCCGAGCCGCACGCCTTCACGGCCTGGCTCACCCTCGGCTCGGGGACTGAGGCGGAGACGCACGAACTCGCCTTCGCGGAGCACGACCACACCCACGACGCCCTCGATCTCGGCGCGGCGGACGACGCCCATGCCCGCGCCCACGCGGCCGACATCCAGCGCCGCTTCGCCGGGCGCAGGGTGACGACCGGTCGGATCATGCTGTTCGGCCTGACGGGCGGGCTGATCCCCTGCCCGGCGGCGATCACCGTGCTGCTGCTCTGCATGCAGCTGAAGCAGCTGAGCCTCGGCTTCGCCCTGGTGCTCTGCTTCGGGATCGGGCTCGCCGCGACCCTGGTCTTCGCCGGCGTCGTGGCCGCGCTCGGCCTGCGCCACGCGATTGGGCGCTGGCCCTTTCTCTCGATCCTCGCGGCGCGGGCGCCCTACGCTTCGGCCGGCCTGATCCTACTTGTCGGGCTCTATACCGGCTATCTCGGATGGCGCGGGCTCGACTCAGCGCGCCGGACGGCCGCCGCTCCGGCGGAGACGGTTCGGCCGCTGTGACGGCCGGGGCGTCAGTGCGCCTCCGATGCTGCGGACCCGGACGCTGGCCTGAGCAGCAGGACGAGGGCGAGGCTGACGGTGAGACCGGCACCGACCAGCCAGAAGCCGTCGGCATAAGCCATCACGTAGGCCTCGCGGCGCACCTGCGCGGCGAGCGCGGCCACCGCACGCTCGTGAGCCATCTCCGGGTCGGCGATCCGGCTGGCGAAGCCGGCGGCCAGGGTGGCGAGATGCTGCTGCGTGCGCAGGGCGTTGCCCGTGATCGCCTCCGCGATCACCGAGAAATGCATGTGCTCGCGCCGCTGGATCATCGTCGAGAGCACGGCGATGCCGACGGAGCCACCGAGATTGCGCGTCATATTCATCAGGGCCGAGGCATCCGCCGTGTCCCGGACCGAGAGCCCGGCGGTGGCGAGCTGGGACAGCGGCACGACGAAGAGTGGCTGCCCGATCGCCCGGAGCACCTGGGGCAGGATCAGCTGGTCGCGGCCGACATCGTGGCTGAGCCCGGCATTGATCCAGCAGCTGGCGATGAAGAAACCGGTGCCGACGGCGATCAGGATCCGCGCATCGACCCGCCGTGTCAGCAGCGGCATCAGTGGGAAGACGAGGAGCTGCGGCAGGCCCGACCACATCACCACCCGACCGATCTGCTCGGCATTGTAGCCCTGGATCTGCGCGCAGTAGACCGGGATTAGATAAATTGAGCCGTAGGAGACCGCACCGAGCACGCTCATGAGGGCGCAGGATCCGCCGACGGAACGGTCCGCCAGGACGCGCAGGTTGATGAAGGGTCGTTCCGCGGTCAGCTCCCGGGCGATGAAGCCGGCGATGCCGAGGCCCGCGAGGATCGCGGCGTTCCGGATCGTATCCGACCCGAACCAGCCCTTGCGCTGCCCCTCCTCCAGCACGAAGGTCAGGGCCGGAAGGCCGAGCATCATCAGGCCGACGCCGGGCCAGTCGCCGCGCGCCAGTTCCCCCCAGCGGGGCGCTTCCGGCTCGAGGGTGGCGAGCTGAAGCGCGACGGCCAGGGGGCCGATCAGCAGGTTCAGGTAGAAGATGTAGTGCCAGGTCAGGTTGTCAGTGAGCCAGCCACCGATGGTAGGGCCGATGGCGGGCGCAAAGGTCGCCGTGAGCCCAAACAGGGCGATGCCGACCGGCTGTTGGCGCTCGGGCAGGCGGGTGCGCACGATCACCAGGGCAGTGGGAATCAGGACACCACCGGTCAGGCCCTGCCCGGCCCGGGCCACGATCATCTGCGTCAGGTTTGTCGAGAGCGCGCAGGCCACGGAGAAGCCGATGAACAGCACGGTGCTCGCCGTCAGATAGCGGCGCAGGCCGATCACCGCGGACAGCCATCCGGTGAGCGGGATCACGATGATCTCGGCCATCAGGTAGGCGGTGGAGATCCAGCTTCCTTCCTCGGCGGAGGCGCCGAGCGCCCCCTGGATGTTGGCCAGAGCCGCATTGGTGACGAGGATGTCGAGGATCGCCATGAAGGCGCCGAGGATCGCGGCGGCGACCGCGAGCCAGTCGCGGGCGCTCGCATGCGCTCCGGCACTCATCGGGACGTCTCGGGCGGGCGCAGATGCACGCTCGCCTCCACCGAGAGGCCCGGCCGCAGGCGGTCGAGCAGGGGATCGTCGGGGTCGATGGCGATGCGCACCGGCACGCGCTGGACGATCTTGGTGAAGTTGCCGGTGGCGTTCTCCGGCGGCAGCAGGGCGAACTGGGCGCCGGTGCCGGGGGCGAAGCTTACGATCCTGCCCCGGAGCACGTGTCCGGGCAGGGCATCCACGGTGACGCTCACCGCCTGGCCCGCCGCCATGGCGCCGACCTGCGTCTCCTTGAAATTCGCCACGAGGTAGAGGTCCCGTCCCATCGGCACCAGCGTGAGGAGGTTGGTGCCGGCGGCGACGAACTGGCCGAGCCGCACGGAGCGGTCGCCGACGACGCCCGTAATCGGGGCGGTGATCGTAGTGAAGGCGAGATCCAGCTGGGCCCGCTCGACCTTCGCCCGCGCGCCCTCCAAGGAAGCTCGAGCAGCGCCTTCGAGGGCGCGCAGGCTCTCGACCTGCTTACGGGCGGCGTCGAGCGAGGCCGCGGCGCGGTCGGCGGCCGCCTGCCGCTGATGCAGCTCCGCCTCCGCCTGCTGCTTCCGCTGGACGGTGCCGGCGCCCGTTCGCAGGAGGTCGCGGTAGCGCTCGTGCTCCTGCTTCGAGAAGGTCAGGGCCGCATTCATGTTGGCGACATCGGCCTCCGCCCCCTCGATCCGCGCCTTCTGCTGGATCAAGGCCGCTGCCACGCCCTGAAGCTGGGCCTTGTCGCGCTCGACCTCGGCTTGCGCCTGGGTCAGGAGGATGCGGCGCTCACGGTCGTCGAGCCGAGCAAGCACCTGACCGGCCGCGACCGGCTGGTTGTCGCCGACCAGGACCTCCGCGACCATGCCGGCGATGCGCGGGGAGACCACCACCTTGTCGGATTGCAGATAGGCGTTGTCCGTCGTCTCGATGAAGCGGCCGGTCGTCCACCAGTACCAGCCGTAGGCGCCGACTCCCGCCAGAGCGAGAGTCAAGAGGAGCGGGAGCACGCGGCGCTCCTTGCCGCGGCGGCGCTCCTCCGGGGCAACGGCGGCCGGCGGCGGGCCTACGTCCCGCAGGTGCGAGGGCAGCTCCACGGCCGGGCGGGCAGGATTGCAGCCGGAAGCGTCCGTCTGCGCGGCTCCGCGGGATGAACCGCTCCGCATCAGGGGGCGGCCCGGACAAGGTGGGCGAGCCGCTCGGCCAGGGCGTTTCGGGTCGCCGGATCGGCAAGATAGAAGTGATCGCCCTCCGGCTCCCAGCGCGTGCAGCCAGAGCGCGTCGCGGCGGCCCAGCCGGACATGTCAGCCTCGCCGATCTCGGCATCAGCCCGGCCGCGGATGGTCAGGATCGGGCACTCGAGGCGTGCCGGGCGCGGGCGGTGATACGGATCGGTCAGGGCGAAATCCGCCCGGATCGCCGGCAACATCAGCGCCATCAACTCCCGGTGCTGCAGGATCGCCGCGTCGGTGCCGCCGATCCGGGAAAGTTCGGCCAGGAGCGCCCCGTCCTCCCGGTCGTGGCGCCACGGTTGAGGCGTGGGAACGTCCGGCGCCCGCCGCGCCGAGGCCACGAACTGGCGGGGGATCAGGCCGCGCCCCTCCAGCCGCAGCGCGGTCTCGTAGGCGATCAGGGCGCCGAGGCTGTGCCCGAACAGCAGGACGGGCCGGCTCCAGTCGAGATGCCCGGCCAGGATCGCCGACAGGCTGCGGGCGAGATCCGCGAGATCCGCCCGCGGCGCCTCGCCGAATCGGCTGCCACGCCCCGGCAATTCGATGGGGCAGATCGCGATCTCCGTCAGCTCCGGCAGGTCGAGCCAGGGGCGGAAGAAGCCGGCGCTGCCCCCGGCATGGTGGAAACAGACGATCTGCGGCCTGCCCCGCGGCGGTGCCGGGGTGAAGGGCAGCCAGGGACGCGGATCCTCCGCCGGCATCTCCGGCTCGCCCGTCGGCGCCGCGAGCCGGTCAGCCAGGAGCCGGGCGAGGGCCGGCCCGCTATCGCGGAGCGCGAAATGGCCGCCGGGCAGGGTGTGGAGCGTGAAGCCTGCACCGGTGCGGGCCTTCCAGGCGGCCACCGCCTCGACCCGCACGAGGGAATCGGCTTCGGCGGCGACCGCAAGGATCGGTGCCGCGATCACGGCCTCACTGCGATAGTCCGTCGCCATGGCGAAGTCGCCTTCGAGACAGTCGCGCAGAGTGCCGAGCATCCCATCATGGCCGAGGATCACCTCGTCGGTGCCGCCGAGGCGGCGCAGAGGCTCCGCCCAGCTCTCGCCCGGGCGAGGCAGGCTTGCGCCCGAGATCGGCCGGTCCGGTGACGGGCAGGCACCGAGCATGAGCAGGCGCGGCACCGTTCCCGTTTCCTCCAGCCGCCGGGCCAGCGCGAAGGCGAGTTTGCAGCCCAGGCTCCAGCCGAGGAGGGCGAGGGGCCTATGCCGGACGGGTTCGAGGAGGGGCAGGAGGGCCTCCACCGCCGCCTCCACGCTCCGGAAGGCGGGCTCGCCGACCCTGTGTTCCCGGCCGGGCAACTGGACCGGGCAGAAGCGGAAGCCCGCTGGCAGATGCGCCTCCCAGCCTCGGAACACCGAGGCGCCGGCGGCGGCGAAGGGAAAGGCGAGGACGTTGATCGCAGCGTCCACGCTTGGCGCTCCAAAGGGGAACCAAGTGCGCGACGCATGCCCGGCCGCGCCCGCTCCCGCCAGCAGGCCGGACATGCGTCGTGGCCTGTCGCGCAGGTGGTCAGCATCGCCGGCATCCGGACACCCGATAGGTCCCTCACGGCGGCGCAGCCGCAGCAGGCCGTAGCGGATGTGGCCCGACGCCATCTGCTCCCACAAGGGTGAGCCCGGCAGGGCGAAGTAGCCGCCGATCGCCTCGACCAATTCGGGGTCGGCACGGGACAAGCGTTCCAGCACGCCCGTCGGCGCGGCCGCGCGGGCGGCCAGGACCTGACGCGTGACGTCGCGAACGGCGATTTCCTCGAAGCCGAGCGCGTCCAGAGTCCGGCGCAGCGGTGCCTCGTCCTCCGCAGGCCAGAGATCGCCGTAGACGAAGGTTCCGCCGGACCGCAGCACGCGGGCGACGTGGCGCAGAAAGGCAGGGAGATCCGCGTAGGCGCCAGAGGATTCGAGGTTGAGCACGACGTCCTGGCTCGCATCGGCCTGCGGCAGGGCGCAGGCGTCGGCGACCTGCAGCCGTGCGCCGAAGGGCGCGAGCGCGCGCCGCGCCCGCGCCACGTTGTCCGGGCTGAGATCGATGCCGACCATCGTGAGCGGCCGCGCGCGCGCCGCCAGGAAGGCGAGTGCACCGCCACGACCGCAGCCGACATCGAGCACCCGCCGGCGGTCGAGTGGCGTCGGCCCGAGGAGTTCGGCGACGAGGCGCTCCCCGTCGGCGTTGGACCCGGCACCGACCGGCAGCACGGCCGCGTCCGGCTCGCCGGACACCGGGCGGTAGCCCCAATTGAGGAAATGGGCGTCCTCGCCGAGCCCTGCCGTCGCGAGCGCGCGGTCGAGGCGGGTGTAGACGTCGCGGTTGCCGGAGGTGGGATCGGGCTCAGGCACGGGCAGCCTCATCGCGGAGCATGGCAGCGTAGGCGCGCGGATCGGGATACGGCGGCGGCGGTGGAGAGAGCGCGCGGTGCCTGACTGGCCCAGCGGCCCGCATCACGGCGAGCCAAGCCTGCCCCAGATCCAGGAGGTAATCCGGCCGCTGGAACGGTGCGGCGGCGGAGTCGGCGATGCCAGCGCGCATTTCCCCGAGGGCGCGGCGGATCGCGTCGGGAAACGCGGTCTCGACCACTTCGGCGACGGAACCGCCCTGCGCAGGGCCCAGCACCTGGGCAGACGGCAGCGTGAAGTGGCGGTTGTTCGCGTGCCGCGTCCGGGCCAGCAGGTAGGAGGCTTCCGTCCCGTCCGCTTCGTAGTCCGGTGCGTAGAGTGCGTGCGTCCAAACCACCGGTCCGAAGCTGTTGACGAGGTTCACCACGCCTTCCGGCCAGCCGAGCGCCAAGCGGTGCATGACCAGGGAATGGTGGTCGGGATCGGCCGGATCGAGGAAGTTCTGGATGAGCAGGCTGAAGGGCAGCACCCCGACCGTCCCCTGCAGAGGGGTGAACAGGAGTTCCCCCGGTGCCGGCGGCGCTGAGCCCGCGCAGCGGAACCCGGCGAGCCCGCCGAGCGCTCGGCCGAGCAGGTCGAGGCTGGACCAGAGCAACTGCGGGCTCGTGGTGAGTTCGGCGAAGCTCGGCGCCCGCGCCGCCCGCGCTTGGCCCGCGTAGTCGATGAAGGTTCGGCCCGCGGGCACGTGCGGGTAGAAGGCGTTGACGTGGTAGCGCAGGCCCCGTGCGCGGGCGGCGGCGGTCAGCCGCGCGATCTCGGTCGGGTGGACCGGATGCTCCTGGAGCACGTGCAGGCCGCGGCCGAGCAGCGCCTCGGCGAGGCGCGAGCCCTCTCCGCCGAACAGCGTCGTGCGCACCACGACGCAGGCAAGATCGGCCGCCCCCTCGGGCACGGCTTCCGGGCTGGCGTAGAGCGGCACACCGAGATGCGCCGCGAGCGCCCGCGAGCGCCGGCTGCCCCG
>NZ_NKUI01000041.1 GCF_014845115.1 Methylorubrum zatmanii | reverse complement strand
TGGGTATCTCTCTCCGTGGGGGTTTCGGGCAGGTTTCCCACCCCGCCTCGATACGCCGCCTTCAACACACCGTCGTCACCCAATCTCCCGCATAGCTCGCCGGCCCTGGGCCAAGTCCCGTTCGACGCTGAGGCGGTGCGCGCTGATGATCCCCTGCTCCGCCAGGGCCAAGCGGCGAGCGAGACTCGGTGAGTTGCAGGAAATCGGCCCTTTCACCGGCAGCGGGACGACCTCGCCGGCGCGACTGAGCGACCACGTCGTGTCGGCCCCCTGCGTCGGTACGATGGCGCGATGGGCCGTCAGGTCCCTGGGCGCTTTGGGCCGGCCATAGGTATCGAGATAGGCCGGTGCCGCAAACAGTCCGTTTCCGACTTCCGCCACCTTACGCATGATGAGCGAGGTTTCGCGAGGTTCCTCAATGCTCACCGCGAGGTCGTAGTTGCCGCCCACCAAGTCGATCGTGCTGGGTTTCAGATCGACATGAACCCGGATGTGCTCATGGCGCGCGGAGAAGTCCGTGACGATCCTGGATAGGTGATGCAGGACCCAGAAATCCGGCGGAGCGGCGATCTTGAGCAGTCCGCTCGGCCCCTTCGTCTCCGCCACCAGATCGTCGAAGGCCTGTTGTGCCTCTTCGACCAGGCGGGTCGCCTGGGTGAAGTAGGCCTCTCCGTACGACGTCAGAACGAGCCGGCGCGTGGTGCGGTCGAGAAGGCGCAGGCCGACCATCTGTTCGAACATGGAGATCCGCCGTGAGAGCGACGAGATCGGCATTCCCAGCGCTGCGGCCGCCTGACTGAAGCTTTTCCGTTTGGCCACTTCCACGAACAGGGCCATGTCACGCAGCATCTGAGAGTTTTGCATGCTTCCGACGCGTGCTCCTAACCGCCACCGTGTGACCCTGCCTGCACCGCGCTGCCAGGGCCTAGGCATGCAGTGCGAGAGATCTTGCCCTCTCATTTGGCGGCCGGCGCATCTCTCCTCGGTGGGAGGACGCGCGGAGACGGCCACACCTCTGGGTAGCTCCAGATAGCTGGAAACCTATACCTAAGGGAGGTCTGAAATCGTAGAGCGAAGAATTATTTTCAAATACTCAACGGAAAAATGTTTTTCAATTGCGAGCGTCATTATCTCGAGCGACGCAGAATTCTCATTCGATTGCAAGTGATTCTCCTATGTTGTTGATTTTTGTTAATTGTGCGGAACACCTATTCTGTAGGGCTATGAGCCGTTGGTGTCATGTGCCGCCTGATCTTCCTTCACGGACACGCGGGATCGCGGCACGACGTCGTCCGTGAAGGAGTGCCTTTCATATTCGAAATTTCTGGCGCGCATGAGGGGTGTGCAGCTCGGCACTGGACAGGCTGCCGCCCTTGCGGGAGGGGCTGCGACTGAAAGATTGTGCGCAATCTTAAGGCGCGTGCAAAGCCTGTCTCTACTCTTGCGACAGGTGGTTTGAGCCAGATCCATATGTCCGGGCTCGAACTGCTCTTCGTCGCTGCCGATGCGACGTGGCGAAGCCAGGCTGCGAAAGTCCTCGATCGTAAACCAAGTGATTTCGGGCTCACCCTGCGGCCGGAGGCACGGGGAAAGGCGGGAACCTTGCTCCGTACGGCCTTCGAGATACGCGAGCGCGCCCATGCCTCGTGGTGCCGTGAGCCGGAAAAGGCTCCGCTCAATGAGGTTTTCCCGGCGTCCCATTCCCGGTTGAACGCGCCTGAGAGCATGCCCCGCCGTGTGAAGGGCATGGTCGATCGCTGCGGCCACGTCGCCCCCCTACTCCGCAGTGATGGCCCGCGCGGCGATGAGATGGTCGGCGGCGATGTCGAGCTTCGACGCGGCGCTTCCCCTGCAAACGTGACCGACACTCGGACCAGGTCGATTCGGCATGACATTGTTCCGTTTGTCGCCTAAGCGGAAGCGTAGCCATTGGCACGCGATCCCCTGCCATGCCGATCCGGCGCGAGCACCGCTTCTTCTATCCGATCGATTGGCCGCAACTCTCTGCGGTCATCCGCTTCGGCCGCGCCCAGGGCCGGTGCGAGGGGTGCGGGCGCCCTCATGCCGTACGGTATTTCACCTCGGCGACGGGCGGTGGTGGGACGAGGGGGCGGCCTCCTGGCGCGACGGTGCGGGGCGGCCCGTTGGTCTCACCGCCGGCGACGACATCCTCGGGACCGTCCGGACGACGCGGGTAGTGCTCGCCGCCGCCCATCGGAACCATGACACGGCCGACAACCGCCCCGGCAATCTCGCAGCCTTTTGCCAACGCTGCCACATGCTGCACGACCGGCCGGAGCATCGGCGACGGCGATGGCTGACGCTGTTTCGGCGGAAGGCCCTGGGCGACCTGTTCCGCGGTCCTTACGAGTAAGGCCGCTGTATCGTGCCCTGCGAGGGCCGCGACGTCGATCCTGCCTCAGCGTGCCAACACGCGTGCGGCGTCTTTCGTCGTCGCCACTGCACAGCTGCCTTGCCGCCGCCGGAAGCGGATGCGATCGGGAGAGGCGGACGGGCCACTTCCCTGCTACGAGGCTTGCTCGAACTCCTTTCGTGAAACGAGCGGGTGAGACAGATGAAGGACGCCGCCTCTCTCGCGCAGCATGCGCATCAGGTTCTCGATGACGCGGAGATCGCGGGTCTGCCCAACCGGTACCGGGGCAAGGTTCGGGACAATTACGATCTGCCCGACGGCCGCCGGATCCTGATCGCCACCGACCGGATCAGCGCCTTCGATCGACCGCTCGCCGCCATTCCGTTCAAGGGGCAGGTGCTGACGCAGACCGCGCGCTTCTGGTTCGAGCGGACTGCCGACCTCTGCCCGAACCACGTCCTCGCCTATCCCGACCCGAACGTCGTCGTCGGCCGACGGCTCGACATCCTGCCGGTCGAGATCGTGGTGCGCGGCTATCTCGCGGGCACCACCTCCACCTCGATCCTGACCCGCTACCGGCGCGGCGAGCGCGAGATGTACGGCCACCGCCTGCCCGAAGGCCTGCGCCCGAACGAGCGCTTGGCGGAAGCCATCATCACGCCGACCACGAAGGCCTCGGACGGGGCGCATGACGAACCGCTCAGCGAGGCAGCGATTGTGGAGCAGGGTCTGCTGACCGCCGCCCAGTGGCGCACCGTCTCGGAGGCGGCCCTGGCGCTGTTCGCCCGCGGCCAGGCGCTCGCGGCCGAGCGCGGCCTCATCCTCGCCGACACGAAATACGAGTTCGGGACCGATGCCGAGGGGCGGATCGTGCTCGCCGACGAGGTCCACACCCCGGACAGCAGCCGCTACTGGTTCGCGGAGAGCTATCCCGAGCGGCTCGCGGCCGGGACCGCGCCGGAAAGCTTCGACAAGGACTATGTCCGCAATTGGGTCGTGGCGCGCTGCGACCCCTACCGCGACGCCATTCCGGAGATCCCCTCCGAGGTCGTGCTCGGCGCCGCTGCCGTCTACATCCGCGCTTACGAGACCATCACCGGCGAGACCTTCGTCCTGCCCGACACGGCCGAGATGCCGCTCGACCGCATCCGGCGCAATCTCACGACCTATCTGAGCGACGGCGCGTGACAGCACGGGCTGCCGAGCGGCCTCGGCCGCCGGCCTGCCGACGTTCCTGCATATCCCGAATTGCCGGGGCGTGACCGGTATCGATGCCGGCGCCCGGAACATTCCGTGCGAGCCGACGCTACTTCTATGGGATACGCGCCGGGCCCGTGCGGGCCGGAGCTGCCTTCACGGACCCGGCCGGAACGCATCTGGAGCGGCGCAGCTTGAGCCATCGCGACATCATCGTCATCGGCGGATCCTCCGGCGCCACGACGCCGATCAAGGCGATCCTCGGCAGCCTGCCACGAGACCTTCCCGCTGCTGTCTTCATCGTGGTCCACGTCCCGTCCCGCAGCCTCGGGTTCCTCGCCACCATCTCGGCCGCAGCGGTGCATCTGCCCGTCCATGCGGCGGTCGATGGTTTGGCGATCCAGAGCGGTCACATCTATCTCGGCGTGCCCGATCATCACCTCATCCTGTCGGAAGACCGCATCCGGCTCGGATGCGGCCCGCGCGAGAATCTTGCCCGACCGGCCATCGACCCGCTGTTCCGGTCGGCTGCCGCCGCTTTCGGGCCCCGCGTCATCGGTATCCTTCTGAGCGGGATGCTCAACGACGGCGTATCCGGCCTCCAGGCGATCAAACGCTGCGGCGGCGTCACGCTCGTGCAGGATCCCGATGAGGCGATCGCCGATGAGATGCCGCGCAATGCGCTCTCGAACACGGAAGTCGATTTCATCCTGCCGGCGGCCCGCATGGCCGATGTTCTGCCCGAACTCGTGCGCCAGCCGGCGGGGCCGCCCCGGCCCGTACCTGCCGACATCACTCTGGAAGTCGAGATCGCCGCCGGTGGACGGATCGACAGTGAGATCCTGCGGCCCATCGCCAAACCCGTCGCCCTCTCCTGCCCCGCCTGCGGCGGCGTCCTGTCCGAAATCGTGGATGGAGCGCCGTTGCGCTTCCGGTGTCAGGTGGGCCATGCCTACAGCGCCGAGGTGCTTGCTAAGAAACAGGAAGATGCCGTCGACGAAGCCCTGCGCGTGGCCCTGCGCATCGTCGAGGAGCGGGCCGAACTCGTTCGGCGCATGGCCGAGGATGGCCGCCAAGCGGGGCGGATGGCGGTGAGCGAGATGTACGAAGCCCGCGAGGCCGAATACCGTCGCTATGCCGATACGATTCGACAGGCCATCCTCCACTCGCTACCGCCATCGGAGCCATCGGATCGCGGTCGCGGCTGACGCTGACGGAACCGGACGAGAAGCGACAGGGAGCCTCTGCGGCAGCGGGTCATGATGACATCCTCAGAGGATCCTGAGTTTCGCGAGGGCAAGCCGATCGTCGTCGCCCTGTGTGCATCGGCAGCGAACACGTCATCGCTGCTTCACCTTCTCGGGAAGCTTCCGCCGCAACCGAATACGGCGTTCATCGTCGTCTTCCAGCATCGGGAGGTGCTCGACGTCGATGCGTTCGGTCGCGCCCTCCGGGAGGCAGGGCACGAGTTGAGCAGGATCGAGCAGGATATGCCCCTCCTGGCCGGGCGCACCTATCTGCCCGACCCCAATGTGATCGTGAGCATCGAGAGGGACCATTTTCAGCTGAGACTCGCCGAGCAACGGTTCGGTGAACGGGGCACCATCGACAGCTTCCTCGTATCCCTGGTCCGCGACATCGACGGCCGCAGCATCTCGGTGGTGCTCGCCGGCACCGGATCGGACGGAACCCTCGGCTTCAAGGCGGTGAAGGAAGCCGGCGGCATCGCCTTCGCTGAGGAAACGGAGGAATCCCGGTCCGGCGAACTCGCCACGAGCAACATCCCCGCTGCCCTGGCGGATGCGGTCCTGCCGGTTGATCGATTGGCGGAGCGGATCGGCGCCAGCATCCGTCAGCTGTCGTCGGGCGATGTGTCGGCTTCGTCCCTCGAAGAGTCGGAACTCTCGGATGTCCTTGCCAACATCGCCGCCGTCCTGCGCAACAAGACGGGACACGATTTCCACGGCTACAAGGCCGGCACGTTCATGCGCCGGATCCAACGGCGGATGCAGGTCGCGCAGATCAGCGACGGCCAGGCTTACGTCGAGTATCTGCGGACGCAGCCCGGAGAGGCTCAGGAGCTCTTCAACGATCTCCTGATCGGCGTGACACAATTCTTCCGCGATGCGAAGGAGTTCGAGCGCCTGGAGCGCAACGTCATCCCGAAGCTGTTCCAGAACAAGACCCGCAACGACCAAGTGCGGGTCTGGGTCATTGGTTGTTCGACCGGAGAAGAGGCCTATTCCTTCGGTATCCTGCTGCGCGAGCATATGGCGACGCTCGAGGAAGTGCCGCAGGTTCAGATCTTCGCCACCGATCTCGACGGGCGGGCGCTCGCCGCCGCCCGGGCGGCGCGCTACAGCGATGCAGTCATCCGCGATGTCGGCCCGGAACGGCTCGCGCGGTGGTTCGTGCGGGAGGGCAACACCTACTGCATCGTCAAGGAGGTGCGGGAGATGTGCATCTTCTCCCAGCACAGCATCATCAAGGATCCGCCGTTCTCACGCCTCGACCTGATCTCGTGCCGCAACCTGCTGATCTATCTCGATGCCGAGTTGCAGAGCCGCGTCATCCCGGTCTTCCACTTCGCCCTGCGGTCGGAGGGCGTGCTGTTCCTCGGCAATTCCGAGAACGTCTCGCGTCACACGAACCTCTTCGCCCCGATCGAGAATCGTTCGCGCATCTTCCGCCGACTGGAGACGCATAGCCGGATCCTCCCCGACTTTCCCTTCACCGTCGCCTCTCCGCGTCTCGAGAACCGCCCGACATCCCATCTGCCGGCCCGCATGCTCGAGCCGTCCCTCGCCCAGCGCGCGGAACGTTTCGTGGAGCGCTACACGCCGGCCTATGTGATCGTCGACGACGCTCACATGGTGATGCACTTCTCTGGACGGAGCGGCCGCTACATCCATCCGGCCGGCGGAGCGGCCACCCTCAACCTCCTGCAACTGGTGCATCCGGATCTGCGCCTCGACCTGCGATCCGCGCTGGCGCGGGCCACGGAAGAGGACGACACGATCCATCTCGCCAATCGACGGGTCGAGCAGGACGGTCAGATCCTGATGCTCGATCTCATCGTCGAACCCGTGAGGGATGTCGGCAACGCCGCCCGCAGCTTCTTCGTGCTGTTCAAGGAGGGCGGATCGCCTGTCGCGGAGCCCGTCACGACCTCGACGGCGTCCCGAGACCAATACGATCGTATCCAGCAGCTCGAGACGGAGCTGCGCGAGACAAAGGACCGCCTGCAGGCGGTCGCCGAAGAAGCGGAAAGCACGAACGAGGAACTGAAAGCCTCGAACGAGGAATATCAGTCCCTCAACGAGGAGCTGCAATCCGCTAACGAAGAGTTGCAGACCTCGAAGGAAGAGCTGCAATCTGTCAACGAAGAGCTGACGACCGTCAACGGTGAGCTTGGGTTACGTGTGCAGGAACTCGGGCGCATCAACAGCGACCTCAAGAATTTCCTCGAAAGCACGCAGATCGCGACGGTCTTCCTCGACAACGAGTTGCGTGTCATGCGGTTTACGCCGGCTTCGGTCGAGCTGTTCCATTTGGTCGAGTCGGATGCCGGGCGCCCCATTGCCCACATTAAATCCCGCATCGCCTATGACGAACTGCAGGACGATGCCCGGCGTGTCTTGCGGACGCTGAACAGTTCGGAGCGCGAGATCGAGAATGCCGATACCGGCACGCGCTACATGGTCCGCATTCTGCCCTATCGCAGCGTCGATAATTTCATCGCCGGCATCGTCATCACCTTCGTCGACATCACGGCGCGCAAACAGGCGGAGGCGGCCCTGCGCGAGAGCGAGGAGCGCTTCCGGCAATTCGCCGACGCGTCCTCCGATGTGCTCTGGATCCGGAACGCGAAGACCCTGGATTTCGAATATGCGGGTCCGGCCTTCGAGACGCTCTACGGCGCGTCGCTGAGCAATGCAGGCCAGAACGACCTCCGGTCCTGGCTGAAATTGGTCTCGGAAAAGGACCGCAAGGAAGTGCTCGATGCCTTCCGGCGAGTCAGGGCGGGTGCGCGCGTCTCCCATACCTTCCGCATTCGGCGCCCGAGCGACGGCGAGGAGCGCTGGCTCGCCAATGCCGATTTTCCGCTCTTCGACGACAAGGGCCAGGTTCACCGCATCGGCGGCATCACCTCCGACGTCACCGACGCGAAACTCGCCGCAGAACGCCAGGACGTGCTCGTCAGGGAACTCCAGCACCGGTCCCGCAACCTGCTCGGCGTCGTCACTTCCCTGGCCACCCGCACCATCGGCCGGGGGGCGCCGGTGGAAAACTTCACCACCCGGCTGAATGCCCTCGGACGAGCCCAGTCGCTGCTGAGCCGCTCGGGCAACGACACCGTGGAGGTGAGCGCCCTGGTGCGGGCCGAACTCGCCGCCTATGCCGGAAGCAATCTCAAACGCATCACCATTGCCGGGCCGAAGGTGCTGCTGACATCGGCACAGGTGCAGAATTTCGCCCTCGCCCTGCATGAGCTGACCACGAACGCGGTCAAGTACGGTGCCCTGAAGGACGAGTCGGGCCGGCTCTCCATTACCTGGGAACGGCTCGCGGCCGGCAACCGGGGAAAGCGCATGGCGCTCAACTGGGTCGAGAGCGACGTTGAGATTGAACCGAACGGAACGGAGCGGCGCGGCTATGGTCGCGAACTGATCGAAAACGCCCTCGCCTACGCCTTACAAGGCCGAACGGAATACGTTCTGGGTTCCGATGGTGTGCGGTGCAGAATTGAACTTCCGCTGAAGTAACTTACGACAAGCCGCATCGGCGGAAAATCATCTAGAAGGTCGGGCACCGTACGGCGGGAGTCGTCATGAATCCTTCCGATCTGCCTCTGACCGGCTGCCGCATCCTTGTCGTCGAGGACGAGTACCTGATTGCGATCGAGATGGAGAGATGGCTGCAGGAGGCCGGGGCCGTCGTGGCCGGGCCGGTTTCCAAGGCGGTGCAGGCTCTGGCTCTGATTGAGAAAGCAAAGCCCGATGCGGCGGTGCTCGACGTGCATCTCAGCGATGATCTGGTCTATTCCGTTGCGGATCAACTCAGCGCACTCGGCGTGCCATACCTGTTCGCGACGGGTGAGGTGAGGATTGCGGGGCTGTCCGATTACCGCTCGCATCCGGTTCTGGGCAAACCGATCCTCGATACGGAGTTCGTCAGGGCGGTGAGCCGATTGGTGGCCCATTGAGCCTCCCGGCGCCGATCCGAAGATCCCCCGGCGGGATGATGAACGCCGAGACGGCATTGCTGTACAGAGTACCTGTGTGGTCTAGCCTTCCCGAATGCCGCACACGCAAAGTAAACCTGCTGGAAACATCTCAAACTGATCCGGAACCTGGTGGGAGGCACCTATGAACCGGCCACGGCTGAACTCAGTGCAAGCGAAAATCGAGCGGACGTCTCAGCTTGCTTCGGAGATTCGAGCGATCGTCGAGCGCACGAAGATGATGATCGCCACGTCGCGGGCTATTCTTTCGGATCAGGCTCCACGACCCGATGCTTTTGCCGGTTCTGTTGCCCGATCCTTCAAGACGACTCCGCCGGATGCCCTCTGCGCAGCTTTCGACGCGTTGCTCGAAGCCGCTCAACAAGCCGAGAAGGCCGACGACCCTGAACTTTTCGCGCTGGTCGAGCAGGCTCTCCTCCACGCCGGCGACAAGGTCGAACAAGCGGCGGTGATCCTGTCTCGCCGGGAGATGCCGGTGCAGTGAGAAGGTTTCAATTGATGCCGCGGGCGCGCCGCCAGGCGCGGATGGCACGAAGCCGCTCTTCATAGGCTGAGCGAAGCATCGTGTTCGCCTCCCCCTTCAGTTCGAGCCGTGTGCCGTCATCATCCGAAGCGGAGGGGCCGAACTGCATCACGATCTCATGCCGCCAGCACGCATCGGCCAGGGCAAGCTCGATATCTGTCCGGATTACTTCATCATCGTCCATTGGATTTGATCTCTAGTCTGTCATGTCTTCAATCGGCATGCATTCCAGCATTTCTAAGTCCCAGGTCTCCCCAAGCTCAAACTGCACGGGCCTTCCCACGCACTCCTATTTGACCGGAATAAAGTAAACGCCGAGTGAGTATGGCTCATTAACTAACTTAAGTTTGCCGTAACATTTCCAGACGAGATTCGAGCGGTGCATGCACAACCTGCGCCTGTCAGGGTCTTCGTTTCAAGCATACTGATATGGAAATAAGGATACCGCGCCTGCTCAGAGGCAGGCTTTCTGCCGAGCCACGGCCGATCCGGCGAGCGTGTGGCGCATCATGTCGCAGTTCTCGAAATCGGTCCCGCGCGGTTTCATAGGTCTTGGCCGTTCCCCTTCGCGTAAGACCCAGGGTGATCGTCCTGTCCGTGCCCATCGCGGTGTGCCGACATGAGGAGGGTATGCTCGATACAGGGATCTACGACCATCTCCTGCGGACGGCGGCGCTGATTTCGGAGCCCCTGCACGCCGGCATCGCCGCGCTGGGGCCGATAGATGTCACGCCCGGGCCCCATGACAGCGTCGCAGAGCGCCTGTTCGTCGAGGTCGTCAACCAGCAACTCTCGACCAGGGCGGCGCTGGCCATTTGGAGCCGGATCGAGGCGGCGGCCGCGGCGGCGGAGCGGACACCGCGCGACCTGTTCGTGCCGGGCCATGAATCGGTGCTGCGCGGCTGCGGCGTGTCGGCGAACAAGATCCGGGCCCTGCACGCCATCCGCGAGGCCGAGGCGTCCGACCTGCTCGGGCCGGAACTGGCCGCCCTGCCCCACGCGGAACGTTCGGCCGTGCTGTGCCGCATCCGCGGGGTCGGCCAGTGGACCGCGGACATGGTGGGCATCTTCCACTTCCTCGATCCGGACATCTGGCCGGCCGGCGACGTGGCCGCCGTCAGCGTGCTGCGCCGACTGACGGGGATTGCGAATACGGTGGAGGTAGCGGCGCGCTTTGCCCCGTATCGCTCGATCCTCGCCCGCTACATGTGGCGCAGCCGGGGGTGATGCGCCGAACACCCCTCTCCATTGCTAAGCTAAAGATAAATACGATGACACCAAACATGAATAGCGATATGGTTAGAGCTGCTTTGATGTTTGGGTTCTCCGTGAGTGAAATTGAAACAGCACAGTCATTGTGCAAATATGGACCTGTTTTAAAAATTTTCAAAAATGGGCGTCCCTGTGTGTTGAAGAGAACAGGATTTCCACGCTCGTCTGGCCCCGCAATTGCTGATTGGCTTCATGGTCTCGTGAGCCGTGGGGTTCGGTGTGTCGCACCTTTGGATGGTTTTGCCGAGAATCCCCGCCGTTTGCCTGAAGATAAGTGGCCTGGAGATTGGGTTGTATATCCGTTTATAGAAGGAAGATCCTATAGCGGATCCAAGTATGATTTATACAAAGCGGGTGAGCTGCTAGGCGACTTGCATGCAAATGTTTCAGAGTCCGCTGTAGATATGATCAGTGAGCCAAAACTTCCGATACGCGATCTTAACTGGGTCAAGTCTCACCTCGAAATGGCGATGCGGACATGCGAGACTAAGATTAAAGAATTTTTAGCATGGTCTGAACGCGTTCACCGCATTGTTGCAATTCACGAAGAGTGTCGCTTAAATCTTGAAAAACTGGAACTTGTAACTGTTCCTTGTTCTTGGGATTATAAGGCTAGTAATCTTGTATTTGACTCAAAAAATGTTCCTTATTTAATCGATCCAGATCATGCTGGGCGCATTCCGAGGATATATGATCTGGCTATATCGCTCATGCTGTTTCATAACGATCATCAATCGTCACCCGGCAGAATATTCCTGCCCGGAGAGTGGTTTATATTCTGCTCTGGTTATATGTCTAAAGTTGCTTTAGGCCAAGATGAGATGAGTTCGTGGGATTCAGTTTTGGTTTGTGCTTGGGTCGATCAAGCATTGTGGTTACTTGCGCATTGGCCGGAAGGGTGGGATGACGAAAGAGAGGCCCGTTATCTAGGGTCTCTATCATGGTTCAATCCTGATGAGTACAATATTCTACCATCGATGCGGAATTTTGGCGACCTAACGGCAAAGGAGAGGATGAATGTACTGAGTTATTTTATTGATCTGGATGGAAAAATCAACTCTTTGCCAAAAAAGCCTTTGCCGCGGAGAATGATACTTAGATATATTGCTGACAGACTACCATCTTATGGTCATTTGACGGAAAGTGCTGTAAACGATACACTTTCGCAATGGCATACATTTGGAGAACCAGCGCTCTTGCGAAGAGAATTGTGCGAGGCGGGGATTTTGATGAGAGATAGGGGCGGACTAAGTTATTATAAGCCCACGGTAACAGAGATTGAGCAGGTCGCCACTTAAATTCGCCGAGGCAGGCTGATGATACCGTGCCCGTCGCCATCGCTCCGGTTTGAGAGCGATCAGTCGGTGTCGGAAGCGAAGAAGGGCCGGAAATTTTCCAGCCAGCCCCGCAGCCAGATCTCGCAGGCCTGCTGGGCCGCCTCCGCCTCCTGGGCATGGCCCCAGATGTCCTCGACGAGCGGACTCCACCACGTCCACAGACGATTCGAGCCGTCATACTCGACCACGGCGACTTCGACTGCGCCCACCCGCCCGGTGAAGCGGCGCAGGGGCACCTCGGAGAGACCTGCCTGCGTCCAGATGATCTTGCTCGTCGACATGGTCGCTCAACGCCGGAAGCGCGGGCCTCGTTCGACCGGCTTGCTTCGACCGGCTTGCACAGCTTCGGACGGCGGACGGACTTGACGGATGAGAACAAGTCCGGCATGCGCGCGTTGTCCACCCGTCGCTGCCACGTGCGCTTCGGGTGGCTCAACAGGAACTTCCGAACCCTATGCCCGACGACAGTAGTCGATCGACCACGCCGCCTTCGGCCGCCTGCGTGCTCTGCGCCTGATCGTCTGATCCGGCTCACCCGCGACCGGCCTTTGGCGGCTGGTCCGACAAGAGGTGAGCCATGACTGACTCCACCACCATCTCCCGGCGCGCCCGCTCCCGTGCGGCGAAGTCCGGCCGCAACAGCAGCGTCGTTCTCGTCGTAGCGCTGATGATGGCGCTCGTCTTCGTCCCCGTGCTGGCCCTCCATGCCGCCGCTCTCTCGGGGGCGGTCGCCGCCGACGGCGAGGCGCGTCCCGACGAGGTCGCGACCGCTGTGACCCATAAGAAGGTCCCCGGTTAGGCGAGCCCCTCGCCGCACCGGTTTCAGGGCGAGCATCGCAACAAAGACCGAGCGCCGATCCCGGTCCTGCAAGGGACCGGGATCGGCGCTCGTGATTTCATTGGCCGACTTTCGCTGAGTGGCGCCGAGTGCGCCGTGAGGGTCGCCGAAGGTTTCCTAATTTCCAGACGGCTCCTCGGAAGGTGGAACCCATCTTCGTTCATGGACGAGGACCGTGCTCTGTCCGTTGCTGGTGTTCGTTGATGTTGTTCATGGCATTCCGCATAGCGGAGACGAGAAGGCTTTCTTCCGGCTGGCGATATCGAACAACACCGCCGGTTGAGCGTGCGCGCCTTCCCGTTGGCACCGAGCCCGAAAAGGCCTGTTCCGAGGCCGCTCTGCTTTCGTCCGCGCCTGGTATGGCGTAAGGCCGCGCCTGCCCCCTCGGCGCTCCTCCCCTTACGGCACTCTTCCAGGCATCGCGGACGCATGATTCGTCTCGAAAAGATCGGCAAGCAGAACGGTCGCCAGATCGTCTTCATCGAGGCATCGGCCGCCCTGCAGAAGGGAGAGAAGGCCGGGCTCGTCGGCCCGAACGGCGCCGGCAAGACCACGCTGTTTCGCATGATGACGGGGCAGGAGCAGCCGGACGAGGGGCAGGTCTCGACCGATCGCGGCATCACCATCGGGTATTTCAGCCAGGATGTCGGGGAAATGGCCGGCCGCTCGGTCGTCGCCGAGGTGATGGACGGCGCCGGCCCGGTCTCGACCGTCGCCGCCGAGTTGAAGGTGCTGGAGGCTGCGCTGGCCGACCCCGACCGGGCCGACGAGATGGAGACCCTGATCGAGCGCTACGGAGAGGTGCAGGCGCGCTTCGAGGAGCTCGACGGTTACGCCCTCGAAGGCCGGGCCTACGAGGTGCTGTCGGGCCTCGGCTTCTCGCAGGAGATGATGGACGGCGATGTCGGCCGGCTCTCGGGCGGCTGGAAGATGCGCGTGGCGCTGGCCCGCATCCTGCTGATGCGCCCCGACGTGATGCTGCTCGACGAGCCGAGCAACCATCTCGACCTCGAGAGCCTGATCTGGCTCGAATCCTTCCTCAAGGGCTATGACGGCGCCCTGCTGATGACATCGCACGACCGCGAGTTCATGAACCGGATCGTGTCGAAGGTCATCGAGATCGACGGCGGCACGCTGACGACCTATTCGGGCGATTACGTCTTCTACGAGCAGCAGCGCGCGCTGAACGAGCAGCATCAGCAGGCTCAGTTCGAGCGTCAGCAGGCGATGCTGGCCAAGGAGATCAAGTTCATCGAGCGCTTCAAGGCGCGGGCGAGCCATGCCGCTCAGGTGCAGAGCCGGGTGAAGAAGCTCGACAAGATCGAGCGGGTTGAGCCGCCCCGCCGTCGCCAGACCGTCGCCTTCGAGTTCCAGCCGGCTCCACGTTCCGGAGACGACGTGGCGATGCTGAAGGGCGTGCACAAGCGTTACGGCAGCCGCATCATCTACGAAGGCCTCGACTTCTCGATCCGCCGCAAGGAACGGTGGTGCGTGATGGGCGTGAATGGCGCCGGCAAGTCGACGCTGCTCAAGCTGGTGACCGGCACCGCTCAGCCGGATGAAGGCAGCGTCGCCGTCGGCGGCAGTGTCAAGCTCGGCTATTTCGCCCAGCACGCCATGGATCTGCTCGACGGCGATCTGACGATCTTCGAGGATCTGGAGAGCAGCTTCCCTCAGGCGGGGCAGGGCTCGCTGCGGGCGCTGGCGGGCTGCTTCGGCTTTTCCGGCGACGATGTGGAGAAGCCCTGCCGCGTGCTGTCGGGCGGTGAGAAGGCGCGGCTGGTCATGGCCAAGATGCTCTACGATCCGCCGAACTTCCTCGTCCTCGACGAGCCCACCAACCACCTCGACATCGCCACCAAGGAGATGCTGATCGGTGCGCTCTCGGGCTACGAGGGGACGATGCTGTTCGTCTCCCACGACCGGCATTTCCTCTCGGCCCTGTCGAACCGGGTGCTCGAGGTCACCGGCGACGGCATCCGCCAATATGGCGGCGGCTACACCGAATATGTCGCGAGCACCGGCCAGGAGGCGCCCGGCCTGCGCAGCTGACCCGCTGCCGCTACGGATCGAGCGCGAGATCGTCGTAGCGAGTGACGAGGCCCGGCGGCGCGGTGCAACGCCAGGCCAAAAGCAGCCCGCAGCGGAGGGTTTCCTCCTCGCACGCATCGAGGTTGAGGCTCGTCCAGCCGCGGGCCCCCCAGGCGCCCGGTGCCGCCTCGAACGCCATCGGCTCGGCCTCGATCCGTTCCGCCTGCCGCTCCGGTGTCAGCCGGAGGACGACGCGCGCCTCGTCGGTCCACAAGGTGGCGAGGACTCGTCCGCCGACCCGAAAGTCGGGATGGCCCTGATGCGCGCCCTCGCCCACCTCCGGCAGCATCAGGGCGAGGGTGCGCACATCCTCGGGCAGACAGCTCAAGGCAGCGACCCGGCCCGACTCGACGGCGGTTGCCAGGTGGCACCGGGATGCTCGCGCACGTCGCCATTCCTCGTGCCGGTATCGGAATCGCTGATCCACTCGCCGGGCTCGGCGATGTCGACAACCTCCTCCTCGGGATAAGCCGCCTCGACGAACAGACGCGCCTCTCCCTCGGCAGCGGCCCGCACCGTGATCAGCGGGCGCTCGCCTCCCGCGCCGCGCACCCGCGCGATGAACAATTTCGTCACGGCCCGCTCCTTCTCTGCAGCTGAAACGTCAACTGAAACGATCAACGCGCTCCGCGCTGGAGGGATCACCGGTACCGCCCAGGATTCGGCATGGTCGGCTGTGCCGATATTCCGTCGGTGCAACAATCGAACGGATCTGATCGCCCAATCTCTCCGCGACAGGTCGAGCCGTGTCGCGGCAAGCTTGGGATATGAAAAAGAGAGGTAGTGACTATCTTTATATTCAGGTTGCCTCGAAAATAGCGATGAGAGTGGGATAATTATTCATTAGCAAATTCATTACATACAGTGCTTTGATCTCGCTGCATCTCGCCCGGGCTTCCGATGTCAAAATCCCTGTATCGACAGGAGGCGCTTGCCGGGCTCGCACCGCCCGATCGGCTCGACGAGATGGTGCGGGTCACCTCTCCTCTCGGATGGGCCGCCTTGAGCGCGGCTCTGGTCATCGTCGGCGGCTGCCTCGGCTGGTCGATCTTCGGCAGCTATCGGACCACCGTCAGCGGTCAGGGGCTGCTGGTCCCGGCCGACGGCGCCTTCGTCAGCGTCCATGCGCCCAAGGCGGGCTGGATCGAGAGCTATCGTCAGCGCGGCGACACCGTGAAGAAGGGCGATCTGCTGGCCCGGCTCAGTGCGCCGGAGGACGCCGCCCGGCTCGCCGATGTGGACGGGCGGGTGACCCAGCTCTCGCTTCAGCGCACGGCGCTCGCCGCCCGGCTCGAGGATCACATCGCCAAGGAGACGACTGCGGCGGAGCGCAAGCGCGAGGCGTTGCAGGAGACCATCGAGCTCGGAGAGGCGCGGGTGCGCGAGCTGACCGCGCTGCTGGGGCAGCGCGAGCAGCTGCTCACCAAGGGGCTGACCCAGTCGGACCGGGTGATCGAGGCCCGTGAGCGGCTGTTCGCGGCCCGTGAATCGATCTCCCGGGCTCGCACCGATCTGCTCTCCCTCGATGCCGCGCTCCTGTCCCTCCGCCACCGCTCCGACCAGGAACTCGCGGCCTTCGATCGCCAACTCCGCGACGCCGAGGGGCAGCGCAGCCAAGCGCATCTGAGTGAAACCCTTGCGACCACCATCGTCGCGCGCGCCGACGGCATCGTCACGACCAACGAGGCCGGCGATCAGGCCCTGGTGGCGGCCGGGCAGAAGCTGATGGTGATCGAGCAGGGCGGGCCGCGGCTCGATGCCCTGCTCTACGTCCCGGCCGACAGCGGCAAGGAGGTCAAGCTCGGCATGGAGGTGCGGCTCTCGCCCTCCGTCGCCAAGAAGGAAGAGTACGGAACGCTCATCGGCACCGTGATCCAGGTCGACGAGAGCCCCGAGAACGAGAGCGCCATCGCCCACCGCCTCGGTAACCCGGATCTCGCCCGCCTCTTCACCCGCAACGGCCCGCCGCTCCAGCTCGTGGTGCGGCTCAAGCCCGGCGAGAGCGGACCCAACAGCTATGCCTGGACGTCCCGGCGCGGCGCGGAGGTCGCCCTCGCCTCGACGACCCTGGTGGTGGGACAGGTCACGGTGAAATCCGGCCGCCCGATCAGCCTGTTCATTCCGGCCCTGCGCCGCTTCGCCGGGGTGTGAGTACGGGGATGAGCCGCAAGACCAAGCTGCGCTTCCCGCGCACGGCCCGTGTCCGGGTGCCGACGATCCTTCAGATGGAGGCGGTCGAGTGCGGCGCGGCCTGCCTCGCGATGGTGCTCGCCCATTACGGCCGGTGGGTGCCGCTCGAGGAGTTGCGCGTCGCCTGCGGCGTCTCCCGGGATGGCAGCAAGGCCAAGAACATCGTCAGGGCGGCGCGCCGCTACGGCCTGGACGCCGAGGGTTGGCGCACCGATCCGAACAAGCTCGCCGAGAAGCCGCTGCCGGCGATCCTGTTCTGGGAGTTCAACCACTTCGTGGTGCTGGAAGGGATAAGCCGCAGCGGCGTTCATCTGAACGATCCGGTTTCCGGCCCCCGCACGGTCACGCACGAGGAATTCGACCGCGCCTTCACGGGTGTGATGCTGACCATGGTTCCGGGCCCCGCCTTCGAGCGGTCCGGCACCCGCCCGAATGTCTGGCGCTCGGTGCGCGACGGGCTGGCCAATTCCGGTGGCGCCGTGTCCTTCCTCGTGCTTGCCGGGGTGGCGGCTTTGGCCCCCGGCGTGTTCGTGCCGGCGGCGACCAAGATCTTCGTCGACGACATCCTGCTCGATCACCTGACCGACTGGATCAGGCCGCTGCTCCTCGGCCTCGTCTTCGCGGCCCTGCTGAGCGCGACGCTCGGCTGGCTGCAGGGTTACTTCCTGGCACGGCTCAAGTGGAAGCTCGGGGTGTCGCTCGGGCTTCGCCTGATGTGGCACCTGTTGCGGCTCTCGCCGAGCTTCTTCGCCCAGCGCTATGCAGGCGACGTGGCAAGCCGGCTGGCCACAACGGAGCGGGCTTGCGACCTGATCGGCAGCCAGGTCTCGGCGATGCTGGTGACCGGGCTCGCGACCCTCTTCTACGGCGCCCTGATGGCCCTCTACGATCCGGTTCTGGCCGCGATCGGATTGGGACTGGCCGTGATCAACGTCGCGTTCGTCCGCCTCGTCGCACGGCGCCAGGAGAACGCGGCGCGCGGGGTGATGCGCGAGCAGGCGGCGCTCGGCAGCCTGTCGATCAACGGCATCCAATCGATCGAAACCTTCAAGGCGACCGCTACCGAGGACGACTTCCTCAACCGTTGGGCCCATGCTCAGGCCCGCACCATGAACGCGCTGTATCGGATGCAGGTGCCGCTCCAGCTGCTCGGCCTGATCCCCTCCGTGCTCGGTGCCCTGACCATGGCGGCGATCCTCGGCGTCGGCGGCCTGCGCGTCATGGACGGGCTCATGACCGTCGGCACGCTCGCGGCGTTCCAAGCGGTGCTGGGGAGCTTTCTCGGGCAGGTGAGCGGCCTCGTGGGAGTCGCCTCGGGCATGCGCGAATTGCGGGTCGCGATGGAGCGCGTCGACGACGTGCTGCGCCATCCCATCGACCGCCACGCCCTCTCCGGTCCCGGCCTCGCGGCGGCCAACGATGACGCGGCCGTGCCGCTCCGGCGCCTGTCGGGTGCGATGGCGATCGAGAACGTCGTCTTCGGCTACAATCCCCTCGACGCGGCGCTGGTCGAGGATTTCTCGCTCACCGTCGTGCCGGGCGCCCGCATCGCCCTGGTCGGCCCATCGGGCAGCGGCAAATCCACCATCGCCCGCCTCCTCGTCGGCCTCGCCGAACCCTGGGCGGGCAGCATCCGCTTCGACGGCCTGCCCACGGCGTCGATCCCGGAGGGCGTGCGCTGCGCCTCGATCGCCTATGTCGATCAGGGCATCGTGCTGATGGAGGGAAGCGTGCGCGACAACCTCACCCTGTGGGACCCCCGGGTGAGCGATGGGGCAATGGTCGCGGCGGCCCGCGATGCCGGACTTCACGAAACCATCGCGGCGCGCCCCGGCGGCTACGATGCGCCGGTCAGCGAGGGCGGTGCCAACTGGTCGGGCGGGCAGGCGCAGCGCCTGGAAATCGCCCGGGCCCTGGCGCTCGAACCCAGCATCCTCGTTCTCGATGAGGCGACGAGTGCCCTCGACGCCGTGACCGAGGCGCAGATCCTCGACAATCTGCGCCGTCGCGATTGCACCATCGTCCTCGTGACCCACCGCCTCAGCGCGATCCGCGACTGCGACGAGATTCTGGTGCTCGACCGCGGCCGGATCGTCGAACGCGGAACGCATGACAGCCTCTATGGTCAATCCGGCACCTATGCGGAGCTGATCCGTGCTGCATGAGTCTCCCGTGCGGATCGCCGGCACCGCCATGGATGCTGGCGCTCCGCTGATCCTGGCGGGTCAGGGCCTGCGCGTGGTGGCCGGTGCGGCCGATCTCTATGTCGAGCGTCCCGGTCTGGCCGGCCGCCGCCGACACTTCGTCACCCTGGCGGCGGGCGAGATCGCGCTTCCCCTCCTCGGCAGCGACGGGACGATCCGCCTCCTGGCCTTCCCGGCCCCGGAGGCACAGCTCTCGACCGTCGCGACGGACGCCCTGATGAAGCGGCTCGATACCGCTGCGCCGGATGCGATCGCCGAGGTCGAGGTCTGGGTCGAGCGGAGCATCCGGGCCGTCGCCGAGGCGATGCCGGGGCGGCCGGCCGTTCTCGACGAGGGTGATGTCTCCCTCGATCCGGGCGTCACGGTACGGCCCGACCGAGGGCTGCTCTGGGTGACGGTGAGCGAGGGAAGCCTGCACACCGACATTCCGGGCTCTGCTTCCTGCCGGCCGGGTGACCCGCCCCTCGCGGTTACCGCCTCGAGTGCCGGCCTTTCGACGGAAGAGGGTGCGCGCATCCTCACCCGGTCGAGCGCGGCGCTGGCGGCCGAGGGAAGCCTTTCGTCGGCAATCCTCGCTCATCAGGCCCGGCTCGCTCAGGGTTTGGCGGCTTCCGACGCCGCGATCGACGCGAACGAGGCCGCGCTGATCGGGGGCAAGGCGGCGCGCGACCACGCTCTGCTCGCCGCCACCGTGGCCCCGGTGGTGACGGCCGACGACGACGGCGGAGCGGGCGAAGGCTCCCTTGCCGCCGCCTTCCGCGCCGTCGCCGAGGCATGCGCCGCCACCCTGCCCGACGCGCCGCCGCCGGATCCCAGGCACGAGACACAGTCCATCGAGCGACAGCTTGCCGGCCTCGCCGCCTGGGCCGGGCTGCGGCCGCGCCGTATCCGCCTCAAGCCGGGATGGTGGCGCTGGGGCGGTCAGCCGCTGCTCGGCTTTCGCGGCAGCGACGGGTCCCCGGTCGCCTTGATCGCCGGGACCGGCTGGCGGGGCGGCTACCGCATCCGCGAGGGAGGACGTCTGCGCAGGGTCGGCTCTCGTGAGGCTGCGGAGCTGGCCGAGCACGGCTACGTTCTGCAACGCCGCCTGCCCGATACCCCCATCGATGGTCGCGGTCTCCTCCGCTTCGCCTTCCCACTCGCCCTGCCGGCTCTTCTCGCCGTGCTGGGGATCGGGCTCGTCGGCAGCTTGCTCGGCCTCGCGATGCCGATTGCCACCGAGATCCTGTTCGAGACGGTGATTCCGGCAGCCTCGCGTCCGGAACTGGTTCAGCTCGTCGCCGGCATCGCAGCGCTCGGGCTCGGCGGGATCGTGTTCGAGCTCGTCCGCGGCTTCCTGCTCCTGCGACTCACCACTCTGCTCGACACCGATCTGGAAGGCGCGCTGTGGGACCGGCTGCTCCGCCTGCCCGTCGGTTTCTTCCGCGGCTATTCCACCGGCGATCTCGCTCTCCGCGCAGCGGCGATCAACCAGATGCGCGACGCGGTCGGCGGCACGGTGATCGGCACCCTGCTCTCCGCCGTGTTCTCGGTCTCCAGCCTCGCCCTGATCCTGTACTACGAATGGCGCCTCGCCCTGGTGGCGGTCGCCCTCGTCCTCTGCGAGCTTGCGGTCATCACGGCGGTGAACCTGCGTCTGCTCGACTGGAAACGGCGCATTCTGGCGACGGAGGGGCGTCTTCAGGCGCTCTCCCTCCAGCTCATCCAGGGCATCGCCAAGCTCAAGGTGGCCGGCGCGGAGGCGCGCGGCTTCGCCCGTTGGGCGCCGCTGTTCATCGAGCGGCGGGCACTCGAATTGCGTCAGAGCAGTCTCTCGGCCAAGTTTTCGGCTTTCTCGGCCGCCTTCGGCATCGCTGCCACCGCCCTGATGATCGGCATCGTCGGCCTTGGCGGTATCGAGATCGGAGTCGGCCGTTTCGTCGCGTTCAACGCGGCCTATGGACAGTTCATGGCCGCGACCCTCGCGCTCGGCGGTGCCCTTCCCGCCCTGCTCTCCCTGCGCCCGCTCTACGAGCGGGCCGCCCCCTTGCTCGAAGCCACCCCCGAAAACCTCGAATCGCGCGGAGCGGTCCGTGCCCTGCGCGGCGGCATCGAACTGGCCGACATCGTCTTCCGCTACCAAGCCGAGGGTCCGGCGGTCCTCGATGGCGTGTCGATCCATGCACGGCCCGGGGAGTTCGTCGGCATCGTCGGCACCTCCGGCTCGGGCAAATCGACCCTGATGCGCGTCCTGCTCGGCTTCGAGCGCCCGGAGCGCGGCTCAGTGCTGTTCGACGACCAGAACCTGACCAGCCTCGATCTGCGATCGGTGCGCCGGCAGATGGGGGTGGTGCTTCAATCGAGCCGCACGACCGGCGGAACGCTGATGGAGAACATCCTCAACGGTGCGCCCCTGACCGAAGCCGATGCATGGGAGGCCGCGCGGGTCGCCGGCCTCGACGGCGACATCCGGGCGATGCCGATGGGCCTGCATACCTATGTCGGTGAGGATGGCGGCCTTCTCTCGGGCGGCCAGCGTCAGCGCCTCCTGATCGCCCGCGCGGTCGTGCGGCACCCCCGCATCCTGCTGTTCGACGAGGCGACGAGCGCCCTCGACAACCGCACGCAACAGGTCGTTTCCGAAGAGCTGGGGCGGCTCGATGCCACCCGCATCGTCATCGCCCACCGTCTCTCGACCGTGCAGAACGCCGACCGGATCTACGTGCTCGATGCCGGGCGGATCGCGGAACAGGGCAGCTATCGCGAATTGCTGGCGCGTGACGGCGTGTTCGCGGCGTTGGCACGCCGTCAGATCGCCTGATCCGGTGACCTCGACCGGAGCCGGTCGATTGCTGCATCCGTAGGAGGTGAAACCCTGCCCGATGATCGGTGGGGATCGTGTGCCTCCTCAGGACAGGCCGGTCAGTGAAGCAGGTTCGACCCCGCCAAACGAAGACGAGCCGTTTCACAGTCCGCAGAAAACTCAGTCAACAGGTTTCTACTAAATTAAGCATCGGACGCGCAATCCGAGGGCAGTGCTCGTGTACGCGATCACTGAAAGATCTAAGTAATACCTGCGGCCTAGAAATACCCCGCGACGCATCGGAAGCGTCGGAACAGGAGCATGCCATGAGTGCAGTGGACATGAAACTCGACGATGCCGTTCTCGACACCGTCCAGGGCGGCGCCGGCGATGGTGGACATTGGGATCACAGCGGCAAGGTTTCGATGTACGTGACGCCGGTCGCTGGCAACGCCATCATGCCGGCCGGTGAAAACAGAAGCTCCGTGCGTAAGAACGAGCAGGGCGTGTATGTGAAATGGGATCGTGCGCTCGGGCACGAGGTTCCTGCTCCGAAACTGCGTTCCCTGACGTAAGGTCCTGGCCGAGACGGACGGCGCTGCCGAGCGAGAGCTCAGGAGAGAGCATCGTTTGCGCATCGCGGGAATAGGCTGGATCGACGCCGTAGAGCCTTCCTCGGTGTCGTCCGCCTTTCCATGGTTGAAGCGATCTCTCCGATAGGTCCGATGTCTGACGGTCGGCGCCCCGCTGGTTTGCCCCGACCATTCCATGAGGCCATCATTTCCGGAGTAGACTCCGCGGTTCAGGGATCACGCCCGAGAAACGGAATTTCTTTAGTAAAGTCATTGCACACATGATGGAGCGTGCGGCCAAGTCCGCAGCCCTTCACAGATGCTCGCAGATGTCCGAACTTCCTTCGCACCCGCTCCAACGGCCGTTGCCTGACTCCGCGGCCGCAGGAGGCGACCGGACGATCCCGGGCGAGTCGCGCACGATTCCCCTCTGGTTGCTTCTCGTGGGACGGGCCGCGGTTCACCGGCACTGGCATCTCCTTCTCGTCGCGGGCCTCGTCTGCGCCGTCCTGGGGGGCGTGGTGGTGGTGGATGCGCTCGATGGGGCTCTGCACGTCCCGGATCGCTGGTTCGGGATCCTGCTCCTGGCCGACGGTGCGGGTTCGCTCGCGGCGGGCATCGCTGCCGTGGGAGCCGCACGCCGGCTACGCCTCCTCAAGGGGGCCGTACTGCTGGTGATGGCGGTTCTGATCGTCATGGCCACGCGGCACAGCGTCTTCCTGCTCGCCATGATCTTCGGTACCGCCTTCCTGATCGACGGCACGATCCGGATGGTCATCGCGTATCTGCTGAGATTTCCCGGATGGCGCGCCTCCGCCGCGCTCGGTGCGTTCGGCATCATGTTCGGCCTGTTCCATCTCCAGCCCTGGCCGACTTGGTATGCGGGCACCGTCGGATATTGCATCGGGATGTTCCTCATCCTGAACGGTGCCAGACTCGCCCTGGCCGGTCTGCGCACACGGCGCCTATCGGTCGGGGTGTCTCCGGCCGCCGCATCGACGCTCGACAGCCTCACCGTCTACGCCTGGACTCCGACGGGACACGCCTCGACACCGGCCAGGCAGAGGCTCGTCCGCCGCTACGTCGCGGCCGTCGATGCCCGCGGCGTCCTGTCGACGGGGCATGCGGCTCTCGAACAGGGATCGGATCTCTACATCAGCCACTATCCGGCGGTGGAAATCGATCGGTCGATGACCAATCTGCGATCGCAACTGCGTGCCGGCTCGCAGAACGACGTGCCCGGCCGCTTCTTGACCTCCTACAGGGCTGAGGCCGACGATTGGTGCGAGGCGACCGTCGCGGTGACGCTCTCCGGTATCGACGCGACCCGGCTGCGAGCCTTCTGGCAATCCTATCGCCAGGATACGACCTACAATTTCATCGGTCGGAACTGCTCCACCGCTGTCGCTCGCGCATTGGATGCGGCGGTGGAAGGCGTGTTCGCACGCTCCGGCCATCCCTGGCGGCGCCTCGCCGTTGCCGTGACAACGCCCGAGTTCTGGGCGGCGGCGGTGCTGCGGAACGGTGCCGCCAGCATGACGTGGACGCCCGGGCTCGTCCTCGATTACAGCCGCGCTTTGAGCGTGCTCGTCGATCCCGTCGCGTCGCATTCGACCATGGCGTGGGCCAGCGTCGGGCGGCGCTTCATCCGCCACCCGCGCATCGGATCGTTGATCGGATGGTTCAGGATGGCCAAGCGCCGGCCGGTGCAGGGCGCGGGGTCGACCGAGGCGTGACGAACGGGCTCACGCTCGCGCCGACATGGCTCGCCTTCTGGGCTTGCCGGATCCGCGTTCTCGAGCACGGGCCCGATGCGGTCAGTGCGATTTGGCCGCGAGATCGGCAGCGATGGCCTGCATCACCGCGAGGGTATCGGTCTCGTCCTGCTCGGCGCCGTGATCGCTGAGCTTCACGATGACGGTGCCGGTGTTGCGGTTGACGTAGACATATTGTCCGTAGACACCGATCGCCGAAATGTCGTCCTCGTCCCCGTCCGGGGCGTGCCACCACTGGGCCGAGTAGCGCCAGCCATCGACCGATCGGCGGGCAGGCGTCGAGATCCGCTCGATCCAGCGCATCGGAACGATGCGGGCTTCGCCCGCGCGCCCCTGATCGGCCACGAGGAGGCCGAGGCGCGCGAAGTCCCGGGCTGTCGCGTTGATGCAGCAGAACGCTTTCTCGACACCGCCCGGCCGGTCGAGATTCCAGGTCGCATCGGCCTGAGCCCCAATCGGCTTCCAGATCCGCTCCGACAGCAGATCCGCCAGGGGCTTCCCCTCGACCCGGGCCAGGATCAGGCCGAGCACCTCGGTATCGATGCTGCGGTAGCGGCCCTCGCTGCCGGGTTTGAAGGCGAGATGCGCGTTGTCCCGGACGAAGGCGGTGATGTCCCGCGTCAGGTACATTCCGGCCGTGCCGGTCAGAGGATGGCTGGGATCGTAATTCTCCGGCACCGCGATCCCGCTCGTCATGTCGAGCAGATTGCGCACGGTGATCTGACTGAAGACCCCGGGATGACGCAGCTCGGGCAACAGCATCGACACCTTGTCGGTCTCGGACAGCTTGCCCCGCGCGACCGCCGATCCGACCAGAAGCGAGACGATGGATTTCGCGACCGACCAGGATGGGAAGAGCGTCGCCTCATCCCGGCCGGAACGATACCATTCGTGGATCAGCACACCGTCCTGCGCCACGAGAAAGGCATTGGTGTGCGTGGCATCCAGCACCGTCCCGAGCGGGATCGTCTTCCCCTTCCAGACAACGCGGTCGAGGATCGGTCGGGACCTGAACGGAAGTTCGCGGGCCTTCGTCGGCGCCTGCACCACCCGGCTCGGAAACCAGGACCCCACGGCGGAGGGTTTGACGATGGCGAGGGCAGCGAGGGTGATCGGGTTGGGGATGTCGAGGAGCGCCACCGAGATCCAGGCGCCACCCGCCGCCAGCGCCCCACCGATGGCCGTCGAGGCCGCCCAGCGGCGACTGCGCTTGCGGGACGACGAAGGATCGGGAACGGCGGAGGAGGTCGACATGCACGAGGGATGTCACATCAGATCTTGAAGAATTGCTTGACGTCGGTCGCTGATGGCGAGGTTCGAAGCTCCGAGCGACCGTGGGACAAGTTTACAGCCTAAAGTTCATAGAGTTCAAAGCACAAACAGATCCGAGTGCTGTTGAAAATTTGGAAGCGGTTCCGCTCCGCAAGCCGTCGCTTGAAGGAGACGTTCACGGATTTCCCGGAAGATCGGCCGGAACATAGCGCACCGGTGGATGCCGGGATCGCGATGCCGCTCCCACGCCAGGATCCTTTTGTTGTCATGAACTCCTTCCTTATCCTCGGCTTCGCGATCTGTGCGGAGGTGACCGCGACCCTCGCCCTCAAGGCGGCGGACGGCTTCACCCGACCGGGGCCGACCGTGATCGTGGCGCTCGGCTACGGCACCGCGCTCTGGTTGATGTCGACCAGCATGGACATGCTGCCGATCGGCGTCGTCTATGCGATCTGGTCCGGGGTCGGCATGGTGGGTGCGGCACTCGGCGGTGCCCTGCTTTATGGCGAGCCCCTCAACGCGACTTTGTTGACCGGCATCGGTGTGATCGCCGTGGGCGTGACGATCCTGGCCATCGGACAGGGTCAGCATTGAAGGAGCAGGCGCGTCCGTAACGGGCGCGGCAGCTCGCTTCCCGGCCTCGCGAGGCGACGCCGAACGAACCAGGGCTCCGCCCGATCCGAAGAGGTCACGCGGATCGGGATCACCTTTTTCAGAGCACACGACGCGGCGATGGCTGGGTGGGTCGACCGCGTCGCCGCAAGGACAAGCGACACGCCGACAACGTCTACGGTGCGAGAGCCCGAGGACAGGTGTGTCGCGCCCGTGTCATCGTCCCGCGCATTGCCCGCAAGGGCGCCGAGAGCAGCGGGACGCTCGGCCGTCACCGCTGGGTGCTGGATGGTGGAGCGCACCATGCTTGGTTCACCCCGTTCGCCGCCCGCCCACCTGTCATGAGCGACTTCTCCGATTTACCCTCAGGGTAGACCAGGCAGTGCCGTTTAGCGCTCTTAGAGCCTGTTCGAGCCATTTTTCCCAGTATTGATGACGGCCATCGTGCCGAGGATCTGCGCCATCGACTCCTAATCTTCCGCAAAACTTCTTCCGGCGGAGGAATGTCTTGGGATCGACTGTTCCGAGGGGCTTCGAGACTCGCTGCGCGAGCGCCTCAACATGAGGATGGTCGGATTGGCCCAGCAAGGGAGTGCGAACAGGCCCTTACACACCGGCACGCCATAGATCGGCCGTGATCGCTCCCGACCTCTCTGCAGCTGCGGAGGTGGTGCGATGCTCCTTGTATGGCAGAGTCGTGCAAGCATCGGGGTGCGGGCGGCGCTGGTTGCGCTTCATCTCGCGACCGGGGCCGTCGCCCCGGCCTCCGCCGCGTCTCCGGCCGAGGACGCGGCCTTTCTCGATGCCCTGACCTGGGGCATCACAGGTTCCAGCTTCACGGAGCTGCGTGAGAAGGGACGCGATCGCTGGCTCAGGGAGCAGCTCCATCCGCCTCTCGAACCTCGGCTGCCACCGGACGCTGCGAGGCAAATCGCTGCTCTGCGACCGCAGGAACCCCTCGTCGAACGCGTGCGGGCTCTCGAACTCCAGGCGAAGGCCGCAAGTGCCGAGCCGGATCCGGAAGCGAAGAAGATCGCCCAGCAGGCGTATCAGAGCAGCCTCAACGCCGCCGCGCGGGATGCCGCCGCCGCGACGCTGCTGCGCTTCCTCTACAGTTCCGACCAAGTGCGTGAGCGCCTGACATGGTTCTGGTTCAACCGCTTCAACGTCCACCAGGGCAAAGCGAACCTGCGCGGATGGATCGACGACTACATCGACACTGCGATCCGTCCGCATGCCCTGGGGCATTTTCGCGATCTGCTTGCGGCGACTTTGCGCCATCCGGCGATGCTGCGCTACCTCGATAATGCGGAGAACTCGGTCGGCCATCTCAACGAGAATTATGCGCGCGAGATCATGGAGCTGCACACCATGGGTGTCGGCTCGGGCTATACGCAAGGCGATGTCGAGGCCCTCGCACGCATCCTGACCGGTGTCGGCGTGGAGACCCGCGCGGAAGACCCGAAGCTGAAGCCCGAGCGAAAGGCCGACCTGATCCGCGACGGGCTGTTCATCTTCAACCCGAATCGGCACGATTACGGCGACAAGCTCTTCCTCGGCCATGTCATCCGCGGCCGCGGCTTCGGTGAGGTCGAGGAGGCGCTCGACATCCTCGGCCACCATCCGGCTACGGCGCGGAACGTATCGGCCGCGCTCGCCACCTACTTCACCGGAACCGAGCCCTCGGAAGCCCAGCGACAACGGCTCGCCGCAGTCTTTACGCGCAGCGACGGCGATATCGCGGCAGTGATGGAGGCTCTGATCCGCTCCCCCGACCTCACGGCCGGTCTCAGCACGCAGATCAAGGATCCGATCCGCTATCTGCTCTCGGCCCTGCGCCTCGCCTATGACGGACGCGTGATCCTCAATACGGGTCCGATCCAGAACTGGCTCAATCGCCTCGGCGAAGGGTTGTTCAACCGCTCGACGCCGGACGGTTATCCGCTCCTGCCCGCTTCCTGGACCGGGCCGGGCCAGATGACCACGCGCTTCGAGATCGCCCGGCAGATCGGCGCGGGACCGGCCGGTTTGTTCCGACCACCGGGAGCGGATGCCGTCGAAGAGCCCGCTTTCCCGCTTCTGCTGAACGCCCTCTACTTTTCGACGCTCGTCACCACGCTGAGCGAGCCGACCCGCGCCGTCCTCGCACGCGCAGTCTCGCCCCAGGATTGGAACACGCTGTTCCTGTCGTCTCCCGAGTTCATGCGCTGAGGAGGGGCCCATGGATTACCCGGCTCTCGCCGATCCCTTGGACCGTCGCAGGCTTTTGCGTACCGGCCTCGGGCTCGGCCTTTCCACGGTCGCCGGTCGCGTCTGGGCCGCACCGCAGGCCGATGCCCGCCTTCTCGTCATCTTTTTGCGGGGAGCCTACGATGCCGCCAATGTCGTGATTCCGGTCGGAAGCGACTTCTATTATCAGGCCCGCCCTCACCTTGCCGTGGCTCGCCCCAACCCGCAGGACCCGGCCGCTGCGCTGCCGCTCGATGGGGATTGGGGGCTGCATCCGGCCCTGCGTGAGACCATTCTGCCGCTCTTCGCCAAGGGGCAGGCGGCCTTCGTGCCTTTCGCAGGCAGCGACGATCTTACCCGCAGCCATTTCGAGACCCAGGATACGATTGAGCTCGGCCAGGGTACCGGCGCGGGCCGCGACTACAATTCCGGCTTCATGGGCCGGCTCGCCGCCGAACTGACCCGGGCGCGGCCGGTGAGCTTCACCGAGCAGATGCCGCTGGTGTTTCGCGGGGCGGAGGCCGTCCCGAACGTGGCGATCAACGCTGTCGGCAAGCCCGGCATCGATGCGCGGCAGGCGTCACTGATCACGGCGATGTACCGGGACAGCGCCCTGCGCCCCGCCGTCGAAGAGGGGTTTCGCGTGCGCGACGAGGTCTACCACGCGATTTCCGATCATCAGGCCCAGGCCGACCGGGGCGCGGTCTCCCCGAAGGGCTTCGAGCTGTCGGCCCGGCGCATCGGCCGGCTCATGCGCGATGGGTTCAATCTCGGCTTCGTCGATGTCGGCGGCTGGGACACGCATGTGAATCAGGGGGCGGCGAGCGGCTATCTCGCCGACCGCCTGAGCGAACTCGGCCGGGGTCTTGCCGGCTTCGTCCAGGAAATCGGGACTGGGTGGAACGACACCGTCGTGGTCGTGCTCTCCGAGTTCGGCCGCACCTTCCGGGAGAATGGCAGCCGGGGAACCGATCATGGCCATGGCAGCGTCTATTGGGTGCTCGGCGGCGCCGTGAAGGGCGGCCATATCGCGGGGCCACAAGTCCGGATCGACGAGGCCCGCCTGTTTCAGAACCGCGACTATCCGGTGCTCACCGATCACCGGGCGCTGCTCGCAGATCTGTTCGGCCGGCTTTACGGTCTCGGCCCGGCGAGCCTCCGGCGCATCTTCGCTCAGGTCGAGCCGAGCCGGCTCGGCCTCCTGTAGGGTGATGCGACGGGTGAGACGGCATCCGCTTGATCAGAGCGGGTTCCGTCTCGGCCAGCCCGCGCGGCGTGTGAGCGAGGCCGCCATCGCCGCCCCGAAGGGATCGAGCGGATTTGGTATGATTCTCCGAAGCACGGCGTGCGGGCGCCTTCATCGGCGTGTCCGCAGGCTGTGCCGCCGGCTTCGCGCGCGCCTTTAGCCTATCCGACGAAAATCTCCCGGCATCGTAGGATGCCGGGAGCGTTGTCGTCGAAGTGAGTCGGTCGCCCTACAGGCCTCATCGCGGACCGCTGGGGCCCGCTCAGAAGGCGGCCTGCCTTACCGGCTCCTGGACGGGCGTCTTGATCCACTGGACGGCACCGGGGACGGCGAAACCGCCCTGGCGGTGGACGGACAGGTCATCGGTCGCGAGACCACGGGTTTCCAGGGCGAGCGCGCCGACCGTCTTGGTGCCGTGGATGGCGACCATCTCGTCGGCGGTCGCGGAGATCGTGCCGAGAGACATGAACGCCAGGGCGGCGACGGTGGCGAGCGAAACGATTTTCTTGGACATCGGAATCAGCCTCTTTCGTTGCGGCGGGATTTCCGTCGCTTCGTGAGGCTGAATGTGTTGAGACAGGTGCCATGAATCAAATGGATCAATTTCATAATGCGCATCGATCACGTGCATCTTTCGCGGCTGGATCTCAATTTGCTCGTGGCCCTCGACGCTCTGCTGACGGAGCGCAGCGTCACCCGAGCGGCGGGGCGGATCGGCATCAGCCAATCGGCGATGAGCCACGCCCTGGCGCGACTGCGTGCGACCTTCTCGGATGAGTTGCTGACCCGGAGCGCGGACGGCATGCGGCCGACGCCGCGGGCGCTCACCCTCTCGGCACCGGTTCAGGCCGCACTCTCCCAGATTCAGCAGATCACCGCTTCGCCGGCCGCCTTCGACCCGGCCACGGCCGATCTCACCTTCACCCTCGGCATTCCCGATTCGACCGAGGTGCTGCTGATGCCGACCCTGATCGCGCATCTGCAGGCGGTCGCGCCGGGGGTGAAGCTGCTGCTGCACACGATCGACCGCAACCGCATCCTCGACGACCTCGATACCGGACGCGTCGATCTCGGCATCGGCGTGTTCGAACAGGGCCAGACGCACCACAAGCGCCGCATCCTCAACAAGGAAAGCTATCTCTGCATCTTCAATTCCGAGCTCTTGGGAGTGTCGGCCCCCATCTCGCTCGACGACTATCTCCGCTTTCCCCACCTGCTGACGAGCCTCGTGGAGAGTGCCCACGGCGTGGTGGACGACGCCCTCGCCAAGATCGACCGCACCCGGGTCATCGCGCTGACCTCACCGCGTTTTGCGGTGATGCCCTTCGTCGTGCGTCAGGCGCCGGTGATCGCCACCATGCATGCGCGGCTGGCGCGCTTCTTTGCCGAGAGCATGGACCTGACCGTGAGCCCGGCCCCCATCGCCTTGCCGGATGTCGCCATCTCGATGATCTGGCACTCCTCCAACGACGATGTGCCCAGCCAACGCTGGCTCAGGGACACCATCGTGAAGCTGCGTAAATCCGATCAGCGGCCACGGATCGGGACGGTGGAGACATGAGGTGTTCGGCCTCGTGCAACCGGCGCTCCGGCTCCCGATGTCGCGCGAAACCATTCCCATTTGATCCGGGTCGATACGGTGGCGGCCCGGTTCGCCGATCGGCGGCATCGCCGAGATCCAGGACATGCTTGATTTCTGCGGCAAGCACGGCATCACCCCCGATATCGAGATGATCCCGAGCGATCAGATCGAGAGCACCTATAGCCGCATGCTGAAGAGCGACGTGAAGTATCGCTTCGTCATCGAGATCGCGGGCTTGCCCAAAGCCGCTTGATCCATCGTGATTCCGTTTCGGAGGAGTGCCCATGATCACCTTCACCCGCGCCGGTTTCCTGGCCGGCCTCGTCGCCATCGCCCTCGCGGGACCGGTTCCTGCACCGGCGGCGGAGGCGCCGACGGTCTTCGCCGCCGCGAGCCTGAAGAACGCCCTCGACGAGATCGCCGGACGCTATGCCCAGGAGGGCAAGCCGGCGCCGAAGGTGTCGTATGCGGCCTCGAACACGCTCGCCAAGCAGATTGAGCAGGGCGCACCCGCCGACCTGTTCTTCTCGGCCGATCTCGATTGGATGGACTATCTCGCCAAGAAGGATCTCATCCAGCCGGATAGCCGGGTCAGCCTTCTGGCCAACAGCATCGTGCTGATCGCGTCCAAGGAGGCGAAGGTCGAGGTGAAGATGGGGCCGGGCCTCGATCTCACGGCGGCGCTCGGCTCCGGCAAGCTCGCCATGGGCAATGTCGATGCGGTGCCGGCCGGCAAGTACGGCAAGGCGGCGCTGGAGAAGCTTGGCGGCTGGGCGGGAGTGAAGGACAGGATCGCGCAGGCCGAGAGCGTGCGCGCCGCCCTGCTCCTCGTTTCGCGGGGCGAGGCGCCGCTCGGCATCGTCTACGCCACCGATGCGGCGGCGGACGCGAATGTGAAGGTCGTCGCCACCTTCCCGGCCGATAGCCACCCGGCGATCGTCTACCCGGTCGCGATCACCAAGGATTCACGCAACCCGGACGCCTCCGCTCTTCTGAGTTATCTGCGCGGTCCTACCGCCAAGGCCGCCTTCGAGAGGCAGGGCTTCACCGTTCTGAACCGCTCGACCACTGCCGCGCAGTAAAGAGATCCGCGCATCGTCCCGCAAACCGAATTTGGGACGATGCGCAATCAGGTCAGGCAGTGCCGCGCGCCTCGGGATCGTCATCGCGACGGAGCTGCCGTTCGCGGACGAGATCGACCGGCGGCTCGCCGAGCGGGAAGACGAGCGGGAAGACGAGTTAAGGGCGATTGTCTCGGCGGCCACGTCTCGTACGAGACGTCAGGCACCCGCGTCGCCGCAACCTTCTATCGCCGAAGTGTTCCGGGCGAACGGCATTATACCTCGTTCGTTCCGCATCATTGATGGGATCGATGTGGATGACCTCGCCGGCACGCTCGCAGAGCTGGATCGCGCCTGAAAAGGCTTAGAAGATGGCAAGGGCCCCGGCTTTCCTGCCGGGGACTTTCTTCCGTTAGCGATGGCAATGCTCTAGCGATTTGAGCAATTGGGCCATCAGTCAGCCACCTGCTGGCCCCACCAAAACGATAAGGCACCTGTGCGGCAGCGGCTAGGCTTCGATTTTCATTGATCTCGCATCAGCGTCGCCTTCTTGGGCGCTGAGATCGCCATACCACTTCTACCACAATGCTGCACAAACTAGCAGCTAAGTGGTTGTGATCAAACGAAAAAAAATCAAGTGGCGGAGAGGGGGGGATTCGAACCCCCGATGGGCTTGCACCCATGCCGCATTTCGAGTGCGGTGCATTCAACCGCTCTGCCACCTCTCCGCAGAGGTGTCTCATCGACGAGATGCGCCCTAGCATGGGGAATGCGCTGCCACAAGCCGGCTTCGCGTCGGTTGTGCGAGTTTGAGGGATGGGCTCTTGCGGACGGGCGGGGCTGCGGTGTTGATGCCACGCATGTCCGACCTGTTCGCCTCCGCCGGTCTTGAGACGGGCGCGCCCCGCCCGCTCGCGGATCGCTTGCGCCCTCGCCGCCTCTCCGAGGTCGTCGGTCAGGAGCACCTGACGGGTCCGGACGGTGCGCTCACGCGCCTGCTCGCTTCGCGCTCCCTCGGCTCGCTGGTGTTCTGGGGGCCGCCCGGCACCGGGAAGACCACCGTGGCTCGGTTGCTTGCCCACGAGACCGCGCTGCATTTCGAGCAGATCTCCGCCATCTTCTCCGGCATCGCCGATCTGCGAAAGGTGTTCGAAGCGGCGCGCAAGCGGCGATCGACGGGCCAGGGCACACTGCTCTTCGTCGACGAGATCCACCGCTTCAACCGGGCGCAGCTCGATGCCTTTCTGCCGGTGATGGAGGACGGGACTGTCACCCTCGTCGGGGCGACGACGGAAAACCCCTCCTTCGAACTCAACGCCGCCCTGCTCTCACGGGCTCGGGTGCTGCTGTTCCGCGCCCTCGATGCGAGCGCGCTCGCCCGGTTGCTGACCCGCGCCGAGGAGCTGGAGGAGCACCCTCTCCCCCTCGACGAAGAGGCGCGTGCCGCGTTGGTCCGCATGGCCGATGGGGATGGGCGGGCGGCTCTCACACTCGCGGAAGAAGTCTGGCGCTCGGCCCGGCCGGGGGAGATCCTCGACGCGGAGAAGCTTCAGACCCTCGTCCAGCGCCGGGCACCGATCTACGACAAGGCCCAGGAAGGACACTACAACCTCATCTCGGCGCTGCATAAGACCGTGCGCGGGTCCGACCCTGACGCTGCGCTCTACTATCTCTGCCGCATGCTCGATGCGGGCGAGGACCGGCTGTTCATCGCCCGGCGCCTCGTGCGGATGGCGGTGGAGGATATCGGGCTGGCCGACCCCCAGGCTCTCGTCGTCGCCAACGCCGCGAAGGAGGCTTTCGACTTCCTCGGTTCGCCCGAGGGGGAGTTGGCCCTGGCTCAGGTCACGGTCTATCTAGCCTGCGCCCCGAAATCGAATGCGGTCTACACCGCCTACAAGGCGGCGACGCGGGTCGCCAAGGCCGCCGGGTCGCTCGCCCCGCCGCGCACCATCCTCAACGCCCCCACGGGGTTGATGAAGCGGATCGGCTACGGCGAGGGGTACCGCTACGACCATGACGAGCCCGACGCCTTCTCCGGCCAGGATTACTGGCCCGAAGCACTCGGGCGTCAGCACTTCTACGAGCCGACCGACCGGGGCATGGAGACGCGCTACGCCGAGCGGCTCGCCTATTGGGAGCGGCTGCGGCGCGAGAGGCAGGGCGAAGAATAGTCTCCGCGCTCCGCTCCGACGACACTGGGAAGGACCCTCACCGACCATGCAAGCCTACACCACGCTCGCCGCCACCTTCGCTCGCCTCGGCGCCCTGGAGGACGCAAGCGGCATCCTCGGCTGGGATACCCAGACCCAGATGCCGGACGGCGCGTCGGAGGCTCGCGGTGAGCAGCTGGCCGTGCTGAAGGTTCTCGCCCACGAGATCCTGACCGATCCCCGCACCGGCGAACGCCTCGCGGCCGCCGAGGCCGAGGGTGAGCTCGGTGAGTGGGAGCGGGCGAACCTGCAGGAGATGCGCCGGGCTTACGCGCATGCGGCCGCCGTGCCGGGCGACCTCGTGGCGGCGGCGTCGAAGGCGGCCACGCGGTGCGAGATGGTCTGGCGGGACGCCCGGCGCGATTCCGACTTCGCGCGGCTGCGTCCGCATCTGGAGGAGGTGCTGCGGCTGCAGCGTCTGGTCGGGGAAGCCAAGGGCACCGCTCTGGGGCTCGACTCCTACGATGCGCTTCTCGACGGTTACGATCCCGGCATGCGCCGGGCGCGCATCGACCCGTTGTTCGCGGAGCTGCGCGCCGTGTTGCCGGATCTCGTCGTCGCGGTGCGGGAACGGCAGGCGGCGGAGGCCCCTCCCCTGCCCCTGCCGGGTCCGTTCCCGGTCGGCATCCAGCGGGAGATCGGCCTGCGGCTGATGCGGGCGGTCGGGTTCGATTTCGAGCGCGGGCGTCTCGATGTCAGCCTGCACCCGTTCTGCGGCGGAGCCACCGACGATGTGCGCATCACCACCCGCTACGACGAGGCGAGTGCCACCGGCGCGCTGATGGGCGTGCTGCACGAGACCGGTCATGCGCTCTACGAGCAGGGTCGTCCGGCCGCCTGGCGCCATCAGCCGGTGGGGCAGGCCCGGGGCATGAGCCTGCACGAGAGCCAATCGCTTCTGGTCGAGATGCAGGCCTGCCGCTCCAGAGAGTTCTGCACCTTCCTCGCGCCGGTCCTGCGTGAGGCGTTCGGCGGCGAGGGGCCGGCCTGGGAGGCGCGGAACCTCCACCGCCTCTACACCCGGGTCGAGCCGGGCTTCATCCGGGTCGATGCCGACGAGGTGACCTACCCCGCCCATATCCTGCTGCGCTACCGCCTCGAGACGGCGATGATCGCGGGTGATCTCGCGGTGGCCGATCTGCCGGGCGCCTTCAACGAGGGGATGAAGGAGCTGCTGGGGCTCACCGTGCCCGACGACCGGCGCGGTTGCCTTCAGGACATCCACTGGCCCGGCGGCAGCTTCGGTTACTTCCCGACCTATACGCTGGGGGCGATCGCCGCCGCGCAGCTCTTCGCGGCCGCCACGTCCCGGCATCCGGGCATCCGCCCGGCTTTGGCCGAGGGCGACTTCTCGCAGCTGCGCGGATGGCTGCGGGAGAACGTCCACGCCCGGGGCAGCCTGTTGGAGACGGACGACCTGCTCACCGCCGCGACCGGCCGGCCGCTCGACACGGCCGATTTCCTCAATCACCTGCGGCGGCGCTATCTCGGCGAGGCCTGACGCGGCGGGGGGCATGCGGCGTTTGGGGATTGCCTTGGCCGTCCGGGCGCCTTAACGGGGCCGCCCTCCCCCCGGCAGAACCAAGCGACACCCTCCCCATGGCGGCCTGCGGCCTCGATTTCGGCACGTCCAACACTACCCTCGGGATCGGCACCGTCGGCCGCCCGCATCTGGTCCCGCTCGAGGGCACCCACCGCACCCTGCCGAGCGCGATCTTCTTCGCGCCCGGACGGGAGGCCCAGATCGGCCGCGCCGCCATCGAGGCCTATGTCGAGGGGACGCCCGGCCGGCTGATGCGGGCGCTGAAATCCGTGCTCGGCTCGCCGCTGATCGAGGAGACCACGCCGGTCGGCCGCGAGCGCATCCGCTTCCGCGATGTGATCGCCCGCTACCTGACGATGGTGAAGGCACGCGGCGAGGCCGAGGCCGGCACGGACCTCGATACGGTGGTGCATGGCCGCCCGGTGCATTTCGTCGACAACGATCCGGCTGGCGACCGCAAGGCGGAGGACACCCTCCGCCAGATCGCCGAAAGCATCGGTTTCCGCCACGTGCGCTTCCAGTATGAGCCCATCGCCGCGGCCCTCGACTACGAGCGGACGGTCACCAGCGAGGAAATCGCGCTGATCGCCGATATCGGCGGCGGCACCTCGGACTTCTCGATCGTGCGGCTCTCGCCCGAGCGGCATAGCCGCGACGAGCGGGCCGAGGACATCCTCGCCAATGACGGCGTGCGCATCGGCGGCACCGATTTCGACCGCACTCTCAGCCTTGGCGCGGTGATGCCGCTGCTCGGCCTCGGCAGCCCGATGAAGCGGGCGGATCTCGCGGTGCCGAACGCCTATTTCCACGACCTCGCCACGTGGTCGAGCATCAACCGCCTCTACAATCCGAAGACCCTGCGGGAGATCGACGAGGTGGTGCGCGACGCGGCCCGGCCCGAGCTGGTCTCGCGGCTGCGCACGGTGGTGGAGGCGGAACGCGGGCATTCGCTGGCGATGGCCGTCGAGGGCGCCAAGATCGCTGCCTCCGACGAAGGCACCGGTACGGTGGATCTCGATTGGGTCGAGCCGGGCCTCTCGGCCGGCCTGGACCGGACTCGGCTCGCCGGGCATACCAACGATCTGGCGCGGCGCATGTCCCAGCGGATCGGGCGGTGTCTCGATCAGGCCGGCCTCTCGCCCGAACGCATCGACGCCCTGTTCCTCACCGGCGGCTCCACCGGCCTGCCCCATGTCCGTGCGGCCCTCACCGCCTGCGTCCCGTCGGCCCGGGTCGTCGATGGCGACACCTTCGGCTCCGTCGGGCTCGGGCTCACCCTCGAAGCGGCCCGGCTCGCGGGCTGACGCGGAAGGCGGGCATCGCGGAGCTTGGGGACGCGACGGCGACCCAGCCGGCCCCGGCAGCTCGCGCCATCGGGCGGTGAACCCGACAGGAGATTTCGCGAGCAATCGATCGCGGCGCTTTGCGCCGTCATCTCAGGATGATAGCAGCGGGGCATGAAGGGACGTCCTCCACATCGCGGATCCGGTGCCAGACGCGGGCCCGGCGGGCCGAAGCCCGGCGGCTTTTCGAAGCGGCCCGGCACCGGCCCGCGCAGCTCCGCCCTCGATGCCGCGCAGCGCGCCGCCCGCAATCGCGGCGAGGAGGCCGGCGAGCGCTCGCCCTGGGCCGATGTCGAGGCTCAGGACAACGCGCCGCGTCCGAAGCGTGCGTCGAAGCCCGCCGCGCCGAAGCCGGCGGCCGCAGCACCGCGCGCACGCACCAAACCGCCTGCGGAGACGGCAGCGCGGGCCAAAGCGCCGCCGGCCGAGGCTGCCCCGTCCGGGCCGACGCGCCGGGAGCAGCGCGAGGCCGCCTCCGCCACCCTGGCGAGCGGCGTGCAGACGCTGACCGTGTCCCCGGACGAGGCCGGGATGCGGATCGACCGTTTCTTAGGCGCGCGTTTTCCCCAGCTGCCCTTCACCCGCGTGCAGAGTATCGTTCGCAAGGGCGAGCTGCGGGTCGATGGCAAGCGGGCCAAGCCGAGCGACCGCCTGGAGCCGGGTTCGAGCGTGCGGGTGCCGCCGCTCAAGCTCGACCAGCCCACCGACCGCCCGCGCAGCCCGAACAAGGTCGCCGGGGATGCCGAATTCCTCCGTTCGCTGATCCTCTACGAGGATGCGGACATGATGATTCTCAACAAGCCGTTCGGCCTCGCCGTGCAGGGCGGATCCGGCACCGTGCGCCACGTCGATGGCTTGCTGGAGGCTCTGACCGGCCCGGACGGGCAGCGCCCGCGCCTCGTCCACCGCCTGGACAAAGACACTGCCGGCTGCCTCATCATCGCCAAGACCCGGCTCGCCGCCGCGACCCTGGCCAAGAGCTTCCGGTCGCGCGCCGCGCGCAAGATCTACTGGGCGCTGGTGGCGGGGGTGCCGCGCACCCGCCAGGGCCGGGTCTCGACCTATCTCGTCAAGGACGAGCCGACGGATGCCGATGCGCGGATGCGGGTCGCCAAGCACGGCGACGACGGGGCGAGCCACGCCCTGACCTATTACGCCACCGTCGATCAGGCGGCGCAGAAGCTCGCTTGGCTCTCACTGAAGCCGGTGACGGGCCGCACGCACCAGCTCCGGGCCCATGCCGCGCACATCGGCCATCCGATCGTGGGCGATCCGAAATATTTCGACGTGGAGAACTGGGAGCTGCCCGGCGGGATCCAGAACCGGCTGCACCTCTTGGCCCGCCGCATCGTGATCCCGCATCCCCGCACCGGCCAACCTGTCGATGTCAGCGCACCGCTGCCGCCGCACATGGCGCAGAGCTGGAACCTGCTCGGTTTCGACGCCGCGCGCTACGATCCGATCGTCGAGGCACCCGAAGCGTGATCCGGCTCGGGCCCTGCTTCACGAAAGCGAGGCCCGTCTCGGAAAAACGATTCTCCGCCATAGCTGTCGAGGGGTAAGCCTGTCGCGTGGACGGGGAGCCGGCGAGATGGTCTTATCCGCCCGCTCACAACGATGCCGCTGCAACGAGGTCAGGATCCCATGAGGACCGTCACGCTGGTGTCCGTCGCGCTCATCGGCCTGTGCTGCGCCGCAGCGCCGGCCGGGGCAGCTCCTCCGCCGGGAGCGCCGGCCCAGCCGCAGCCGCAGCCGCAGACGTCCACCCCCGCCCCGGCTCAGCCGAATGCGGTCGCGCAGCGGCCCCAGAATCCGGGCCAGCGCGCGGCCGAGCGGCGGCGGCGCTCCTCCTACGCCGCGTGCAACCGCGAATCGCATCGGCGCAAGCTTTCCGGCGGCGCGCGTCGCCGCTTCCTCGTCCGTTGCCGCCTCGGCTATGAAAGGCGGGCATCCCCGAATGCGGCACCGGCGCGCAAGCCGTGAGTCGTGAGGCCTTATCCCCGTGGTGAAGCTCGTCGTCTTCGATGTCGACGGCACCCTCGTCGACAGTCAGCACCTGATCGTCGAGGCGCAGCGGCGGGCTTTTTCCGAACACGACCTGCCGGTGCCGCCGCGTAAGGAGGCGCTGTCGGTCGTTGGGCTGTCGCTGCCGGACGCGTTCCGGCGCCTCGTCGGCGAGGCGGGCCCGATCGAGTCGCTGTCTCACAGCTATCGGCAGGCCTTCCAGGCGCTTCGGATCGATCCCGATTACGAGGAGCCGCTGTTTCCCGGCATGGCCGAACTGGTGGAGCGGCTGCATCGCCGGGAGGATATCCAACTCGGCATCGCCACCGGTAAATCGCGGCGGGGCGTCGATCATCTCATCGACAAGCACGGCTGGGACCGCTGGTTCGCCACGATCCAGACCGCCGACGACGCCCCTTCCAAGCCGGATCCGACGATGCTGCAGCAGGCCATGCGGGAGGCCGGGGCCGAACCGTCGATGACCATCATGATCGGCGACACGACCTACGACATGATGATGGCCAAGGGCGCGGGCGTCGCCGCCGTCGGCGTCGGCTGGGGCTATCATTCGCCCGGCGCCCTGTTCGGGGCCGGCGCGGTCACGGTGGTCGATTCGGCAACCTCTCTCGGCGACCTGTTCTCCGGCTCGCTCGATGCGTCGCGGACCGGATCGATGACGGAACGGCTCGGCTTCTCCTGAGGGAGAAGGACCGCGGCATCGCGATCCGGGCTCGCACCCGGGCGCGCGAAATCCTATCTGGAAGACATGACCATCTCAGGCGACGACGTGACCCGCGACTGGCTGGGGGAGCCCGGCGACGATCCGAACCCGGATCCCATCCGCGCGGCCCGCGCGAGCACTGCGCCTACGCTCCCCAAGCGCTTCTACGCGGAAGCCGGCATCGCCCCGGTCGAGGGCGGCTTCCGCCTCGTTCTCGACGGCCGCGGCGCCAACACACCGGGCCGCCGCCCCCTCGCGGTGCCGAACGCCGTCCTGGGTGAGGCTCTGGCTGCGGAGTGGGCGGCACAGGAAACGGTGATCGACCCGCGCACCATGCCGCTGACCCGTCTCGTCAACACCACCATCGACGGCGTGGTGGATCGTCGGGCGGAGGTCGCGGCCGACCTCGCCGCCTATGCCGGCACGGATCTGATCGTCTACCGTGCGGGCACGCCGGAGCGCCTCGTCGCGGAACAAGCGGCGGCCTGGGACCCGTTGGTGGCCTGGGCTGCAGAACGGCTCGGAGCGCGGCTGTTTCTCGCCGAAGGCGTCATGCATGTGGAGCAGCCGGAGGGCTCGGTCGAAGCCTTGCGGGTAGCGGTGGAAGCTGTGGACGATCCGTTCCGCCTCGCAGCTCTGCACGCGATGACGACTCTCACGGGTTCGCTGGTCATCGCCTTGGCGGTCCTGCAAGGGCGTCTCGGCGCGGACGAAGCGTGGGCGGCGGCCCATGTCGATGAGGCCTTCCAAGCCGGTGTCTGGGGGCGCGACGCCGAGGCGGAGGCGCGGCTCGCCTATCGACGGATGGAATTCGATGCGGCAGCTTCGGTGGCACAAAGTCTGACCTAGCAGAGGCGCATCGAAATTGTGCTGTTCTGCGCGGTGCCGATACGGCTTGCTTATTTTTATACCAAGTAAAAATAGCAGAATGTTATAAATCTGGAGTGTTACTCGATTGCACTATCGGATCCGCGATGTGCCCTTCACTTTCGGCGTTGTCCGATTTTGGAGACGAACGTGCCTACCTTTTCTATCACTGCGCGCCGGATCACCCTTGCGACTGTCGCAGCCGTGCTTTCACTGAGCATGGCTGCCTGCGCGACCAAGCCCGCACCGGTCGAACCGACGCCTCTCGTCAAGAAGGGCTGATCGCATCCGCCGCGGCGATGGCGGCTTGAACAACGGCTCCGGCCTCCGGGCCGGGCCACCGGCGACTCGCTCCGAGGCCGAGCCAGCGGCATGGCCGTGACCGCCTTCCCTGAAAGGACGAGTGGCCGGATTCTCCCGAGCCGTTTCCGAGGGCGGAAACGCGTGCTAAGGGCGATCGATCGGTGCAAGGTCAAGCTGTTTACGCTCTGACCTGCATTCAAAAAACGATTTTGACCGCCAGGGAGTCTCGCCAGCACCATGAAGGATATTCTGGAGAAGCTTGAGGAACGTCGCGCCCAGGCCCGTCTCGGCGGCGGGGAGAGGCGGCTCGAGGCTCAGCACAAGCGCGGCAAGCTCACGGCGCGCGAGCGCATCGAACTCCTGCTCGACCACGGGTCGTTCGAAGAGTTCGACATGTTCGTCCAGCATCGCTCCACCGATTTCGGCATGGAGAATCAGAAAATCCCCGGCGACGGCGTGGTGACCGGCTGGGGCACCGTGAACGGCCGCACGGTCTTCCTGTTCTCGAAGGACTTCACGGTGTTCGGCGGCTCGCTCTCCGAGGCGCATGCGGCCAAGATCGTCAAGGTTCAGGACATGGCGCTGAAGATGCGCGCGCCGATCATCGGCATCTTCGATGCCGGTGGCGCCCGCATCCAAGAGGGCGTGGCGGCACTCGGCGGCTATGGCGAAGTGTTCCGCCGCAACGTGGCCGCCTCGGGCGTAATCCCGCAGATTTCCGTTATTATGGGTCCCTGCGCCGGCGGCGACGTCTATTCTCCGGCCATGACCGACTTCATCTTCATGGTGCGTGACACGAGCTACATGTTCGTGACCGGCCCCGACGTGGTGAAGACCGTCACCAACGAGGTCGTCACCGCCGAGGAGCTGGGCGGGGCCAAGGTTCACACCAGCAAGTCCTCCATCGCCGACGGCTCGTTCGAGAACGATGTCGAGGCGATCCTGCAGATCCGCCGCCTGCTCGACTTCCTCCCCGCCAACAACATCGAGGGTGTGCCGGAGATCGAGAGCTTCGACGACGTCAACCGCCTCGACAAGTCGCTCGACACCCTGATCCCGGACAATCCGAACAAGCCCTACGACATGGGCGAGCTGATCCGCCGCGTGGTCGACGAGGGCGATTTCTTCGAGATCCAGGCGGCCTATGCCCGCAATATCATCACCGGTTTCGGCCGCATCGAGGGGCGTACGGTCGGCTTCGTCGCCAACCAGCCGCTGGTGCTGGCCGGCGTGCTCGATTCGGACGCTTCGCGCAAGGCCGCCCGCTTCGTACGCTTCTGCAACGCCTTCTCGATTCCGATCGTCACCTTCGTCGACGTGCCGGGCTTCCTTCCCGGAACGGCGCAGGAATATGGCGGCCTGATCAAGCACGGCGCCAAGCTCCTCTTCGCCTATAGCCAAGCGACGGTGCCGCTCGTCACCATCATCACCCGCAAGGCCTTCGGCGGCGCCTACGACGTGATGGCCTCCAAGCATGTCGGCGCCGACCTGAACTATGCGTGGCCGACGGCGCAGATCGCGGTGATGGGGGCCAAGGGCGCGGTCGAGATCATCTTCCGCGCGGAGATGGGCGACGAGGGCAAGATCGCCGAGCGCACCAAGGAGTACGAGGACCGCTTCCTCTCGCCCTTCGTGGCGGCGGAGCGCGGCTATATCGACGAGGTGATCATGCCCCACTCCACCCGCAAGCGCATCGCCCGGGCCCTGGGCATGCTGCGCACCAAGGAGATGGAGCAGCCCTGGAAGAAGCACGACAACATCCCGCTCTGATACGGGATCCGCTTGACCGGAGCGGGTTGCGTGTCGGCAAGCCCGCCCGGCGTTTGGGCGAAGCCCCAATCCGCCACCCGAAGGGATCAACCGGATTGGGTCTGAGGCGGGTGCGGGCCGCCCTCCGGGGCGGCCTGTTTATCTGATCGTGACGAGCGTGTCCCTATCCGTGGTTGCCGGCACGGCTGGCGACGAGAGCCGGCCCGCCGGCGACGAGTCGGCGCTTGAGCCGCGCCAGTGCCTCCTGCTGAAGCTCGCTCAACGGGGAGTGGGCTGAGGCGACTTTCGCCAACATGTCGACGAGTTGCATCCGCTCCTCGCCGGTCAGTTTCTCCCGCAGCAGCGGCAGCAAGGGGTCGGCGACCAGGGAGAACGGGCGCCGCTCCTCGGTGTAGCGCCATGCCCGCTCGAAAGTGGCCGAAATCGCCTGGATCTCCAGGGGGTTCTCCATGAATTCCAGGATCCGGGTCTTTTCCGAAGCCGTCACAGGGCTCCCCGTACGGACGATCTGGATCATCAGGATGACGGCGGCGAGCCGGACATCGTTCACCCGCTGGAGCGGCGTGCCGATGATGCTCTCAAACGTCGATTTCGCCCGGCGCTGAAGCCCTTTGGTGTCCTTGTCTATCTCTTGGAGCTGCTTGACCGCGTAATGCGCCCGCAGCAACCAGATCACGACACTGGCGACGACAGCGGCAAGGATGATCAGAATCGGCAAGACGTTTCCCCGCGCCCTCAGATACAGAGAATCGGCGCGAAACCCATCACGATCACACGACGGGGTCAAACCCGACGAGGGGTGACAGCCGACTTTGGGACGACGAAGGAATGAATGAGGGGATGGTGGGCGCGACAGGGATCGAACCTGTGACCCTTCGCGTGTGAAGCGAATGCTCTCCCGCTGAGCTACGCACCCTTACCCTTCGGTGTCGCTTGCGGAAGGCGGCACCGGCGTCGCTGTGGCGACGAAGGGCCGTATACGCTGGGCCCGAGCGCTCGTAAAGCGGCTTCGTTGCGTCGGCGACAGATTCCTGTCGGAGGACAAAGAACGAGACGGATTCCGCTGTTTCCCTGCTTGTTCCGCGTGCCCGGACCGGCTAGGTGAGCGTACCGTACGGTACGGTACGGATTCACCAACCGGATTATGCAGCCGAGCGCCCTCATCAGCAGCGAGCCAGAGCCCGAGACGCCCTCTCCGCGTCAACAGGCGGTGCTGGATGCCGTCCTGGCCTTGATGGTCGATGGCGGCGATCCGCTCACCATGGATGCCGTGGCGCGCCGGGCGAGCTGCTCGAAGGAAACGCTCTACAAGTGGTTCGGTGACCGTGACGGTCTTCTGACCGCGACGGTGCGCTGGCAAGCCTCTCGCGTCCATGCCGGCCGCGACGAGGTGGACGGACTCGATGCGGTGACCCTGCGGGAGAGCCTCCTGGATTTCGCCGAGAGTTGGCTCGCGGTCATCGCCGGCCCCACCTCCGTCGCGCTCAACCGCATCGCCATCGCCGATGCCGGCTCGCGCCGGAGCAGCCTCGGCGGCATCGTGCTGGCCAACGGTCGCTTCGCCATTGGCGAGCGGGTCAAGCCGGTGCTTGAGGCCGGCCGCGCGGCAGGTCTTCTCGCTTTCGATGACAGCGAAGCGGCGTTTCGGACTTTCTTCGGTCTCGTCGGCCGCGATATCCAGATCCGACTTCTCCTCGGCGACGCGCTCGACCTCGACGCTGCCGGGATCCGGAGCGACGCGGCCCGTGCCGTCGAGCAGTTCCTGACCCTGTACGGGCAGGCAAAACCCTGAACCCAACCCCCGACACGAGAGAGGAAGACATCATGCGCGTTTATTACGATCGCGACGCCGACCTGAACCTGATCAAGGGCAAGAAGGTCGTTATCGTCGGCTACGGCAGCCAGGGTCACGCCCACGCGCTCAACCTGCGCGATTCCGGCGTGAAGGACATCGTCATCGCCCTGCGCGAGGGTTCCGCGACCGCCAAGAAGGCGGAGCACGAGGGCTTCAAGGTGATGAACGTCGCCGACGCCGCCAAGTGGGGCGACGTGGTGATGATGCTCACCCCCGACGAGCTGCAGGGCGACATCTACAAGGAGTCGCTTGAGGGCAACATGAAGCAGGGCGCCGCGCTCCTGTTCGCCCACGGCCTCAACGTCCACTTCAACCTGATCGAGCCGCGCAAGGACCTCGACGTGCTGATGGTCGCCCCGAAGGGCCCGGGCCACACCGTCCGCGGCGAGTACCTCAAGGGCGGCGGCGTGCCGACCCTGATCGCCATCGCCCAGGACGCCTCGGGCAATGCCCACGATCTCGGCCTCTCCTACGCCTCGGCCAATGGCGGCGGCCGCGCCGGCATCATCGAGACCACCTTCAAGGAAGAATGCGAGACCGACCTGTTCGGTGAGCAGGCCGTGCTCTGCGGCGGCCTCGTCGAGCTGATCAAGGCCGGCTTCGAGACCCTGGTCGAGGCGGGCTACGCCCCCGAGATGGCCTATTTCGAGTGCCTGCACGAGGTGAAGCTGATCGTCGACCTCATCTACGAGGGCGGCATCGCCAACATGAACTACTCGATCTCGAACACCGCCGAGTACGGCGAGTACGTCACCGGCCCGCGCATCGTCACGCCCGAGACCAAGGCCGAGATGAAGCGCGTCCTCAACGACATCCAGTCGGGCATCTTCACCCGCAACTGGATGCTGGAGAACAAGGTCGGCCAGACCTCGTTCAAGGCCACCCGCGCCAAGCTCGCCGCCCACCCGATCGAGGAGGTCGGTGCCAAGCTCCGCGGCATGATGCCGTGGATCTCCGAGAAGGCCCTGGTCGACAAGACCAAGAACTGATTCTTTTCGGGGTCGGAGGCCGTGCTGTGCTCGGCCTCCACCATTGAGCCAGAAAGGCCGGTTCGCGCGAGCGTAACCGGCCTTTTTCGTGGCCGAGGTTGCGGCCTCGTGCCTTTTCCTTAAACGCTGCCGGACGCGGTCCGAAACAACGGGCCCAGGAGGAGACGCAGATGGCATCGCTTTATTCGGAGGCGCACCGCGCTCTCCAAGAGGAATTCGGGACGACCAAGCTCGCCGTCCGCCTCGATGAGGATTGGGTGCACGAGACGATCCAGCCGGACGAGGCTGCCTTCATCGGCTCGCGCGACATGTTCTTCCTGTCCACCGTCGATCCCGACGGCATGCCGACCGTCTCCTACAAGGGTGGCCCGACCGGTTTCGTGAAGGTGGTCGATGGTTCGACCCTGGTGTTCCCGGGCTTCGATGGCAACGGGATGTTCTACTCGGTCGGCAACATCGCGGGTCAGGCCAAGGTCGGCCTGCTGTTCATCGATTTCGAGACGCCGCACCGCATCCGCGTGCAGGGCCACGCTTCGGTGCTGCGCGACGATCCGCTGATGGCCGAATACACCGAGGCGAAATATCTCGTGAAGGTCGACGTCACGAAGATCTGGGTCAACTGCCCACGCTACATCCACAAGTACAGGAAGCTGGAGCAGAACAAGTACGTCCCCCGCCCTGACCGCGAGACGCCGCTCGCCGCCTGGAAGCGGCTCGACTTGGCCGGCGACGTCATCAGCGACGAAGACAAGGCGCGGGTGGCGAAGGAGGGACGCCTCGAAGTCTCCGAATACGAGGCGATGGTGGCCCGCGGAGAGGCCTGAATTTCTTTATCTGTGCCGGAGCGGTGCCAGAATCAGAAACGCCCGCGCCTCGTCGAGGGGCGCGGGCGTTTTGGGTTTGGCGGGCCCATGCAGGCCCCCAGCAATTCGGGAGCAGGCCGGCGGTGGGTGGTCCCACCGCCGGCCCGGTCTCATATCCCATCCGGTTGATCCCTTCGGGAGGGCGGATTAGGGCTTCGCTCAAACGCCGCGCGGGCTTGCCGAGACGCGACCCGCTCCGATCAAGCGGATGCCCTGTCACATTGCCTTGAGCGGGCCGGCCTCGATCACATCCTCGACCGTGCGCAGACCGGCGCGGGTCGAGTTGACGAGCACCGCCATGTTGCCCGGCGGGTGCTGGTTCTTCCACATCTTGGTATGGGCGGCCGGGATCTTGTCCCAGGGGAACACCTCGCTCATGCAGGGATCGACCCGCCGGTCCATGACGAACTGGTTGGCGGCCGAAGCCTGCTTGAGGTGGGCAAAGTGCGAGCCCTGGATCCGCTTCTGGCGCATCCAGACGTAGCGGGCGTCGAAGGTGATGTTGAAGCCGGTCGTGCCGGCGCAGAACACCACCATGCCGCCGCGCTTCACCACCAGCGACGAGACCGGGAAGGTCGCCTCGCCGGGATGCTCGAACACGATGTCGACGTCGTTGCCCTTGCCGGTGATGTCCCAGATCGCCTTGCCGAACTTCCGGGCTTCCTTGAGCCAGGTGTTGTACTCGGGCGAGTTCACCTTCGGCAGCTGACCCCAGCAGTCGAAGTCCTTGCGGTTGATGACGCCCTTGGCGCCGAGGCTCATCACGTAGTCGCGCTTCGACTCGTCGGAGATCACGGCGATGGCGTTGGCGCCCGACGCCGCGCAGAGCTGCACGCCGAACACGCCGAGGCCGCCGGAGGCGCCCCAGATCAGCACGTTCTGGCCCGGACGCACGGTGTGCGGGGGGTGACCGAACAGCATGCGGTAGGCGGTGGCGAGCGTCAGCGTGTAGCAGGCCGCCTCTTCCCAGGTCAGGTGCTTCGGCCGGGCCATGAGCTGGCGCGACTGCACCCGGCAGAACTGGGCGAAGGAGCCGTCGCCGGTCTCGTAACCCCAGATGCGCTGGGTCGGCGAGAACATCGGATCGCCGCCGTTGCACTCCTCGTCGTCGCCGTCGTCCTGATTGCAGTGGACGATGACCTCGTCGCCGACCTTCCAGCGCTTCACCTTGGCGCCGACCTTCCAGACGATGCCCGACGCGTCCGAACCGGCGATGTGGTACTCGCCCTTGTGCACGTCGAAGGGCGAGATCGGCTCACCGAGGCCGGCCCAGACGCCGTTGTAGTTCACGCCGGCGGCCATGACATAGACCAACACTTCGTCGTCGCCGATGTCCCAGACCGGCAGCACTTCGAGCTGGTGGGACTGCTCCGGCGGCCCATGGCGCTCGCGGCGGATCGCCCAGGCATACATCTTGGCCGGCACGTGACCCAGCGGCGGTATCTCACCGAGCTCGTAAAGGTCCTTGGCTTCCGCCGTCTGCCCGGTCCAGGCCGGCGCTGCGCTTGCAGCCATTGTGGCACTCCCTATCGTGTCCTTGGCTCACGCGAACTGAACCGCGCGACCTTGGCAGACGCTATAAGCACGATGTTTCCAGCCTTCCAAGTGGTCTAAAAGGCAAGGCTTTGTCCTACACGCACAAAAAAGAGGCGCCGGCTAAAGCCGACGCCCCTGTATTCAAAATAACGTTGAGATGATCACTCGGCAGCGGCCTTAGCCGTGTCGATGCCGAGGCCTTTGGCGACGCCGCGGCCGAAATCCTCGTGCACCTTGAACCAGTGGGCGATCATCCGCTCCTGGATGTTGCGCGGGCTGTCGCCCATGGAGGTGACGATGTTCTCGACGAGCCGCTGGCGACCGCCCTCGTCCAAGACCTTGGTCCAGAACAGCCGGGGCTGCCCGTAGAGATCCTCGTCGTCGCCCGGCCAGCCGTAGCGGCCGGCATCGCCGTTGATGCGCAGCGGCGGCTCGCTGAACGACGGATCCTGCTTCGGTCCGCCGAAGGAATTCGGCTCGTAATCGACCTGGGCGCCGTGGTTGCCGTCGGTGCGCATGGCGCCGTCGCGATGATAGGTCTGCACGGCCGCGTTTCTCGGCTGGTTCACCGGAATCTGCTGATAGTTGACCCCGAGCCGGTAGCGATGCGCGTCCGCGTAGGAGAGCACCCGGTTCTGCAGCATCTTGTCCGGCGAGAAGCCGATGCCCGGCACCACGTTCGACGGCTCGAAGGCCGATTGCTCGATCTCGGCGAAATAATTGTCCGGATTGCGGTTCAGCTCCATCTCGCCGATCTCGATCAGCGGATAGTCGCCGTGCGGCCAGACCTTGGTGAGGTCGAACGGATTGATGCGATAGGTGTCGGCCTCCAGCTCCGGCATGATCTGGACCGAGACCCGCCATTTCGGGAAATCGCCCTTCTCGATGGCCGTCGAGAGGTCGGCGGCGGAGTAATCGGGATCCTTGCCGGCGATCTCGTCGGCCTCGTCCGCCGAGAAATTCTGGATGCCCTGCTGGGTGTGGAAGTGGAACTTCACCCAGTAACGCTCGCCCCTGTCGTTCCAGAGCGAGAAGGTGTGCGAGCCGTAGCCGTTCATGAACCGCGCCGATTTCGGCGTGCCGCGATCCGAGTACAGGAACATCACCTGATGGATCGCCTCGGGCGAAAGGCTCCAGAAATCCCACCGCCGCCAATGGGGTTTCAGATGGGTGCGCGGGTCGCGCTTCTGGGTGCGGATGAAGTCGGAGAACTTGATCGCGTCGCGCACGAAGAAGATCGGCGTGTTGTTGCCGACGAGGTCCCAGTTGCCTTCCTCGGTATAGAACTTGAGGGCGAAGCCGCGCGGATCGCGGGCGGTGTCGGCCGAGCCGGATTCGCCGCCCACGGTCGAGAACCGGGCAACCATCGGCACCTCCTTGCCGACCTCGGTCAGTACCTTGGCGCGGGTGTACTCACCGAGCGACTTGGTGAGGCGGAAGGTGCCGTAGGCGCCGTACCCTTTGGCGTGGACCACGCGCTCCGGGATCCTCTCCCGGTTGAAATGGGCCATCTTCTCGATGAGATGATAATCCTGCATCAGCACCGGTCCGCGCGGACCGGCCGTGAGTGAATTCTGGTTGTCGGAAACCGGATTCCCGAAAGCCGTGGTCAGCCGCGGGCTCTGATCCGCCATTGCCTGTGTCTCCCTGCTTCGATGCAACGTCACACCGTCGGCGCAGCCCCCAGCGCCCGCCGGTTGCGCGCGGTGCACGCTCGCTGGCTCAACGTGTGAGGCAAAGGTTGGAGCCATTCGAGGCTGTGGTCCGCGACCACTTTCTCGTGTGACGACGGCTCCATGGGTGCCCGCCGGTTCCGGCGCCGGTCGGTCAAATTTGCCCAAGTCCTGATTGCAACACGTTTCCAGGCGCCATTATCATCCCAAGAAAATTTCTGCTGAAGACGGGATTATTTATCGAATACATGCTCGTGCGAAAGCGCACTTAACTTAAATATCTGCCAACTATCTTTGCTTCATGCCTCAGTTAACGGCAAAAATCAGATAGTGATGGAGAGATATTTTGTCCCGTCTTTTATCCTGCCTCGCGCTCTCGCTCGCCATGCTGGCTACCGCTGCCTTTCCTGCCTCGGCACAGTCCGATGGCGGGCATGACCGCCCCCGTGCAACCAAGGCTGCTCAGCCCGCCAGCAAGCCCGCCCTGCCGAGGAACGCCGCTCCGCATTGGTCGAGCATCTCTCGCGACGGCGGCCACGTGTCGCGTCCCGAGGCGACGCGGACGATTCTGGTCCCGCGCGGTGGCCGGCTCGATGTGGTCCATGTCCCGGTGAGACCCCGGGCATCCGCATCGACCGGTGACGCATTCGGCAACTGAGCAGGTGCCTCGGGGGGCGACATCGTCCGTCGCGGGCAGGCCGGCCGCGCGCCATCCTCTCGCGTCGGTTCAGATCTGCCGGCGCAAATCCACTTCACGGCCGTATCAAGTTTTTCCAGCCGCTCGAGGCACCAACCCCGACCTTTCTCCCAGATGACGTGGCGCGGCCGCTTCGCTACGGTGCCGCCGACATGACGCGCGTGGCGCGTCAAACAACGAATTCTGGTATACGGAGTCGAGCGGGATGAGCGCCCAAGGGAGCGTCGCCGAGATCAAGCGCGATAAGCCGTGGATCATCCGCACCTATGCGGGCCATTCCACCGCGACGGAATCGAACAAACTCTACCGCGGCAACCTCGCCAAGGGCCAGACGGGCCTCTCGGTCGCCTTCGACCTGCCGACGCAGACCGGTTACGATCCCGATCACGAACTCGCCCGCGGCGAGGTCGGCAAGGTCGGCGTCTCGATCGCCCATCTCGGCGACATGCGGACCTTGTTCGACCAGATTCCGCTGGCGCAGATGAACACCTCGATGACGATCAACGCCACGGCGCCGTGGCTGTTGTCGCTCTACCTCGCCGTGGCCGAGGAACAGGGCGCGCCGATCTCGGCGCTGCAGGGCACCACGCAGAACGACATCATCAAGGAATATCTCTCGCGCGGCACCTACGTGTTCCCGCCCGCGCCCTCGCTCCGGCTGACCAAGGACGTGATCCTGTTCACGACCAAGAACGTGCCGAAGTGGAATCCGATGAATGTCTGCTCCTACCACCTGCAGGAGGCGGGGGCGACGCCGGTTCAGGAGCTGTCCTACGCGCTGGCCATCGCCATCGCCGTGCTCGACACGGTGCGCAACGATCCCGATTTCGACGAGGCGAGCTTCCCCGACGTCTTCAGCCGGATCTCGTTCTTCGTGAATGCCGGCATGCGGTTCATCACCGAAATCTGCAAGATGCGGGCCTTCGCCGAGCTGTGGGACGAGATCGCCCAGGAGCGCTACGGCATCACCGACGCCAAGAAGCGCATCTTCCGCTACGGCGTGCAGGTGAACAGCCTCGGCCTGACCGAGCAGCAGCCGGAAAACAACGTCCACCGCATCCTGATCGAGATGCTGGCGGTGACCCTGTCCAAGCGCGCCCGCGCCCGCGCCGTGCAGCTGCCGGCCTGGAACGAGGCCCTCGGCCTGCCCCGGCCCTGGGACCAGCAATGGTCGATGCGGATGCAGCAGATCCTCGCCTTCGAGACCGACCTGCTCGAATACGACGACATCTTCGACGGCTCGACGGTGATCGAATCCCGCGTCGAGGCGCTCAAGGAGCAGACCCGCGCCGAGCTGAAGCGGATCGCCGAACTCGGCGGAGCGGTCTCGGCGGTCGAGGCGGGCGAGCTGAAGCGGGCGCTGGTGGAATCGAACGCCAAGCGCATCTCCGCCATCGAGAAGGGCGAGCAGATCGTCGTCGGCGTCAACAAGTGGCAGCAGGGCGAGCCCTCGCCGCTCACCTCCGGGGACGGGGCGATCTTCACCGTCTCGGAGACGGTGGAGATGGAGGCCGAGGCCCGCATCCGCGAATGGCGCGCCAAGCGCGACGACCGGGCGGTGGGCCAAGCCCTCGCCGACCTCGAACAGGCTGCGCGCTCCGGCGCCAACATCATGCCACCCTCCATCGCCGCGGCGAAGGCGGGCGTGACCACCGGCGAATGGGGCCAGCGCCTGCGCGAGGTGTTCGGCGAATACCGCGCCCCGACCGGCGTCACGCTTCAGACGGTGACCTCCGGCGCGGCGGAGGAGGCCCGCCTGCTCATCGCCGATCTCGGCGAGCGGCTCGGTGAGACGCCGAAGCTCGTGGTCGGCAAGCCCGGCCTCGACGGCCATTCCAACGGCGCCGAGCAGATCGCCCTGCGCGCCCGCGATGTCGGCTTCGACGTGACCTATGACGGCATCCGCCAGACGCCGACCGAGATCGTCGCCAAGGCGAAGGAGCGCGGCGCCCACGTCATCGGCCTGTCGGTTCTCTCCGGCAGCCACGTGCCGCTGGTGCGCGAGGTGAAGGCCAAGCTGCGCGAAGCCGGCCTCGACCACGTGCCGGTCGTCGTCGGCGGCATCATTTCCACCGAGGACGAGCTGGTGCTCAAGAACATGGGCGTCACCGCGGTCTACACCCCCAAGGATTACGAGCTCGACAAGATCATGGTCGGCCTCGCCAAGGTGGTGGAGCGGGCGCTGGACAAGCGCGCCGCCGACAAGGCCGATGCGGAAGCCGGCGTGCCCGGCGCGCCGCGCCGGAACGAAGGCGCCGCACAGGTCTTCTGATCGAGACGAACCGTCCCGCTCCCGATCGGGAGCGGGAACGCCTCATCCGCCTGCTTGACCGGCTGCCGCTGCCGGTGCCAGAACCCGCCGCTTAAAGCGGGATGCGAGATCGCCTCGACCCGGACCTTCTTTCCAGGGACCCGCGCCGATGGCCGCGTTCACCGAGCTCGTCTTTTCCGGCGTCCAGCCGACCGGCAACCTGCATCTCGGCAACTATCTCGGCGCCATCAAGCGCTTCGTCGAGATGCAGCAGCGGGACGCGCAGTGCCTCTACTGCGTGGTCGATCTGCACGCGATCACCCTGTGGCAGGATCCGCAGGCTTTGCGCGGCCAGATCCGCGAGGTGACCGCCGCCTTCCTCGCCGCCGGGATCGACCCGAAGCGGTCCATCGTCTTCAACCAGAGCCAAGTGCCGCAGCACGCGGAACTGGCCTGGATCTTCAATTGCGTCGCCCGCCTCGGCTGGCTCAACCGCATGACGCAGTTCAAGGACAAGGCCGGCAAGGACCGCGAGAACGCCTCCATCGGCCTCTACGACTATCCGGTGCTGATGGCCGCCGACATCCTGGCCTACCGGGCGACGCACGTGCCCGTGGGCGAGGACCAGAAGCAGCATCTCGAACTGACCCGTGACATCGCGCAGAAGTTCAACAACGACTTTTCGCAGTCGATCCTGGCTCACGGCCATGGCGAGCAGTTCTTCCCGATCACCGAGCCGCTGATCGGCGGGCCGGCCGCGCGCGTCATGTCCCTGCGCGACGGCACCAAGAAGATGTCGAAGTCCGATCCGTCGGACTATTCGCGCATCGCGCTCACCGACGACGCCGACGGCATCGCCCAGAAGGTGCGCAAGGCCAAGACCGACCCGGAGCCCCTCCCCTCGGAGGTTGCCGGCCTCGCCGGGCGGCCCGAGGCCGATAACCTCGTCGGCATCTTCGCGGCCCTGCGCGGCATCACCCGCGAGGAGGTGCTGAAGGATTTCGGCGGCGCGCACTTCTCCAGCTTCAAGCCGGCGCTGGTCGATCTCGCGGTGGAGATGCTGGCGCCGATCGGGGCCGAGATGAAGCGGCTCGTCGCCGATCCGGGCTACATCGATTCGGTTCTCGGCGACGGTGCCGAGCGGGCGGCGGCCATCGCCGCGCCGACCCTCGACGCGGTCAAGGACATCGTCGGCTTCGTCCGTCGCGGGCCCTCGCTCAAAGCGGTGTGACGAACCCGGCCGTCACCGCCGCGGCTCGTCCTGCCGCAGGTGGCGGCCGTAGGATTGCTCCTTCTCCTCCCGCTGCTTGATCATGTCGGCATAGGCCTGCCGCATCTCGGGCGAGACGGCCACGCTCTTGCCCTTGGAGGGCTTGCGCTTGGGCGCCTTCTTGAAGGTGTCGGGTGTCTCGGCCATCTGACGTAAATCCCCCCTATCGCAAAACGGACGACCTATACCGCAAGCCGGGGCTTGACCGGAACAGGCCGGTGCCGCTCGGCTACCGGTGCGTCAATCCTGCTGCTAAAAGGCGATGGACCGAGGCCGGGCGAGGATTGCCGGCCGAGACGACGATTTCGAGAAGAGCGATGGAAAAGTTCACGACCCTGGAGGGCGTCGCCGCGCCCATGCGGATCATCAATATCGATACCGACCGCATCATCCCGAAGCAGTATCTCAAGACGATCAAGCGCACCGGGCTCGGCAAGGGCCTGTTCTCCGAGATGCGCTACAACGACGACGGCTCGGAGAATCCCGAATTCATTCTCAACCAGCCAGCCTATCGCAACGCCAAGATCCTGGTGGTAGGCGATAATTTCGGCTGCGGCTCCTCGCGCGAGCACGCCCCCTGGGCGCTGGCCGATTTCGGTATCCGCTGCGTGATCTCCACGAGCTTCGCCGACATCTTCTTCAACAACTGCGCCAAGAACGGCATCCTCGCCATCGTCGTCTCGCCCGAAGATCTGGAGAAGCTGTTCCAGGACGCCGAGCGCGGCGCCAACGCGACGCTGACGATCGATCTGGCGGCTCAAACCATCAAGGGTCCGGACGGCGGCACCCTGCATTTCGACATCGACGAGGGGCGCAAGCACAACCTGCTGAACGGCCTCGACGAGATCGGACTCACCCTCGACCAGAAGGCTGCGGCCATCGAGGCCTACGAGGCGAAGCTCGCCCAGCGCGAATGGGCCTGATGGGCCTCAGCCGCCTTGAGAGCCGGGCCCGACCGCGTTGCAAGCGGGCACGGTTCTAGGCCCTTGTTGAGACGCGCTTTCTCGCGCCGAACCGGTCTCCGCTTCGGCGGAAAGCGCTCTCAGCTCTCGCCCTGCCTCGCAGGGCGAGCACCCGCGCCGCTTCCGCGAACGCCTCCGCCCACAGGTCGAGAACCGGCCGGCGGCGCCCTCCCCCGTCTGTCCTGCGCTTGGTACGCGGCGGCATCGGGATGTGGAGGAAGACCACCGGGTGCCCCTTCTCCAGCGCGCGGAAATAGGAGGCGTTGCAGAGATAGCGGCCGGCATCCCGCGACGGCGCGGCGGCGAGACCGGCCCGTCTCAGCGCCGCGCGGACCGGCAGAGCCGCCGGACTCCACCTTTGGGCCGGCCCCCCGGGATCGAGGGCGAATCGCCGCCCGACCATGCCGCCCGCATCGGGAAACAGCCGGCTTACCCGGTTGACCGCGCGGCTCTCGACGCAGACCCGGCGGCGGCGCGCCGCCACACCGATCATCAGCACGGCGAGTGGTTCCCGCGCCAAGGCCGGGGCGAGGTGTGTCTCGAGGGCGCCGTAGCGTGTGTCGAGCACGAGGCAATCCGGCCGGTGCCCCAGAATCAGACGCAGGCGCGGCAGAGTCGCGAGCCGGCGGGCCAGCCGCCCGCTCGGATTGTCGGGAACGCCGGGAAACGGGCCGAAGCCCGTGATCAGCAGACGGTTCACAACCCGATCAGGGTCGCGATGGCATCGGCTCCGGCGGCGGGCGAATGCGTGCCGGCGGCAACGGATTTCTCCGCCTCGGCGGTGGCCTTGCGGATCTCGGCGCTGCCGACGAGGCGCTGGTGCAGCCGCTCGTGGACCAGGGCCCACATCCACTTCACATCCTGCTCCCGCCGCTTCCGCGCGATCTCGCCGGTCGCGGTCAGCTTGGCGCGGTGATCCTCGATCCGGCTCCACAGGGCGTCGAGGCCCTTGCCGTGCAGGCCTGAGATGGTGACCACCGGCGGCGTCCAGGTGGCGGAAGGCGGCGTCAGGATGTGGAGCGCCGCGCGGTACTCGGACGCCGCGGCATTGGCGCGGCGCTCGCCCTCGCCATCGTCGGCCTTGTTGACCGCGATCATGTCGGCGAGTTCGAGGATGCCCTTCTTGATGCCCTGAAGCTCGTCGCCGGCCCCCGGCAGCATCAGCACGAGGAAGAAATCGGTGAGGTCGGCCACCGCCGTCTCGGACTGGCCGACGCCGACCGTCTCGACGAGGATCACGTCGAAGCCCGCCGCCTCGCACAGCAGCATGGTTTCGCGGGTCTTGGCGGCGACGCCGCCGAGGGTGCCCGAGGAGGGCGAGGGCCGGATGAAGGCGTTGCGGTCGATGGCGAGCCGCGCCATCCGCGTCTTGTCGCCGAGGATCGAACCGCCGGTGCGGGTCGAGGACGGATCGACGGCCAGCACCGCCACCTTGTGCCCGGCTTGCGTGAGGAGCGAGCCGAGGGCGTCGATGGTGGTCGACTTGCCCACCCCCGGCACGCCGGTGATGCCGACCCGGATCGCTCGGCCCGTTTGCGGCAGCACCGCATCGATCAGGTCGCGCACCGCCGCCCGATGATCGGCCCGGCGCGACTCGGCGAGCGTGATGGCGCGGGCCAGGGCCGCTCGGTCGCCGGCCAGAAGACGCTCGCGGATGTGATCCATGTCGGGGAGGGTCGCGCTCATGGCCCCTTCATGCCGGGGCCGGGGCCGGGCGTCGAGTGCTCAAAATCCCATTCGTGCCCCGCCACGGCCAAGATCCTACGCGAAGGAGGGACGCCCCGTGCCGGCTTGCCACCGCCACGGGATTTTCCGGGGACCATAACGGCCATGCAGCCTTCCGACGCGACCCGCCGCTCCCTCCTGCGCCTGATGGGCCTTGCCGGAGCGGCCGGCCTTTCCCCCGCCCTCTCCGGCTGCGTCATGGACGGCCTCGCCACCGGCGCGGTGGCCGAGACGCAATCGGCGCTCGATGTGAGCCCGGTCCTCCTCGTCGCCACCACCCGCCGCCCGGCCTCCGGCAACCCGCCGAAGCCGCCCTATTTCGGCTCGGAACGCGGCCGGGGCCTCAGCTTCGCGGAGGCGCGCATGGCGGCACCGGACCGGTCCCTGATCGGCAAGGTGTCGTCGGTGATCGGCAGCGATTGGGGCATCCGCTCCGTCGGCGAGGTGACCACCGGGCCGGGATCGGCGGCGGCCTTCGCCCAGGCCGCCTTCGGCCGCGACGTGCTGATCTATGTCCACGGCTACCGCGAGAGCTTCGAATCCGCCGCGATCAGCGCCGCGATGCTCTCCGACGGAATCCGCTTCAGGGGCGCCTCGGCCCTGTTCACCTGGCCCTCGGCCGCCGCCACCTTCGATTACGGCTACGACCGCGAGAGCGCCCTGTGGTCCCGCGACGCCTTCGAGGATCTGCTGAAGACCCTCGCCACGACGCCGAGCGGCGGGCGCATCCATATCGTCGCCCATTCCATGGGCACGCTCCTGACCCTCGAAACCCTGCGCATGTTGCGGGTCGAGGCCGGCGAGGCGGCCGTCGCCCGGATCGGCGCGGTGGTTCTGGCCGCGCCCGACATCGACATCGACCTCTTTGCCAACGGCGTCGAGCGCCTGGGGCCGGACGCCAAGCGCATCACCGTCATCTCGGCGACCAACGACCGGGCCCTCGAGATCTCCGGGGCCATCGCGGGGGGCGTGGTCCGCGCCGGCGCCGCCGACCGCAAGCGCCTGGAGGAACTGGGCGTGCGCGTCGCCGATGCCTCGGATTACGGCGGCGGCCTGTTCAACCACGACCTGTTCCTGTCGAACAGCGAGGTGCAGGGTGTGGTGAAGCGGGCCATCGCCCGCGGCAGCAGCGGCACGTAGCCGTCGAACCGAGGCCGACGGGACGTTCAGCGGGCGGTTCGCGCGGCCAGAGCGCGAAACTCGCCCGTGGCCCATCGACGAATCCGGTGCCGGCAGCCTACAAGCGCCGCCGAACCCGGCCAAACCGGTCGCGGTTCCCCGCGGGACGCGGCGCGTCGGCGCGTGGCTCTTTATCCCTCTCCGAGGATGTTCCCGATGTTCACGCTCGAGATCGACGGCACGGCGATCGCGGTCATCAACGGCGACGAGGCGACCGCCCGCGACCTGTTCACCTGCGACGGCTTCAAGGAAGACATCCGCAGCCTCACCACCGCCGGCAAGCCGATCTGGAACGGCACCTCGGAACTCGTCATCCGCAAGGCCTCGGAGGACGAGATCGAGGAGTTCGAGGACGCGCTGGCCGCCGATGACGGCGAGGGCGATTTCGAGGCCGACGACCATCACGCCGCCGATGCCGCCAGCGGCGCGGATGACGAGGAAGAGGACGAGGCCGACATCGTCTTCCTCGTGGACATCGACGACGAGGACGACGAGACCCTCGACGCCTGAGCGATCCGGCCCACGGCCGCTCAAGATACGCTCCTCCCCGAGAGGGGAGGAGCCGCGAATAGGCATATGCGCCGGACAGGGCGCACCCGCTCTCCCTCCCCCGACCGGGGAGGGAGACGATACCTCAGCCTTCCCGCACCACCTGCATCGACGTTCCCGCCGACTCGGCCTCGCGCATCGGCTCGCAGCGCCCGCCGAGATGGTGGGACAGGAACACCTCCGCGCGCGCGAAGAAGGCCAGCCGGTTGGCCGGGCGGACGAGCCCGTGCCCCTCGTCCGGGAAGAGCAGATAGGTGACCGGGATGCCGCCCTTCTCCATCGCGGCCACCATCTGGTCGGACTCGGCCTGCTTGACCCGCGGGTCGTTGGCGCCCTGCACGATCAGCAGCGGCGCCCGGATGCGCTCCGCGACATAGACCGGCGAGCGCTCCCGGATCAGCGCCATTCCCTCCTCCGTGTCCGGGTCGCCGATGGCGCGGTGGAGTTGCGCCCGCATCGCCTCCCAATAGGGTGGGATCGTCCGCACCAGGGTTTCGAGATTGGCCGGGCCGACCAGATCGATGCCGCAGGCGTAAGCCTCCGGGTTGCGGGCCAGCGCCATCAGCGTGGCGTAGCCGCCGTAGCTGCCGCCCATGATCGCGATGCGGGCCGGATCGGCCACGCCCTGCGACACCGCCCAGGCCACGGCGTCGCTGAGGTCGTCGTCCATGCGCCGACCCCACTCGCCGTCGCCCGCATTGAGGAAGGCCTTCCCGAATCCGGTGGAGGAGCGGAAGTTGACGCTGAGCGCCGAATAGCCCCGGTTGGCGAGCCATTGATGGATGCCGTCGAAGCCGAAGCTGTCGCGGGCCCAGGGGCCGCCATGGACCAGCAGCACGAGGGGGCCGGGCGCCCGCGCGTCGAGCGGGCGGGTGAGGTAGGAGACGAGGTCGAGCCCGTCGCGGGAGCGGATGATCGTCGGGCTCATCGGCGCCAGGGGAGCGCCGTCGAGTTCGGGCCGGGCGCTGCCGAGGGAGCGGAGCGTCTTGGCACGCCGGTCGTAGATCGCCGCTTCGCCGATGCGCGTGTCGGCGCGGGCGACGACGATCCAGAGCGTATCGGCCTCGTCGCGGCTCGCCGGAAACCAGTCTCCGAGCTCCTGCGTCTCGAGGAAGGCGAAGTCGTCCGCGAAGCGCGGGTCGAGCACGTGCCAGCTCTTGCGGGCATGGGTGACGGAATAGGCCACCGGCTCGTGGGTCTCGGCGTCCAGAAGCACGGCGCCGATATCCGCCTCGTCATGCGCGGCCAGGACGCGGGTCTCGCCCGTGGCGAGATCGATGCGGGTCAGGGCGGCGGTGTCGCGGCCGCGGCTGTCGCGACAGAACAGGGCGGTGCCGGCGGCGTCGAGGTTGTCCGCCCCCGAGACCCGCGCATCCTCCGGCGGGAAGGTCAGCCAGGATGTCCAGCCGTCGCCCTCGCGGGCGAGCAGCTCGCTCGACCCGTCCGGGTGATTACGGATGGCGAAACGCACCGCGTAATGGTCGTCGATCAGGAAGCCGGCGAAGCCCGGATTCTCGGCGACGAGGTGGCGCTCGCCGGTGGCGAGGTCGATGGTGTGCAGATCGTGGAAGCGTGGGTCGCGGTCGTTGATCGCGACGAGGATGCGGTCGCGCACGATCCGGCTGAGGCCGACGATGGCCGCGGCAATGCCGGGGATCGGCGTCAGGTCGCGGCGCTCGTTGGTCGTCAGATCGACGGCGTAGAGGTGATGGTTCTCGTCGCCGTCGGCGTCCTGCACGTAGAGCAGGTGTCGGCCGTCATAGGCGAATGCATAGGCGTCGATGCCGCGCCGCGTGTCCGTCGTGACGGGGATGGCGGCCTCGAGATCGTCGATCGGTGCCGACCAGACGTTGAGCACGCCCTCGAAGGGCGCCACCCAGCCGAGGCGGCGCCCGTCCGGGCTGATCTGATGGCCGTACCGCGTCGGATTCCCGAACAGATGCTCGCGTGGAATCAGATCGACCATGATGTGTCCTCGGCGTTCGGCCCCCTCCGTCAGGGCGGCGGGCTCGTCCGGCGAGGAAACTACAGCGGGATCAGCCGAGCACCACCACCCGCGCGCCGACCTCGACGCGATTGAACAGGTCGATGGCATCTTGGTTGATCATTCGGATGCAACCGGAGGACACGCTCTTGCCGATGGATTGCGGCTCCAGCGTGCCGTGGATGCGGAACAGCGTGTCCTTGTTGTTCTGCCACAGATACATGGCGCGGGCGCCGAGCGGATTGCGGGTGCCGCCGGGCACGCCCAGGCCGCTCTGCAGCTTGTCGACCTGGCTGGCGAGATCGGGCCGCCGGGCGATCATCTCCTTGGGCGGATACCAATCCGGCCAAGCCTGCTTCGAGTTGATGGTCGCGGTGCCCGACCATGAGAAGCCCTGCTTGCCGACACCGACCCCGTAGCGCCGCGCCCGGCCGTTGGGCAGGACGAAGTAGAGGAAGTGCGCCTTGGGATCGACCACGATGGTGCCCGGAGGCTCGGTGGTGCGGAAATCGACTTCCTGACGCAGATAGGTCTGGTTGAACTTCTTGTAGGGAATCGCCGCGACCGGGAACGGTTCGTTGGTGATGGCCGCATAGGCGCGGGCGTAATCGATCGGGCCGTTATCCGGCTCCTGCGGCGGCACCGGATAGCCGGCCTGCTGCTGACGCGGGGTCTGGTTCGGCGCCTCGGCGGCGGGCTGCTCGCCGTAGCGCTGGGCACGGCGCCGGGCGTAGGCCTCCGCGTCGAGGTCGCCCTCGGCATCCGGTACCGGGCGGCCGTTGCTGACCCGGCCGTTATAGGGAACGTATTGTCCGCCGCGGCGGCGGAACAGGTTGCCGTTGGTGTCCTGGTAGAGGCGGTCGTCGTCGAACCCGTCGAAGGTTTGGGCGAGGACACGGCCCGGCAGGATGGCCAACCCGAGGCTGGTCGCGGCCCCGAGAAGAAGCGTACGGCGGTTCTGACTAGACATGGATCGCTCGATCGAATGGGCCGGACCGGGAGCGTCTCCGAAATGCGGGACGACGGTCACGATCGTCCGGGCCGGCTGAACTGCCCCGCTTGCTCCCTAGCAAGGAAGTGAACGGGCGTCAGGGCCGGACCGGATGGTCACCGGCCTTGCACCGACAAGTGTGCGAACATTGTGTCCAATAGGTTACACGCGCGGCCGCCATGCGTTCGAAGCGCGGCTTTAACGATTTCGCAAAAAATGTGCGGATGGCGTGGCGAATTGTGGCGAGCGGCGATTGCATTGGGAGGGCCGATCCCTAGATCAAGCCTGACCGTTCGGCCCCGACCACGGACCCCTCCCCTTGCGCGCTTCGCTTCTCCGCCTCTCGCTCGGAACCCTCTGCCTCGCCCTCTTGCCACTTGGCGGCGCCGAGGCTGCCGGCAAGTCTTCGTCTTCACGTTCGGCGGAACCCTCCGCCGCGCAGACTGTCGTGACCGGCCCGAAAACCGCATGGACCGCCGCCGAGCCCGCCAATTGCAGCCGGGTGCGGCGCAAGCTCTGGCAGGCCGATGAGGGTTGGTTGGTGAAGACGGTCACCGTCTGCCACTGAACCTGGACGCCACAAGCCACAGCCAATTCCGGGGCGCCGGCGCGGCGCCCCTCGAAGCCGGCTGCGTAAACCGCTAGAACCCCGCGCTCCGGGCGGCCATGACGGCCATCCAGGTTTGGGTGAGTGGCGTTCCCAGTGATCCGCGTCCTTCACACGGGCGACTGGCATATCGGCCAGACCCTGCGCGGCTTCTCCCGTGAGCGCGAGCACGACGCCGTGTTCGCCTGCCTGGAGCGCATCGTCGTCGAGCGCGAGGTCGATGCCCTCGTGGTGGCGGGCGATGTGTTCGACAGCCAGAATCCATCCGGCGAATCGCAGGCGCGCTTCTACGCGCTGATGGCGCGGCTCCACGCGGCGCGCCCGGCCATGACCATCGTCATCACCGCCGGCAATCACGACGCCGCCGGACGGCTGGAAGCGCCGCGCCCCCTGCTCGAAGCCATCGGCGTCCACGTGGTCGGCAATGTCCGCCGCCGGGACGGAGCCATCGACCTCGACCGACATCTCGTGCCTGTGCGCACCGCCGATGGCGAGGTGGCGGCGCAGGTGCTGGCCGTGTCCTATCCCACCGCCGCCTGCCTGCCGCCCCTCTCCTCTCTCGGCAAGGAGGGGCGCGTCGGCGAGACCTCCCCCATCGTGCGGGCGGTGCGCGACCTCTACGGCCAGCTCTTCGAGGCGGCCCGGCCGCGCCTCGCCGGCCTGCCGCTCCTCGTCACCGGGCACCTGCACGTGGCGGGCGGCCTCGAATCGGAGGGCGCGGAGCGGCGCATCCTCGTCGGCGGCGAACACGCCGTGCCGGCGGATGTGTTCCCGGAGGAGGCGCGCTACGTCGCCCTCGGCCATCTGCACCGGGCGCAGGGGCTCGGCGGCGGGCAGGTGCGCTATTGCGGATCGCTGATCCCGCTCTCGGCGGCGGAGCAGCCCTATCGCCACGGCGTCACCCTGGTCACCCTCGGCACAGGCGCGGCGGAGATCGAGCATATCGAGATCGCCCGTCCCCTGCCCTTCCTGCGTCTGCCTGCCTCGGGCGACATGCCCCTCGCCGATCTCGGCGACCATCTCGCCGCCCTCGCCCTCGACCCCGACTTGCCTCCGGAGGCCCGGCCCTACATCCAGATCCGCCTGTCCCGGGAGGGCTTGCTGCCGGGCTACCGGGCCGAGGTCGACCGCATCGCCGAAGGGTTCCCGGTGCGCGTGGTGGATGTGCGGGTGACGGTGCCGGCGCGGGCGGCAATCGAGATCGCCGAGACGGCGGCCCCGCCGCCCCGGCTGTCCGAGCGCGACCCGGAGGAGCTGTTCCGCCTCGCCTACCGCGCCAAGTGGGACGAGGATCCCGAGCCCGCCCATCTCGAGGTGTTCCATCGCGCCCGAGCCGAGGCCTGAGGGGCACGGAATGCGCATCCTCGCGATCCGTGGCGAGAATCTCGCGAGCCTCGCCGCGCCCTTCTCGGTCGATCTCGCCGCCGAGCCCCTCGGGGCCACCGGGCTCTTCGCCATCACCGGCGAGACCGGGGCCGGCAAGTCGACGATTCTCGACGCCCTCTGCCTCGCCCTCTACGGCCGCTATCCCCGCGTCGCGGTCGGGCGCCGGGAGGACGTGCCCGATCCCGGTGGCGAGGCGCTGAGCGCCAGCGACGGCCGGGCAATCCTGCGCCGGGGCGCGGGCGCCGGCTTCGCCGAGGTCGATTTCATCGGCCAGGACGGCGTCGCTTACCGGGTCGGCTGGGAGGCCTATCGCGCCCGCAACAAGGCCACGGGCAAACTCCAAGCGGAACGGCGTCGGCTGCACCGGCTCGACGACGGCAGCGCGGTGGCCTCCGGCAAGACCCAGGTCCTCGAAAAGGTCATCGCGCTGACCGACCTGAATTTCGATCAGTTCCGGCGCACGGTGCTGCTGGCGCAGGGCGAGTTCGATGCGTTTCTCCTCGCCGCCGAGAGCGAGCGGGCGGAGTTGCTGGAGAAGATCACCGGTACGGCGGTCTATTCGGAGATCTCGAAGCGTGTCCATGCCGGCTACGAGGAGCATCGCCGCGCCGTCGAGGCTTTGGAACTGCGCCGGAGCGAGATCGGCCTGCTCGACGAGGAGAGCCTGAAGGCCCGCAGCGACGAGCGCGACGGTCTTCTTGCTCAGGTCGAGGCGTGGCGCGCCGAGCAGGAGGCGGTGAGCCGCACCCTCGAAACGGCACGCCGCGTCGAGGCCGCCCGCGTGGCCTTGACCCAGGCCGAGCAGCGTGTGGCCTCGGCGCAGGAGATGGCAGAGGCCGCCGCTCCGCATCGCGAACGGCTGACCGAACTCGACGCAGTCGAGCCCCTGCGGGGACGCGCCGAAGCGCTCGGCGAAGCTGCCCGCGACCGCGCGGCGGCCCAGGCTCAGACCGAGGCGGTCGCGGCCCGAGTCGGGGCGGCGAAGGCTGCTGCCGCAGCGGCCGAGGCCGAACGAGCGCGGGCCGGCGCGGCGGACGAGGCCGCAGAGGTCGTCTTCAAAAGCTTCGGTCCACTCTGGGATCGGGCGGCCGAACTCGACACCACCATCATCCATGCCGAGCGAGAGGAAGCCGACGCCACCGAGATGCTGCGGGCCGCGCAGGAAGCCTCAGCAACGGCCAAAGCTGCGCTGGCTGCGCTCGAGCGCCGCCTCGCGGAGGCATCCGAGTCCCGCGATCAAGCCGCCGTGCAGTTGGAGGCGGATCGCGCCCACGCTGTTCTCGCCGAGCGCGGTGCCGAATTCGGCCAGAGGATCCGCGAGCGTGCCGGCCTGCATGAACAGGCGAAACGCGCTGAAGCCGAGGGCGCGGTGCGGCGGGCCGAGATCGCCGCGTGCGGGGTCGAAGCAGAATCCGGCACCACCCGGTTGACCGAGGCGCGCGCCCAGCGCGAGGCGTTGGCAGCGCAGCGGGCCGAGCGCGAGGCGGCGCTCGATGGCCTCGGTGAAGCGGAGACACAGGCGCGCGCCGCCGCCCTCGACGATCTGCTCGATGCCCTGCGCGAGGCCTATGCCGTCGCGGGACGCCACGGCGCGGCGGTCGCCGACCGCCAGGGCGCCGAGCAGGCGGGGTCGGAGGCCGATGCTGCCTTCGCTGAGGCCTCGTCCCGCTGCGAGGCCGCCGAGGCCGCCCTGCATGAGGCCGCGATCCGGCGCGCCGAAATCGCGCCGCTCGCCGAACTGGCCCAGGAGAGCGCCTCGCGGGAGGCCGCGCGGCTGCGGAGCCTGCTGGTGGCGGGCCAAGCCTGTCCCGTCTGCGGCAGTGCCGATCACCCTCATACCCATGGCGCGGACGGCGCGCTCGACCGGCTCGCCGAGGAGATGCGGGCCCGGCGCACCGCGCTCGATGCGGAGATCGCCGCTCACCAAGCGGCACGGGACCGGGCCCGCAGCGATGCCGCCGCCGCCGATGGCCGGCGCGCGGCGGCGAAGGCTCATGCCGTCAACGCCGCCGCCGCCGAGGATGCGGCGTCCGCCCGCTACCGGACATTGCTGCCTCGCTTGACCGAGACGCTGACAGCGGCGAAGCTTGCAGCGGTTCTCCCGCAATCGCCCGTCGCGGAGCTTCTGGCCGCGACCGGCACCGCGGCCCGGGCCGAACGCGATGCGGCGCTTCGAGCTCTTTCCACGGTTCGGGAGCTGCGTGCCGAGATCGACGGCCTGATCCGCGCCCGTGACGAGGCGAGCGCCCGGATCGAGGCCGAAGCCGGCCGCCTCGACCTCCTCGGCCGCCGCCGGACCGAGGCGAGCCTCGCCGCCGAGCGGGCCGCGAGCACGGAGGCCGTCCTTCACCAGCGCATCGCCGACCTGTCCCGCGACCTCGCACCGGCCCTGAATGCCGCCGATCTCGCCCTCGCGGATCTCGACCGGGACGCGGAGGGCTGCGCGCGCCGGATCGAGCTTCTGGGTGAGGCCTATGCCACTTTGCGCACCCGACACGCTGCCTTGGACAGCCGGATCGCCGCCCTTGCCCCGGAGCGCGCTGCGGCGGCGACGCAGCTCGACGGCGCGGAGCGACAGGCAGGCCGGGCCATCGAGGCCCTTGCCGAGCGAACCGCCCGTCTCGAGCAGGCACGGGAGGCACGTGCGCAGCTCCTCGGCGGCGAGGCGACAGGCCCCCATCGCACCCGCGTGAACAACGAGCGCCACGCCGCCCGCGACGCACTCAAGACGGCGCAGGCGGCCCATGCCGAGGCCGCGAGCCGGCTGACCGCTGCCGTGACCGAGGCCGCCGCCGCCGCCGCGTCACTGGAACGCGCCTCCGTCCGTCACGAGGCCGCCGAACTTGCCTTCACGCAGGCCTGCGGCGCACGCGGGCGCGAGGCGGTGAGCGCCCTGCTCGAAGTCCCGCCGGAGACCCGGAACACCCTGAGGGAACAGCTCGACCGGATTAGCCGGGAAGAAGCGGAAGCCCGCACGGCGCTGGCCACCCGCCGGGCCGATCTCGATGCGCTGCTGACCGGTGTCGAGATCGACGTGGAAGCCGCCCGGAGCGAGGCGACCCGTCTGGCGGCAGCGATGGGCGAGGCGCAGCAGCGCCTGGGCGCCCTTGACGCCGAACTGCGCCGGGACGAGGCAGCCCGTGCCCGTTCCATCGATCTCGCCGTCGAGATCGAAGCGGCGCGCGCCGTATTCGCGACTTGGTACAAAGTGGAGGAGGCCATCGGCTCGGCGGGCGGCGACCGCTTCCGCCGCTTCGCCCAGGGCGTTACCCTGGATCACCTCGTGCATCTCGCCAACGATCAGCTGCGCGCCCTGAGCCCACGCTATCGGCTTGCCCGCAGCGCGGAGGCCGATCTCGCCCTCCACGTCGTGGATCGCGACATGGGCGACGAGCGCCGGGCCACGCGCAGCCTCTCGGGAGGTGAGCGCTTCCTGGTGTCGCTGGCATTGGCGCTCGCCCTGTCCGGGCTGGAGGGGCGGCAATCCTTCGTCGATACCCTGTTCATCGACGAGGGCTTCGGCTCCCTCGATGCCGAGACCCTCGATCTCGCCGTGGATGCCCTGGAAGCTTTGCAGGGCCGGGGCCGCAAGGTCGGCGTCATCACCCACGTGGCCGGGATGATGGAGCGGATCGCGATCCAGATCCGCGTCGAGAAGTGCGGCAGCGGCCGCAGCGTGGTCCGGGTGGTGGATCGCGGCGTCGCCGTTCCCTGAGGCGCGATGCCGATGCTGCAATCATAGGCAGCGCTGCATCCATCCGTGGCAGCGCGGCTACGCTCCGCCGAGGCGCCTCGGCGATCTGCGGCCGATCATCCGTCAACAAGTTGGCACGGCCGCTGCATGAGAGCTGTCGCTGCCCTTGTGGCGGCGGGCGGGGCAACGGCGCCCCGCGATGCGGACGGTGCGTGTCCGGACAACTTCCCCCGCATTGACGGCCTCGCCCCTCCGCGCGGCCGGCTGCCAAGTCTCACGAGCACGCCGATGGCTTCCTTCAAGACCGTCATGAAGTCGGGTCACCCCCCGACGCTGTTCGCAGCCTTCCTGTATTTCGATTTCTGCTTCGCGATCTGGGTGCTCAACGGCGCCATGGGCCCGTTCATCACGGAGACCTACAAGCTCACCCCGGCCCAGACCGGCTTCATGATCTCGCTGCCGATCCTGGCCGGCGCGATCATGCGCTTTCCCCTCGGAGTGCTGGCTCAGTATATCGGCCGCAAGAACGCGGCGCTCACCGAGATGAGCGTCATCGTCCTGGCGATGGCCTACGGCTTCTTCTTCGTCTCGTCCTACAACGACGTGCTCGCCATGGGCGTGCTGCTCGGCATCGCCGGCGCCTCCTTCGGCGTGGCGCTCTCCCTCGGTTCGGGCTGGTTTCCGCCGGAGCACAAGGGGCTGGCCATGGGCATCGCCGGCGCCGGCAATTCGGGCACCGTGCTTGCCGTGCTGTTCGCGCCGCCGCTGGCCCAGGCCTATGGCTGGCAGGCGGTCTACGGCTTCGCCGGCCTCGTCATGATCGTGCCGCTCGTCGTGATGATCCTGCTCGCCAAGGAGCCGCCGGATTGCCACGGCCAGTCCTTCAAGGAGCATGTCTCCTGCCTGTTCACCAAGGACGGCTGGGCCTTCTCCCTGATCTACATCATCACCTTTGGCGGCTTCATCGGCCTCTCGAACTTCCTGCCGACCTTCTTCTACGAGCAGTTCAGCGTGACGAAGGTCGAGGCCGGGCGGCTGACCATGCTCGCCGCGCTGATGGGCTCGGGCATCCGGATCCTCGGCGGCTATTTCGCCGACCGGATGGGCGGCATCCTCGTGCTCTCCCTGGTGCTGCTCGCCGCCATCGGCTCGTTCCTGGCCCTCACCGCCACGCCGTCGCTCGCCGTCACCACGCTGCTGTTCATGCTCTGCTTCGCCGCGCTCGGTGCCGGCAACGGTGCCCTGTTCCAGCTCGTGCCGCTGCGGTGGCCGACCAACACGGCGGTGGCCGGCTCGATGATCGGCGAGGTCGGGGCCCTCGGCGGCGCGATCCTGCCCAACGTCATGGGCTTCTCGAAGCAATATACCGGCGGCTTCGCCACGGGCTTCGTGGTTTACGCCCTCTTCACCGGTCTGGTTCTCGGCTGCCTGTTCCTCTGGCAGCGCAAATGGGTCGGCACCTGGGTGGGCCCCCGCGGCAAGGTGCTGGATCCCGCGGGCGAGACGCTCGGCGAGGCGGAAGGCGCGCGCGTCGCCCCTGCGACCGCCTGAGCCAAGCTCCAACATGTCACGGATCGGGAGCCCGCGCGGCTCCCTTTCTGTTCGTGGCAGGTCTGTTCGTGGCAAGTCTGTTCGTGGCAAGTCTGTTCGTGGCAAGCGCATCCGCCGAAGCCATGTCGGCGGATGCGACCGGGGCCGGACCGGCTCTCAGAACCCGTCCCGGGTGACGGTCGCGAAGGTGAGCAGATCCACGCGCGCCGCGCCGGCCCGCAGCAGAACCCGCGCCGCGGCATTCCCGGTGGCGCCGGTGGTGCTGACATCGTCGATGAGCAGGAGGCGCCGGCCCTGGATCCGCGCCCGCGACCCCTCCGGCACACGGAAGGCGCCCTGTAGGTTCTCGGCACGCTGGACGCGGGTGAGGCCGACCTGGGGGCGGGTCGCCTTCACGCGCGCGAGCGCACGGATGTCGCAGTGTCGCCCGGCGTACCGGCCGATGTCGCGCGCCAGCAGCGCCGACTGGTTGAAGCGTCGACGCCACAACCGCGTGCCGTGAAGCGGAACGGGCACGAGCAGATCCGCCTCGTCCAGCACGTCATGTCCGGCGGAGGCCATCATGCGGGCCATGACCCGGGCAAGATCGAGGCGATCGTTGTATTTAAGCCGGTGAACGAGATCGCGTGCCGTGCCGTCATAAACCGCAACCGCGCGGGCCCGGCCGAAAACCGGCGGTTCGGCAATGGCGGCGGGCGACAGCAGCGGGCCGATGCCGAGATCGAGGGCGAACGGCGTCCCGAGGCGCTTGCAATAGGGACGCTCGATCAGGCGAAAGCCGCTCCAGCACTGGGCGCAGAGGGCGTGGGGTTCACCGGTCGCGGCGCCGCAGCTGACGCATGTCGGCGGGTAGATCAGACCGATGGCGACCGAGGCGACGGAGCGGAGGCCCTGTGCGAGCCCTCTGCCAGCTCTTTCGCTGAGGAATTTCGTGCCAAAGGCGGGACGGTCTGACGTGAGCATTGCCGCCGGCTCCCCGGCGGCCGACCTCAGTGAGCGTCGCCGCTCGTCTGACCGTTGCCCTGGGCCGCCTTGTCCTTCTTGTTTGCCCGGTGGTGCCCGATGGCGCAACCGGCGGCGGCGCCCGCGACGCCGTGCCCGGCCATGTGCCCGGCAACGCCACCCACCACGGCCCCCTTCAGGCAGCCCTTGGCCTCTGCAGCGCTGGCCAGGGCCAAGGCGGTCAGGATCAGGGCGGTGCGGATCAAAATCCGTGTCATCGTCGATCTCCTCGGTCAGGCGACAAAGTCGGGGGGCAAAACGGAGGCGCCCGGAATCCGTTCCAGGACAATTTGCCACCGAAGGACCGTTCGGCGAGCGGACTTGCCGTCCAGTTGCCGCCCGGCGCCACGCCCCGCGCGCAGACTTTCACCGAGGAGTGGTCGTGGCCGCTCTTTTGCCCTGGCCGCACCGTCGCCGAAGCCCCATTTGCCCAATCCGATGAACGAATCTGCACCCCTGTTTGATCCCGCCCTGATCCGACGACGCATCGCGCGTGCGCGGCGCGCGGGTTTCGCCGACTTCCTGCTCGGCCGCATCCTCGACGATCTGGAGGACCGGCTGGCGACGGTGACCCGTCCTTTCGCCCTGGCCCTCGATCTCGGGACGCCGCTTCCCGAACTGGCGGAGCGGCTGAGAGCGAGCGGGCGCGTGGAGCGTCTGGTCCGCCTCAGCCCGGTCGCGGAAGGGGGCGAAGGGGTGGTCGGCGAGCCCGAGACGCTGCCGTTCGGTCCGGCGGCGAGGTTCGACCTCGTCGTCTCGGCTCTGGCGTTGCAGCACGTCAACGACCTGCCGGGTGCGCTGGTGCAGGTGCGGCGGGCGCTGAAACCCGACGGCCTGTTCCTGGCCGGCCTTCTCGGCGGAGCGACTCTGACCGAGCTGCGCCAAGCCTTTCTGCAAGCCGAGAGCGAGACCGAAGGAGGCGCGAGCCCACGCGTCGCTCCCTTCGCGGAGCTGCGCGATCTCGGCGGCCTGCTTCAGCGGGCGGGTTTCGCCCTGCCGGTTGTCGATGCGGACACGGTCACCGTGCGTTACGGCGATCCGTTCTCGCTGATGCGGGATCTGCGGGCCATGGGCCTCACGAACGCGCTCCATGACCGCCGCCGAACCCCGCTGCGCCGGGCGACGCTGATGCGGGCGGCCGAGATCTATGCCGAGCGTTTTTCCGACGCGGACGGGCGGCTGCGCGCGACCTTCGAGATCCTGTGGCTCTCCGGCTGGGCCCCCCATGAGAGTCAGCAGAAGCCGCTGAAACCGGGCAGCGCCAAGGTCCGCCTCGCCGAAGCCCTCGGCACCGCCGAACACAGGCTGCCGCGCCAGGGAGAGAGCTGATGAAGGAACCGGGCTCGCATCATCCGATCACCATCACGCCCCATGTCGGAATTGTCCGCGTGCATCTGGACGGTCGGATTATCGCCGAGACGGAGCGGGCGCTGGAACTGCGTGAGGCGGGTTACGAGCCGGTGCTCTACATTCCCCATGACGATGTCGAGGCGCGGGTGCTCGCGCCGAATCCGCGACGGACGCACTGCCCCTACAAGGGCGAAGCGTCCTATTTCGATCTCTGCGCCGGCGGCGAGCCGCAGCGCGCGGCGGCGTGGTCCTATCCAAATCCGTTCCCGGCCGTGGCGCGCATCCGCGGCCACCTCGCCTTCTATCGCGACCGGGTCGAGATCATCGAAGCCTGACGTCTCGTACCAGATCCGTTCGATCCCTTCGGGATGGCGGATGTGGGCTTCGCTCAAACGCCGCGCGGGCTTGCCGAGACGCAACCCGCTTCGATCGAGCGGATGCCGTATCAGCCCTCCACCTGCGACCAGAATCCACTTTTCCGCCCGTGTGCCTTCCGAAGGGCCGCGACGTAATCCTCGTGGTTCGGCGTCAGATCTCCGGGCCGCAGCTCCCGAGCGAGTTCGCCGAGGCGCGTGAGATGGCGGGCGCCATGGCCATAGGCCGGTGAGCGGGCGCGCTCCAGGATGTCGCCGATCAGCGCGCGATAGAGCAGGCTGGCGGCGAGCGGGTGGTCGGGCTCCAGCGCCTCGGCGGCGGGCGCCAGCAGCTCCCAGATGCGGCCCGACCATTCACCGCGCCGGTCGAGCACCAGCCGCGCGGCACGATCCAGGTTGGGCCAGCGAATCAGGAAGTAGAGGCCGCTATGCGGGTCCTTGCGGCTCGCCGCATGGGCGAAGGCGCGCTCCAGCGCCTCGTCATCCTCGAAATCGGGCAGGCGGGCGAGGTAGTCGCGCAGGATCTGCGGGTCGAGGCTCCGTTCGAAGCGCGCCCAGCGCAGGGCCTGCGCCTCCTCCTTACGCCCGAGAGCGTCGAGGATGCGAATCTCGACCGCTTCGCGCTCGCGCTCCGGCCCATCGGGATCGATGGCGCCGGCGATCAGATCCTGGCGCGTCACCACGACCGTGCCGGGCTTCTGCTTGCGGCGGATCCAATCGAGGGCCTCCTCGGCGCGGCCGGCCCTGAGCAGCCGTTCGGCGACGGCGGGCAGATCGGGTCGCTCCGGCGACAGGTCGCGCTCGATGGCGATGAAGGCATCCGCATCGTTGCGGGCATCGGCGATGACTTGGCGCAGGCGGCTGAGGCGCAGGCGGTGATAGCGCCGTTCCCAATCCTGTCCGGGTGCCGCGACGGCGCCGGCCTTCCTGGCCACCGGCGGCGGCAGGGCGGCAAGCGCCTCGACCAGGCTGGCATCCAGGGAGTCGAGCGCCTCCTTCGTCAGTTTCGGCAGAAGATCGACGAGAAGGGCGCTGACGAGGCCGAAGCCGTCACGGTCGAGACCGTCGATGGCCCGGGTCGCGAAGCGCAGAGCCGCCTCCGGGGGCAGCGCCGCGGCGAGGCCCGCCGCCGCCTCGGCCGCCGCTTCGTAGACGGCATGCACCTGGCCACTGGAATCGTCGACACGCTCCAGCGTCGCGTCGGCCCCCTGAAGGAAGCGAAGCAGACGGTCGAGCGCCATCGACGGATCGAGGGGCTTCAGGTCGGTGAGGATGGTGGCGAGCGTGGCGTCGAGGTCGGCGGCGAAGGCCCTGCGCTTCTGCCAGTCGATGAAGCCGCGCGCCTTCTCCAGGGCGCCGAGACGCCGATCAACCATCGCCGCCACGGTATCGGGGCCTTGCAAGGCCGCGAGCGCCGCGCTCACCCGCTTCTTGAAGGCGGCGCTCTGGCCGACCTCTTCGAGAATCAGCGCGATCAGCCGCTCCTGGCTGAGGGCGGCGAGGCTGTCCGCCGTCGGCGTCGTGCTGCGGGACTTTCGCGCCTTGACGGCCGGCGGCTTGTCGCCCGTCTCGCCGGCCCCTTTCACGCGTCGCGCCATCGCCTCGTCCCAGTGCCGGCCCCCGGCACCGGTCAGGGGCCGAGCAGATCGATCAGGAAGGGAATCAGCGGCAGATCGGCCGGTGGCATCGGCAGGTCACGCAGGGCGCCCGGGCGCACCCAGCGGAGCACCTGCGCCTCGCGCGATTGCGGAAGCCCTTCCCACCGCCGGCAGATGTAGAGCGGCATCAGCAGGTGGAAATCCGGGTAAGGGTGGCTCGCGAAGGTGAGCGGTGCGAGGCAGGGCTCCTTCACCGCGATACCGAGTTCCTCGTCGAGTTCGCGGATCAGGGTCTCCTCCGGCCGTTCGCCGGATTCGACCTTGCCGCCGGGAAATTCCCACAGCCCGGCCAGGGCCTTTCCTTCCGGGCGCTGGGCCATCAGCACCCGGCCGTCGGGATCGACCAGAGCCGCCGCGACGACGAGCACGAGTTTCAGGGGCATCGCGCTCATCGGCTGATCGCGAAAACCGCCTCGACTTCCGCCGAGGTCTCGATGATGCCGGCCTCGACCGGCACGGCGCTCCGCCCGCGCGGCGCCGCGGCCTTCGCGAGGCCGTAGGGCATCGGCCGGGGCGCCTCCGCCCGAGGCGGCGCGTCGATCGAGAGAACGGAGCCGAGCTTGACGCCGGTCGCCTCGGCGATGCGTTCGGCCTGCGCCTTGGCATCCTTGACGGCGGCGACCTGCACCGCCGAATCCGTCGCGGCCGGGTCACGCAGGCCGAAACCGATGGATTCGATGCGGTTGGCACCGGAATCGAGGGCCCGGCGCATCAAATCGCCGAGCTTGCCCATATCCGAGAGGCGCACCCGCACGCGGTTGCCGGCCGTGTAGCCGTCATCGCGCTCGGTCACAGTGCCATCGGGCTGGCGAACCGACCGGGTCCGGGGCTGGAGGCTGATCGACGAGGTGCCGATATCGGCTTCGGCCACACCCATATCCTTGGCCGTCGCGATGATGCCCTTCGCGGTCCGGCTCGCCGCGTCGAGGGCGGCGGCCGGCGTCGCCCCACGGCTTTCGACACCGATCTCCACCGAAGCGAAATCCGGCGCCATCTCCTGCGAGGCGCGGCCGATCACACGGATGCGGCCGGCGGCATCGTCCGCCACCGCCGGCGTGACCGCGAGGGCGAGCAGCAGGGCCGGGGCAGCGAACGAGCGTGTTCTCACGAGCGGTAATCTCCGTTGATGGCGACGTAGGCCTTGGTGAGATCGCAGGTCCAGACGCGGGCCTGGCCTTGGCCGAGGCCGAGCTCCACCCGCACCGTGATCTCGGGCTTGCGCATCACCGCCGTGGCGGCCTCCTCGCTGTAATCGGGGTCGCGGGCGCCGTGCACCGCGACCCGCACATCGCCGAACCAGATCGCGAGGCGGTCGCGGTCGGCGGGTTCGCCGGCCTTGCCGACCGCCATCACCACGCGGCCCCAATTGGCGTCCTCGCCGGCCACGGCTGTCTTCACAAGCGGGGAATTGGCGATCGACATGGCGATGCGGTGGGCGGAGGCATCGCTCTCGGCGCCCTCCACCTCGACGGTGACCAGCTTGTTGGCGCCCTCCCCGTCCCGGGCGACGAGTTGCGCCAGCTCCACCAGCAGGTCGTTCAGCGCCGCGCGGAAGGCTGCGATCCGGGCATCGTCGTCACGCGTGACCGGCGCGTTGCCGGCGGCGCCGGTGGCGAACAGCAGCAGCGTGTCGGAGGTGGAGGTGTCGCCATCGACCGTCACACAGTTGAAGGAGGTCTTCGTTCCCTCGGAGAGCAGCGCCTGCAGCACGTCCTGCGGCAGGGCCGCATCGGTGAAGACGAAGGAGAGCATGGTCGCCATGTCGGGGGCGATCATGCCCGCGCCCTTGGCGATGCCGTTGATGGTGACCGGCACGCCATCGATCTCGACGCGGCGGGTCGCCAGCTTCGGAAAGGTGTCGGTGGTCATGATGGCCCTGGCCGCCTGCGCCCAGGCCTCGGCACCGCCCTCCGCCCGCGCGGCGCAATCGGCCAGGACACCCTCGAACTTGCGCGCGTCCAGCGGCTCGCCGATCACGCCGGTCGAGGCGATCATCACGGCCTCCGGGGCGCAGCCCGCCGCCTGACCGGCGATCTCGGCGGTGAGCGCCACCGCCTCACGGCCCTTCAGGCCGGTGAAAGCATTGGCGTTGCCGGAATTGACCACCAGCGCCCGCGCGCCCTTGCCGGTCTTCAGCGCGTCGCGGCACCAATCCACCGGCGCGGAGGGGCAGCGGGACCGGGTGAAGACACCGGCGGCCTGGGTGCCCTCGGCGAGCGCGACATAGAGCACGTCGGTGCGGTTCTTGTAGCGGATGCCGGCCTGGGCGGTGGCGAGGCGCACACCGGCGATGTCCGGCAGAGACGGCGTCGTGGCCGGCGCCAGGGGCGAGATTTCCGTGGATGACATCGGTTGTCGGCTCCGTCTCGTACCCGCACTCACCATCGTAGCGTGGCCGCGTCGGGAGGGGCGCCCTCGCACGCGGACGCGACATCGGCATGAAGCTCGACGCTGCGGGCCGTTCTCTTGCGCCGGCGCGGGCTCGCGTCAACACGTCGCTCGCGCTCCGATGGCCGAAAACCGATGCTCCCGCGCCGCACAGCCTGTCGCTTCACACGTCCCAGTCGAGCACTCGTTCGCTTGAATGTGTTCGGCGAATTGCCTAGTCTAGGATGATGCAGCGCAAACAAGACCGGGAAGAAGTGACGTTCGACCGTGGCCGCGCTTGTGCAAGCGAGGACTTGGGCTCCGCTGTGGTGGCGCGAAGCTGCTACGGTGTGCAAGTTCTGATCGCCGGCCGCCGCAAGCAATGGCGCGACGAGATCAACGGGCAGCTCCGCCGGGCCGGATACAGCGCGACTTCCGTCGATTCCGCCGTGGATGCCCTCACCGTCCTGGTGCTCGGTCTGCCGATCGACGTCCTCGTCACCGATGCGGAGTTGCACGGCTCCCTGGGATTCGACCAGCTCGCCGCCGAGGCGCGGGCGCTGCGGCCCAATCTCGGCATCGTCGTCGCCTGCGACGCGGCCATCGGCGACTGCGCCGATCTCGTTCCGCCGGATGCCCTCATGGTGCCTTATCCGGGCAGCGAGGAGGCTGTTGCGACCACCGTCCGCGAGGCCCTGGCCGCCCGCGCCGCCTGAACGAACGTCCCTGCCGCGACGATCAGGCCCGTACCCTCACACCGGGGCGGCATGGCAGCCTCAGGAACGGAGGACATGACGCCATGACGATTCGCCGCCGGGACTGTCTCGCGATGCTCGCCGTTCTGGCTGCGGGCCCTGCTCGGGCCGGAGAGGCCGCGGCCTTCTCCTTCGACAGGCCGGAGGGCGGTCCGCTCGCGCTGTCGGCCTATGCCGGCAAGCCGATCCTGATCGTCAACACCGCCACCGCCTGTGGCTACGCTCCGCAATTCGCCGGCCTCCAGGGGCTGTGGACCCGCTTCGGCGAGCGAGGCCTGACGGTCATCGCGGTCCCTTCCCCCGATTTCGGCAATCAGGAGCCCCTGGACGGGGCGGCCATCGCGGAAGCCGCCCGGAAGAACCACGGCGTCACCTTCCCGGTCGCCGACAAGACCCATGTGCGCGGTCCCGCCCCGCACCCGTTCTACCGCTGGGCCGCCGAGCAGAAGCCGGGTCAGACCCCGCAATGGAACTTCCACAAATATCTGGTCGGCCGTGACGGCAGCCTGCGCGCCGCCTTCGCCACGCAGATCGATCCGAGCGATCCGCGCATCGTCAGCGCCATCGTCGCCGAACTCGGGCAGGCTTAGAACCGGGGCGCTCCCTGTCTCACCGCCCCGGAATCTCGGCGGGCGGCAGCAATCCCCGCTCGATGCGGGCCGGCGGGACCGGGCGGCGCGCATGCGAGGCGCGCGGGCGGTCGTCCCGCTCCATCATGCGCGGCGGGGCGGACGGATAGTTCGAGGCAAACGGATTCGGCGGCACGCCCTGGGCGAGGCAGGGGCCGGCGCTCAAGCAGAGCGCGGCGGCAAGGAGGGCGGTCGGACGCATGGTTCGGCCAATTTCCGGATCAGGGGATCTCGCGCCAGCATAGGGCGGCTCCCCACATGGCGACAGGCCGCATCGTCGCTCGCGGCCGGAAAGGCGCCGCATGGAACCGCACAGCTTCGAACGGGACGGCATCGTCTACGAGGTCCGCTTCGAGAGGACGCAAGAGGGCTGGATCGCCCGCATCCGTCCCGAGGACAGCGCCGAGGCGCATATCCTCGCCTTTCCGAATGGGCCCGGCTTCGATCCCGAAGACGTGCGCGGCTCGCTGATCGCGGGCTGCGAAGCGGCGGTCGCGCAGATCCCGAGACGGGCGCCGACACGGCACTGAGACCGGCGTGAAACGGAACCTCCGGCATCGAAAGCGGTTCGGGCACCAGCATGTGCGCGCAATCGCGCCTGAAACGAGCAGGATGTTTTCGATGACCGAGGTGACCTACCACATCGTCGAGCATGACGGCGGCTACGCCTACAAGGTCGGCGATGTCTTTTCTGAGCCCTTCCCGAGCCGGCAGGAGGCTCTGCAGGCCGCGCAGGCCGCCGCCGCCGAGCAGCAGGTGCCGGGCTCGACCGAGGGCATCCGCTACCAGGACGGTCGCGGCCAGTGGCATGACGAGACTGCGCAGGGCAACGACCGGCCGGTGGCCAAGGTCGAGGACAAGTAGCACGTCGCCGTTCCCGGCGCCGCTCGGGCTCATCCGTCGAGGGTGACGAGGCCGATGTTGCCGCCCGCTGCGGCGGTGTTGACGGTGAGCGTCCGCTCCGTGGCGAAGCGGATCAGGTAATGCGGGCCGCCGGCCTTCGGGCCGGTGCCGGACAGACCGGTGCCGCCGAAGGGCTGGCTGCCGACCACGGCCCCGATCATGGTGCGGTTCACGTAGACATTGCCGTGGGGCAGCGCCGCGGCGATCCGTTCGACGCTCTCCTCGATCCGCGACTGGATCCCAAGCGTCAATCCGTAGCCGCCGGCCCGGATCTCTTCCACCACCCGCGCCAGGGCATCCGCCCGGTAGCGCACCACATGCAGGATCGGCCCGAACACCTCCTCCCGGAGATCGGCGACGCCGCCGATCTCGAAGAGATGAGGCGCCACATACAATCCCTGCGGTGCCACACCCGCGACATGCACACGGGCCTCCGCCGTCATCCTGGCGATATGCGCGTCGAGCCGGGCCTTGGCGGCTCCGTCGATCACCGGCCCGAGATCGGTCGAGAGGTGGCGCGGATCGCCGACCTGCAACTCCCGTGCGGCCCCCGCGACCGCCGCGATCATCCGGTCCGCCACATCTTCCTGCACGAGCAGCAGCCGGAGGGCCGAGCAGCGCTGACCGGCTGAGCGGAAGGCCGAGGTCACCACGTCGTCGGCCACCTGCTCGGGCAGGGCGGTGGCATCCACGATCATGGCGTTGATGCCGCCGGTCTCGGCGATCAGCGGCAGGATCGCCCCGTCCCGCGCGGCGAGCGACCGGTTGATTGCCCGCGCGGTCGCCGTGGAGCCGGTGAAGACGACCCCGGCGAGCGCCGGATGCGCGATCAGCGCGGCCCCGGTCTCGGGCCCGCCGGGCGTCAGCTGAAGCGCGCCCGCCGGCACGCCGGCCGCGTGAAGCAGGCGCACGGCGAGAGCCGCCACCAACGGCGTCTGAGGGGCCGGCTTGGCGACGACCGCATTGCCGGCCATCAGCGCCGCGGCGACCTGACCGGTGAAGATGGCGAGGGGGAAATTCCAGGGCGAGATCGCGACGAAGACGCCACGGCCGGCCAGACTAAGGCTGTTCGCCTCGCCCGCCGGACCCGGCAAGGCCTGGAGTCGGCGGAACAGACGCCGCCCCTCGGCCGCGTAGTAGCGCAGGAAGTCGATCGCCTCGCGCCATTCGGCCAGTGCGTCGTCGAGGGTTTTTCCGGCTTCGATCTGAAGCAGGTGCAGCAGGCGTCCGCGCTCCCGCATAAAGGCTTCCGCCGCGCGGTCGAGGCAGGCGGCGCGTTCCTGGGCGGGCATCGCGGTCCAGGCGGGAAAGCCCGTTGCGGCGGTTTCCATGGCGCGGGCGGCAACGGCGGCATCCGCTTCCGTCACGGTGCCGAGCTTGGTCCCGTCGATGGGGCTGATCACCGGGCGTGACGGTCCGGCACAAGCGATGCCGTCGAGGATCGGCGCGGCTTCGGCCAGGCCGGCTGCGGCGGTGATTTCCGCAGTCAGCCGCCGGAGCGCCGCGCCGTCCCCGAAGGCGAGCCCGGGTGAGTTGAGGCGCTCCGGCCCGAACAGGTCGCCGGGCCGTGCGATCTCCGGGTGGCGGGCGAGGGCCGGCGTTCCGATCAGGGCCTGGGGACGCGTGAGCAGCGACGGGACCGGCACCGAGGGATCGGCGGCGCGGGCGACGAAGGAGGAATTCGCCCCGTTCTCCAGCAGGCGACGCACGAGATAGGCGAGCAATTCGCGGTGGCCGCCGACCGGCGCGTAGACCCGCTGACCGAGACCGGGCATCCGCTCGGCGAGCCTCTGGTAGAGCGCCTCTCCCATGCCGTGCAGGCGCTGGAATTCGAAGCCGGCCTCCTCCGTCACCGGGCGTTCGAGCAGACCCGCGAGACCGAGCACGCTCGCGACCGTCAGCGCGTTGTGGGTAGCGAATTGCGGGTAGAGATACGGGCGGTGGCCCAGCAACCGGCGCGCGGCGGCGAGATAGTTCAGGTCCGTCATCGCCTTACGGGTGAAGACCGGATAATCGGAAGCGCCCTGGATTTGGGCGAGCTTCACTTCCGTGTCCCAGTAGGCGCCCTTGACGAGACGCACCATCAGCCGTCGCTCGTGATGGGCGGCGAGCGCCGCAACATGATCGATCACCGGCAGGCAGCGTTTCGAATAGGCCTGGACAGCGAGGCCGAAGCCGTCCCACCCCTTCAGCGCCGGATCGGCCAGGATCGCGGCGAACACCTCCAGGGACAGTTCGAGCCGCTCGGCCTCCTCCGCGTCGAGGGTGAAGTTGAGGTCATGGGCGCGGGCGCTCCGGGCGAGATCCAGTGCCACCGGCACCAGTTCGGACATCACCCGTTCACGCTGGGTCGGCGTGTAGCGCGGATGGAGGGCCGAGAGCTTCACGGAGATGCCGGGCCGGGCGGGGAGAGGCGCGTTACCGGCCTCGCGGCCGATGCGCTGGATCGCCATGGCGTAGGCGTGGCGATAGCCGTCGGCGTCCTCGGCCGTGCGGGCGCCCTCGCCCAGCATGTCGAAGGAGTAGCGCAGCCGCCGCGCGGCCCCGGAACCGGCCCGCTTGAGCGCGGCGTCGATCTCCTCCGCCAGAACGAACTGGCCCCCGATCACCCGCATCGCCTGAGAGGCCGCCGCCCGCACCGCCGGCCGGCCGAGCCGGCGCACGAGGCTGCCCAGGGTGACCTCCGGCGTATCCTGCGGGCCGACGAGGCGAGCACCGAGACCGAGCGCCCAGGACGCCGCCTGGGCGAGCCCCTTGTCCGAGCGCGGGGCGTGATGGGCGAAATCGCCCTCGCGCAGCTTGTCGGCGATGAGCCGGTCGGCGGTGGCCGGATCAGGCACCCGCAGCAACGCCTCGGCGAGGCTCATCAGCGCGAGGCCCTCTCGGGTCGTCAGCGCGTATTCCCGCAGCAGGGTCTCGATGGCGCCGTGACCGGCATCGGCCCGGATCGCGCCGATCAGGTCCGAGGCGAGGGCATCGATGGCCGCCGCCGTCGCGCCTGTTTCGGTGGCCTCTCGCAGCAGGATTTCGGCAAGGGCAGCGTCGTCCTGGGCATAGGGGGCATCGAAGCGGGGAGCGGAGCGGATGGGTGCGGCGCCGATTTCCGTTGCGACCATCGCGATCCCCCCGCCTCCGTCGGCCGCCAACGCGGCCCTCCTGTCAGAACGGCCGGCGGGCGGTTGCGGTTACGGTGGACAGGCGACGCAGGATCCAGACCGGATCAGGGTCTCAGAGTCGGGGGGCTGATGTCCAGTGGCGGCGTTTCCGGCCGGGGCGGCGCCGGCTCGGCCTCGATGCGGGCGCGGCGGGCGGCCTCCTCCGCTTCGCGCTGGCGGGCTTGGCGGGCCGCCTCCTCGGCGGCCTGCTGCGCCTTGATCCGGGCCTGCCGCGCGGCCTCCTCGGCGGCGGCGCGGGCAGCGTCCATCTCGATCCGGGCGCGGCGGCGCTGGCGCTCGCTCTGGTCGGCATCGAACAGCTCGATCTTCTCCAGCTCCCTTTGCAGCACAAGGGCGGCGAGCCCCGTCGTCAGGGGGGCCGTGTCGAGCCGCCGCTCGGGTGCTGCAAGCGGGCCGGCAAAGCCGAGCTGAACCGAGGGAGCCGCGCCGGACCAGCCCTTCGGCGCCGCCGACGCCGTCAGGGCTCCGCGGGCATCGACGATCCTGGTACGCAGATCGACCTGGATCGTGCCGTTCCAGCGCGCCTGTCCGAGGTCGAGGCTGAGGGGCGCGGTGCGGAGCGTCCCGCCCGAGAGGGTGAAGGCGGCGGAGACCGGCGCCTTCGTGCGCAGCGGCGCCGCCGAAAGCTGCTCCGCGACGAGGGTTTGCAGTCGGCCCTCGCGCAGGGGATCGTCCTCGGCCAGCGCTTTGGTGAGGGCCCGGTCGAGACCGCTCGCATCGGCTCCGGGAAGCGTGAGGTCGGCCAAGCGGATCTCGCCGCTTCCCGACAGCCCCTCCGCCAACGCGGCGAGGCTCGCGCCGCTGGCGCCGAAGCGGAGTGCCGCCGAGAGGCGGCCCTTCACCGAGCCGGAGCCGATCAAGCCGGCGAGGTCGGCATCGTCGAGGGTGCCCTCACCCGAGACCGAGGCCGTGCCGCCCGACTGCGCCAGTGTCAGGCTGCCGCCGATCCGACCACCACTCAGACCGGCGGCGAGATCGCGCAGCACGAGGGAATCGCCCTCGCGCGACAGGGTCAGGCTCGCCGCCTCGGCCACGAGGCCGCGGCCGAGTTCCAGCTGCCCCACCTTGAGGGCGAGACTGGCTCTCGGCTGAGCCGGCGCCGGAGCGAAGCGGCCGTTGGCGTCCGTCGGCATCAGAGTCGCGGCGGAAAGCGCCGGCAGCGAGAGACGGCCGAGCGTGACGCTCCCAGTCAGCGTGCTGGCGGCAGCCCAATCGAGGGCGGCGGACAGATCGGTGTCGGCGGCCCGGCCGGAGACATCGGCATGCAGGGCCGCGTTCCGCCGCGACAGCACGAAGGCGAGGGAGGCGGGAAGCGGTCCGGTGGCCGGCCCGGCGCTGCCGGCAAGGACGAGGAAAGGCGCGAGGTCAGGCGTCTCGATGCGGATCTCGCCGCCCGTCGGCGGCCCATCGCGGGTGTCGAGCAGGATCGGGCGCGGTGTCGACAGGGTGAGGCCGGCGAGGTTGCCCTCGATGCCGAGCGACAGCGGTGGGATCGTCCCCGCCTCGGCTGCCGGCCGCGTTCCGGTCATGTGCAGGCGTCCGGGCTGACGCAGGGCCGCGATGTCGTCGCGACGAAACCAGCGGCCGGTCCTCTCGGTCGCCAGGGTTGCGTCGAGGCGGTCGATCCGGCCGAGATGCGTCAACAGCGCCAGATCGAGATTGCCCCCGCCTGCCCGTCCCTTTGCGGTCGCGCGCAGGGAATCTGCCTCGCCCGCTTCCCGCTCCAGGGTCAGGTCGAGGGTGAGCCCGTTCTCGCGAAAACTCTGCGGCACGAGGCGGGCCTCCGGCAGGAAGCCGCGTTCCAGGAGGGCCAGCAACGGTGCGGCCCTGGCCGCCGAAACGCGTCCCTCGATTCGCCCCGATCCATCGGGGGCGATCCGGCCGGCGAGTTGCGCATTCGCCCCGGCAAGATCGGTGACGTCGAGCCCATCGACCACGAGGCTCGCGCCGTCCGATTGCAGGCTCACCGCGATGGTGCCGTTGCCGGAATTCGGGCCGGACGGTCCGTAGCGTACGTCGCGCGCCTTCAGGGTCAGGCCGAGATCGAGCCGGTTGAGCCCCGCCATCAGCTGGCCGACCGGGGGCAGTTCGGCGATGTCGAGGCCGCTCGCGCCGATCTGCGCGTCGAGGCGCCCGCGCCCGTCCGCCTCCGCCCTGGCGTAGCGGGCATTGCCGGTCAGGCGGGCATCGCCGAGCGCGAGGCGCAGGTTGCGCACCGACAGGTCCGCTCCCGCCGCCGACAGATCGGTGCCGAGATCGAGGGCGCGTCCGTCGAGAATGACCGCAAGGCTCTCCGCCGCTCCGATCCGGCCGAGATAGCGCCCGAGGCCCTCGGAATTGCGCGCGGCGATCTCGACATGCCCGGAGAAGCGGGGCGCCCCCGACAGTTCGGCCTCCCCGGTCGCCGCCACCCTCGCCTCGCCGGGGGCGGTGCCCTCGAAGCGGCGCAGCACGAGGCCGCCGGTCCGGTCGAAGGTGCCGCGCAGGGCGACATTCGCCCAGTCGTCGAGGCCCAGCGCCATGCTCTCCGCGGCGAGGTCGAGATCGAGCATCAGCGGCGGGGTCAGGGCGCCGGAGGTCAGTCCCTGATCCAGAAGCGCCCGCCCCCCGGACGACAACAGGAGCCCGTCGAGATCGAGGCGGCGGGTGCGCAGGGTCAGGCCGAGCCGGGCCTCGCGCAGGTCGAGGCGGCCGCTCCCCGAGAGGCGCGCCGCCTTGCCGCCGGGGTTGAGTTCGAGATCGACCGTCTTCGCCTCGACGACCGCTCCATGAGAGATGAACTTGGCGGCCATCGTGAAGGGCAACGTCGCGCCGGCCGGCTGCACCGGGGGGCCGACAGTGAGCCGCGCCGACCCTTCCGCCTCTGGCACGAGACCGCGTTGCGGCGTCTGTCCAAAAGCGGCTTCCACGGGCTTGAAGGCGAGCCGCGCATCCACTTCCAGCCGGGGCACGGTGTCGCCGCCGCCGGTCAGCTTGAGCGAGAACCCACCCTCCGGTCCGGCGGCACTCGTGACCAAATGGAACGGGCTGCCCTTCGCCGTTCCCTCCATCAGCCACGGTCCGGCAAGGGCGGGAGCCCTCAGGCGCAGATTCTCCGCCCTCACCTGTTCCTGTGGCGCCTCGCCCCTGCGCAGGGTGGCGACGGACAGGCGGCGAATGGTCAGGTCATCGATGACGATGTCGCGGCGGAACGCCTGCGCGCCCTCCGGCAGCAGCAACGCTTCGTCCGAGACCGGCAAGGTGAGGGCGGCGTCCTCGATCGAGGTCTGGATGAAGCGCACCTCGCCCTTCAGCAGCGGCGCCAGGGCGATCTCGGCCTCGACGGAGCGGGCATCGATGGCCGGTCCGTCCCCGGTGCCGAGCCGCAGCCGGCCGAGCCGCAGATGCGGCGAAGGCAGGAAACGCAGATCGACGGTGCCCTCGCTGCGGGCTCCGGCGCCGAGGGAATCGGCCAGGGTACGATCGATCAGCGCGCGATGGGCCGACCAGTCGATGAAGGGCGGCACGACCAGCGCCGCCACGAGGACCAGCACGACGGCGCCCGCAAGCGCGGTCAGGAAATCACGCACCGTTATCGCTTCCGCCTGGCCTGCGGGCCGCAGGATTCACCTCGAGTTCGGTAAGCCGATCCACCGAGTGGAGGCGGAGACGGATTTCGCACAACTCGTTCAGGCGGCCATAGCACAGACGAAGGTCGGCTCGCATCCCACGCTTAAGCTTGGACGAGGCTCAGCGACGGGGGCCGTAAGCCGGGCCGGTCGGCGGCGGAACGTTGAGCGGCGCCCGCTGGATCTGGTTGCGGACGGCGCTGTTCTCCAAGGTCTGCCGTTGCTCGAAGTTGCGGATCTGGTTCCGCGTCTCGAAATTCTCGTTCATCCGCGTCGTGGCCCCCCGGTTGCCGGGGCTCTGCGCCAGGGCCGGCGCGGCGGCGGCGAGCAGGGTCAGGAGGGCGAGTAACGGGGCGCGCATGGCCTCGTGTCCTTTATCTCGATCCGTTTTCACTTCCCGTGTGACGCGTAAGAGGGGGCCTCGGTTCCGGATCGGGGCTCGACGGCGTTCGCCTTTTGGTCCAGGGATGCAGCCATGATACACGAGCCCGACGCGTCCCGGCCGCGCCCGTCCGACGACGGCGCCCCCGCTCCCGTCTCCATCGCCGCCCGCGCCATGGCCGCGCTGAGGCCCGACGGAGCCTCCTACCTCTCCGGCCTGAACCCGGAACAGCGCCGCGCCGTCGAGGCGACGGAGGGACCCGTGCTCGTGCTCGCGGGCGCCGGCACCGGCAAGACCCGTGTGCTGACGACGCGCATCGCTCACCTGATCGCCACCGGCAAGGCACGGCCCTACGACATCCTCTCGGTGACCTTCACCAACAAGGCCGCGCGGGAGATGAAACACCGCATCGGCCAGTTGATCGGCCCGGCGGGCGAGGGCATGCCCTGGCTCGGCACCTTCCACGCCATCGGCACCAAGATCCTGCGCCGTCACGCCGAGTTGGTCGGGCTCAAATCCGACTTCACCATCCTCGGCACCGACGACCAGCTGCGCCTGATGAAGCAGGTCATCGCCGACCAGAACATCGACGAGAAGCGCTGGCCGGCCCGGTCGCTGGCCCACACCATCGATGGCTGGAAGAACCGGGGCCTCGGCCCCGAGCAGGTGCCCCCCGGCGAGGCACAGGCCTTCGCCTTCGGCAAGGGCGGCCAGCTCTATGCCGCCTATCAGGCCCGGCTCGCCACCCTCAACGCGGTCGATTTCGGCGATCTTCTGCTGCTCTGCCTCAAGCTCTGGCGCGACAACCCGGACATCCTGGCCAATTACCAGGACCGGTTCCGCTACATCCTGGTCGACGAGTATCAGGATACCAACGTCGCCCAGTATCTCTGGCTCCGCCTGCTGGCCCAGGCGCGCAAGAACGTGGCCTGCGTCGGCGACGACGACCAGTCGATCTATGGCTGGCGCGGCGCCGAGGTCGATAACATCCTGCGCTTCGAGCATGACTTTCCCGGCGCGACCGTGGTGCGGCTGGAGCGCAATTACCGCTCCACCGGCCATATCCTCGCCGCCGCCTCCGGGCTGATCGCCAGGAACGAGGGCCGGCTCGGCAAGACGCTCCGCACGGAGGACGCGGCGGGCGAGCCCGTGACCGTGACCGGCGCCTGGGATTCGGAGGAAGAGGCACGCCAGATCGCCGAGTCGATCGAATCGCTCCAGCGCAAGGGCCATCCTCTCTCCGAGATCGCGGTGCTGGTGCGGATCTCGGCGCAGATGCGCGAGATCGAGGACCGCTTCGTGCAGGTCGGCCTACCCTACCGGGTCATCGGCGGCCCGCGCTTCTACGAGCGGGCCGAGATTCGCGATGCGCTGGCCTATCTCCGCGTCACCATGAACGGGGCCGACGACCTCGCCTTCGAGCGCATCTTCAACACGCCGAAGCGGGGCCTGGGCGACGCGACGTTGCAGACGCTGCACGCCTATGCCCGCGCCGACCGGATCCCGCTGCTCGCCGCGGCGCGGAAGCTGATCGAGACCGACGAGCTGAAGCCCCGCGCCCGCTCGATGCTGCGCGGCCTCGTCGAGAGCTTTTCCCGCTGGACCCGGCTGGTAGAGGCCAAGCCCCACCCGGAGGTCGCGCAGACGATCCTGGAGGAATCCGGCTACACCGAGATGTGGCAGAAGGACCGCTCCGCCGATGCCGCCGGGCGGCTCGAAAACCTCAAGGAATTCGTCCGCTCGATGGAGGAATTCCCGGATATGGCGGGCTTCCTCGAACACGTCTCCCTGGTGATGGAAGCCAGCGAGGCGGAGGGGGCCGACCGCGTCTCGCTGATGACGCTCCATGCCGCCAAGGGACTCGAATTCGATACCGTGTTCCTCCCCGGCTGGGAGGACGGCCTGTTCCCGAACCAGCGCGCCATCGACGAGAGCGGGCGGGCCGGCCTCGAGGAGGAGCGGCGGCTCGCCCATGTCGGGCTCACCCGTGCCCGCAAGCGCGCCAAGCTGTCCTTCGCGGTCAACCGGCGCATCCACGGGCTGTGGTCCTCGACCATTCCCTCCCGCTTCATCGACGAGTTGCCGCCTCATGCCGTCGATGTGATCGAGGCGCCCGCCCATTTCTCGGCCGGAGCCTCGCGCTTCGACCGCAACCCGGCGCCGTTCGGCTCGTCCTACGGCACGCCGGGCTGGCAGCGGGCCCAGGCCAACACCGCCGGCGGCTTCGGCAGCGGGCGCGGCGGCGGACGCTCGGGCGGGCCGCGGGAGATCGAGGGCGAACTGGTTGCCAAATCCACCGCGACACCCTCCGCCTTTTCCGGCGGCCAGCGCGTCTTCCACACCAAGTTCGGCCCCGGCACCGTCGCGGGCGTTGACGGCAACAAGCTGACCGTTGACTTCGACAAGGCCGGCCGGAAGATGGTGCTCGACAGCTTCCTCCAGCCCGGCTGAAGCGTCCCGCCGGCCCGCCTGCGAGGTGAGCCGGCCGCCCGCTCGCCCGAGGAGGGCGACGCCCACGATGGCCCATGCAGGATCGTCCCGATCCGCGACCGCCGCCGAGAGGCGCGAGGGTTCATCGCTTCTTCGTCCGCCCGTCACGCCCCCGTCGCCGGCACCTGCGACGCTGAAGGCCCGCAAGAAGCGTTGCCGTAAAGACGCGCTCCACAGCCTTCTCGTCGTGTCGCGGAACCGACTCGGGACAATTGGCTTTGCTCTTGCGTGTCGATGATCGAAGATCGGCGGTGTCTTCGCCGAATCGAAGGAGTGTTCGCACAGTCGAGACCGGTTGAAAAAGCGAGTTTACGAGCGTCACGCACGAGTCAAGGTGGAGTGTTGATCCATGAAGAGACGACGCGCACGGCTTGAACTGGTTGAGGACCGACCGATCCGGATGCATCGGACCCGCTTCGACGAGGAACGTAACCCCGCACCGATCCAACCGCTCACGGACAAACAAGGTCAATACCTCGACGCCCTCGCGTCATCTTCACAAGTCATCGTTCTAGGGCCCGCCGGAACCGGCAAGACTTTCATCGCCGGCACCCGCGCCGCCGACCTGCTCCGCCAGCGGCGGATCGCCAAGGTCGTCATCACCCGACCCAACGTTCCCTCCGGCCGCTCGCTCGGCTTCTTCCCCGGCACGCTGGAAGAGAAGATCGCGCCCTGGGTCGCGCCGCTCACCGAGACCATGAAGGAGCGCATGGGCGCCGCCGCCTTCGACATCGCGGTGAAGGCCGGCGACATCGAGGTGGTGCCGTTCGAGGTGATGCGCGGACGCACCTTCAAGAACTGCCTCGTGATCCTCGACGAGGCACAGAACACCACCACCGCCGAAATCAAGATGTTCCTGACCCGCATCGGCGACGATTGCCAAGTGATCATCAACGGCGACGTCTCGCAGACCGATCTGCGTGAGACTTCCGGCCTGCGCACGGTCATCCACCTCGTGAAGAGCCGGCTGATGGCGATCCCGATCGTGGAATTCACCCTCGACGACATCGTCCGCTCCGGGATCTGCGCGGAATGGGTGCGGGCCTTCGAGGAGGCGAGTCTGTGAGGCGCCTGCGGCGGTGCCGGTCCGGCGCCGCCGCAAGTCCTGGGGTTACGCACGCGGTGACGGAGTACGCCCAAAGTTCAGGCAATCAGCCGCGAAACAGGGCTTGCTGTTCAGCCAAAGTCTATCGTCGCAATCATACCGGATTTAAGCTCTCATCGTGAGAGCCTGTTCCCACTCACTTGCTGGGCAAGTCCTGCCATCCTCATGCTGAGGCGCCGAGCGACAGATCGGCCTCGAAGCACACCGGAACCGGCGATCCCAGGGGATTCCTCCGCCGGGAGAAGGGTTGAGGGCTGCTTCGAGACTGCTGGCGCAGTGCCTCAATGAGGCCTGTCATGGCTGCCGAAGCGGATTGCTCGAACAGGCACCGAGATGCCCGCACCGGCGGGTGTTGATGACCCCTCCGGTCTTCGCGAGATTTCGCGGCATCGGCCGCGTTCCGGTGCATCGGGATGAGGGCGAGGCCATAGCGTTCGCGTCTCAATCGGCTCTTCACGCCGCCGCGACGCCCTTCGCGCGGAGGGGGCCCACGCTCTTGCCGTCGAGACGTTGGCGCAGGCGCTCGACATCCTCAAGATTGTTCGAGGTGAGGTCCGTCACGTCCCCCTCGACCAGCGCATCGACGTGGCGGCAGCGGCGACGGTGCGTGCCGGCCGGGCAGGAACAGCGCAGATAAGGGCCGTCCGCCTGTTCCTCGAACGCGAGAACGTAGCGGTTGCCGGTGCTGCCGCGCATGGCGAAGCGCAGCTCCCCCTTCGGACGACGATCGACGATGCCGGAGGCCCTGATGGCCCGGGCGGAGGTGGAGCGGGTGAAGTCCCGTCGCGGCGTCGCGGCGGCTTGAATCGGCGTCAGGCCGAGGCCGCGGGCGAGGTCGGCAATGTCGGTCGCGCCGGTCTCGCGCAGGGCGGCGAGGGCGATCTCGGCGCAGGCATAGGCATCCTCGCCCGCATCGTGGTGCTCGAAGCGGATCCCGAGGCGCGCGGCGACCTTCGCGAGGCCGTGGCCGGCCGGATCGGGAAAGATGCGCCGGGCGATCTGCAGCGTGCAATGGCCCATCATCTCCGGCACCGGCTCGCCCCAGGCCGTGAGCGAGGCGGCGAGCACGCCCATGTCGAAGCCGGCATTGTGGGCGAGCAGCAGCCGGCCGCCGAGGTCCGGCGCGAATTCGGCGAAGACTTCGGGGAAGCTCGGCGCGTCGCGCACATCCGCCGGCAGGATGCCGTGGATGCGGATGTTGCCGGGGGAAAACCGCATCTGCGGCGGGCGGATCAGACGGGATTCGCGCCGCACCACGCGGCCCCCCTCGATCCAGGCGAGCCCGACCGCGCAGGCGCTGTCGCGCCGCTCGTTGGCGGTCTCGAAATCGATCGCGACGACGCTCATGGACGTCAGATTAGGGGGCGGCCCTCCCATCCTGCAACCCGTTCCCGCGCAGGCAACTCATCCCGCAAAAGTCGCGGCCGGGTCGAGGCGACGGGAGTGCGGCGATCAGGCCAGCGGCATCGGCCGCGTTCCCACCGCCATGCCGCGCACCGAACGGCAGGTCGTGCCGGGACCATACACCTAATCCGGTGTGCCGAGCCGGCGGTCGAAGAGTGCGCGCACCGTCCGCCGCTCCTCGTCGAGGCGGGCGGTGAGCGCCTTCGCGTCGGGCAGGTTCGCGGCGCGCGCAAGTCGGGCCAGGGCGACGGCAGAGGCTTCTGTCGGGTCCCCCTCGACCATCAGGCGCTGCCACTGATGCCCGTCGTCGAGGTGGCGGTAGGCACTCCCCAAACGCTCCGCCTCGTCGGCCTCGATCAGGCCCGCCTCCGCCGCCTGGGCGAACACCTCCGCCGCGTCGCGGCCGATCAGGCCGGGATGGGTCCGAGCGTGGCCGAGAACCATGGCCTGGGCCAGGAAGTCGAGGTCGAGCAGCCCGCCGGGGCTGAGCTTCAGGTCGAGGGGGCCGTGATCGCCCTTCTCCCGCTCGACCGTGGCGCGCATCTCGCGGACGGAACGGCGCACCGTCTCCCAGTCTCGTGCTTGCATCAGGGCGCTACGGATCGTCTCCTGAGCCTCCGCGGCGAGGCTCGGGTCTCCGGCGATCACGCGGGCGCGGGTGAGCGCCATATGCTCCCACAGGTCGGCGTCTTCCCGCTGATAGGCGCGGAAGCTGCGAAACTGCGTCGCCACCGCTCCCTGGCCACCGCCGGGTCGCAGGCGCAGATCCACCTCGTAGAGCAGGCCGCGCCGGGTCGGCGCGGTCAGGGCCGCGACGAGGCGCTGGGTCAGCCGGTTATAGGCGACAGCGGCATCGAGGGGCTTCGGCCCGGCGCTGATGCGGTTCTCCGGGTCGAAATCGTAGAGCACGACGAGGTCGAGATCGGATTCGGCCGTCAGTTGGCGCGAGCCGAGGCGACCGTAGCCGAGCACGACCATGCGCCCCCGCGGAACCGCGCCGTGATCCGTGAAGAACGCGCGGGAGGTCGCCTCCAGTGCCGTGGCGACGGCGGCGTCGGCGATGGCCGAGAAGGCTTCGCCCGCCGCGCGCGGCGTCAGGATGCCGGAGAGCAGCCGCGCCCCGGCCAGGAAGCGCAATTGCCGGGCGGCGTCGCGGCTGCGGTCGAGGAAGATCTCGTGGCTGTCGGGCTTGCCGAGCAAGGCGCGGTAATGCGCGGCGATGGCAGGGGGATCGACGGCAGGGTCGACGAATTCGGGATCGATCACCGCGTCGAGCACGTGGGGCGAGAAGGCGACGGTGCCCGCAAGACGCGGCGCGCTGCCGAGCAGGTCGGCGAAGAGCAGCCGCAGCTGCTCGTGCTCGCGCAGGATCGTCAGAAGCTCCACCGCCGCCGGCATACGGCCGAAGGCGCGGTCGAGATTGGCCAGGGCCGCATCCGGGTCCGGCGTGCCAGCGAGTGCCTGGAGCAGGGCCGGCACGAGTTCGGTCAGCACCTCGCGGGCACGGGCGCTGCGCACGGCCGCGCGCCGGCCGAAATGCCAGCCGCGCACGGTGTCGGAGACGCGCTCGGGATCGCGGAAGCCGAGCCTGCGCAGGGTGGCGAGCGTGGACGGATCGTCGGCGGCGCCACTGAAGACGAGATCGCCGACCTCCGAGGAGAGATCGGGCCCGGCCTCGAACAGCAGGGCGTAATGGGCCTGCACCCGGCGGGCATGGCCGAGCAGGGCCGCCTCGAAACCGGCGAGGTCCGGGAAGCCGGCGAACCGCGCGAAGTCTTCCAGCTCGGCCCGGTCGGTCGGCAGGCGCTGGGTCTGCTCGTCGCGCACCATCTGCAGGCGGTGCTCGACCGTGCGGAGGAAGGCATAGGCCGCGCTCAGCTCGTCCCGCGCCTCGGCGGAGATCCAACCGTCCTCGTGCAGGCTCGCCAGCATCGGTACGGTGGAGCGCCCGCGCAGGCTCGGCCGGCGGCCGCCGAAGACCAGCTGCTGGGTCTGCACGAAGAACTCGATCTCGCGGATGCCGCCGCGTCCGAGCTTGATGTCGTGGCCGGCCACCGCCAGCGCCTCGTGCCCGCGCACGGCGTGGATCTGGCGCTTCATGGCGTGCACGTCGGCAATCGCCGCGAAGTCGAAATACTTGCGCCAGATGAAGGGCGTCAGGTCGGCCAGGAAGCGTTCGCCGGCCGGGATGTCGCCGGCGATGGCCCGCGCCTTGATGAAGGCCGCCCGCTCCCAGTTCTGGCCGGTGGTCTCGTAATAGACGTAGGCCGAGGCGAGGTTCATGGCCGTGGGGGTCGAACCGGGATCGGGGCGCAGCCGATAGTCGACTCGGTGGACATAGCCATCGCGGGTGCGCTCCTGCAGCAGCTTGGCGACCCCTTGCGCGAGCTTGGTGAAGAACGGCGTCGGCTCCAGCCCCTCCTTCAGCGGTGCGACCTCGGGATCGAAGAAGACGATCAGGTCGATGTCGCTCGAATAGTTGAGCTCGCGCCCGCCGAGCTTGCCGAGCCCCAGCACCACGAGGCCGGACCCGGCCTGGGGATCCTCCCTCTCCACTGGATGGAAGCGGCCGGCGGAGGCCGCCTGCAGGAGCATGGCATCGACCGCCGCCGCGACGGAGGCGTCGGCGAAGTCGGACAGCGCGGCGGTCACCCGCTCCAGCGGCCAGAGCCCGCCGATATCCGCGAGGGCGACCAGCAGGGCGTGCTCGGCCCGGTTCCGGCGCAGGAGTTTGCCAACCGCGTCGAGATCGGGCGCGGCGCCCTCCCCGCCCCGGCCGGCCGCCCGCTGGCTCGCGATCAGCCGGGCATCGGCGGCCTCCGGCGCCTCCTGAAACAGCCGGGCGAGGCGGTTCGGATCGCGGGAGGCCAGGGACCAGAGGAAGGTGGAGTGGTCGGCAAGCGCCAGCAGGAGGTCGGCGGCCGGTCCCTCGCGCAGGGCTTCGGGCAAGGCGTCGGCGATCTCGCCGAGACGCCGCCGTGCCGTTTCCGGGTCGGACAGGGGCGGGGCCTGCACCAGCCGCTGGATCAGGGAAGCGGTGCCGTCATGGGCAATCTGCCCCTTATCGCGCCTGCCCATGCCGTCCCTTCATCGATTCGCAGCGTCAGCGATGCCGTCGATTGGCGGCTCTGCCCATCAAACGCGCAAATCGATCTCTGCCAAGAGGGCCCGTGGCAGAGGTAGAGGCCTGACCTGGGCTTCAGGCAGCCCTGAGCGTGGCGACGAAGGTGCGGACGGTGTCGGCGAGGATGTCGCACTCCCCCGCGAGATGCTCGGCGGCGTCGAGGCCGGCGGTGGCGGCGGTGCCGGGGATCTCGGCCGCGCGGGCGAGGCCGTCGAGATTGCCGGAGACGGCCTCGGTGCGCAGGGCCGCGCGGCCGGCATTGCCGGCGATGTCGTCGGTGGTTCTCACTTGGCCCTCGACGGCGTCGGCCACCGAGCGCGTGATGCTGCCGAGTTCCTCGATCGTCACGCCGATCCGGTCAATGGCGGCGACGGCCTGCCCCGTCTGCTGCTGAACGGCGAGAATCTGCGCCTCGATCTCCTGCGTGGCGCGGGCGGTGCGGGTCGCGAGCGCCTTGACCTCACCCGCCACGACGCCGAAGCCGCGTCCCGCCGCGCCGGCCCGCGAGGCTTCGATGGTGGCATTCAGGGCCAGCAAATTGGTCTGCTCGGCGATGGTACCGATCAGGAGGACGATCTGATTGATGCGCTGGACGGCCTCGGCCAGGGCGCGCATGGTGTCGTTGGTCTGCCCCGCTTCCTGCGCAGCCCGGCCCGCCACCTCGGCGGCCCGCGCCATGTGGCTGCCGATCTCATGCGCCGTGGCGGAGAGCGTGCTGGCGGCGGCGGCGACGCCTTGAACGTCGGCGGCAGTCTCCTGCGAGGCCGAGAACAGGACACTGGTCTGCTGGGCGGCGGCGCCGGCGGCGGCGGAGAGTTCCTGAGAGGCGATCCGCACCCGGTTGGCGGACCCGGCCGCCTGTTGCACCAAACGGTCCACGCTGCTCTCGAAGCGTTCGGCCAGATCGGTTGCGGTCCGGCGGCGGGCGGCGCGCGCCTCCGACTCGGCCGCGCTCTGGCGGGCATGCGCCTCGTTCTCGGCGGCACGGGCGGCTTCGGCGGCCGCGACCGAGCGGGACGAGACCGTGAAGAGCGAGGCGAGCTGCAGGCTGAGCCATACTAGCACCGCGGTCTCGACCACCACGATCACCGCATGGAGCACGACCCGGCTGAGATTGGCTCCGTCGGGATAGACGGCGGCGGGAAGGAGCAGGTTCAGGCCGAGGTGATGCAAAGCGATCGTCCCGGCCGCGGTGAGCAGCACCCGCCAGTCGCAATAGGCCGACAACACCGCCAAGGCGGCGAAGAAATACATATGCAGATCGAGCTGCCAAGCATGTCCCTCCGCCGCTTTGAGCAGCAGCGATACCGTGCCGATCACCGCCACCGCCACGGTGAGGCGCGTCGCAGGCCGTCCCCGTGCAGCCGCCGGGTCGCGGTCGCCGCCACGGCCAGAATCAGGCCCAGGATGACCTGCGGCACGATCGGATTCCCCACGGCGCAGGCCACGCCGGCATTGAACGGAACGTGCAGCCAGAGCAGCGCGATCAGGCCACGACCGACCGAGCGGCGCAGGCCATCGAGATCGCGCAGGGGGGCGGATGTCATCGTAGTCGCTCTCGGGAAGGCGTGCAGAGGCCGAAGCCTCTCGGATCGAACAGAATGAGGGCCCCGGCCGCCCGAAGGCGTTCGGGGAAGCCGGGATCAGAGGATTGAGTGACGACGAGGCCCGACAGGCGGCCGAGACCCAGGACGGCCCCGCCCGCGTCGGCCGCCGCGCCCAGGGTCCGCTCCTCACTCCACCAGGGCGGAAACAGGACAGCGACCGGCCTGTCGGGCGCGGCGACCGGGCCGTTGAACCAGAGGGCGCCGATCAGGGTTGCGGCGAGCAAGGCAACCGGGAGCATCACCGCGTTCGCAGTTATCGCGCCCGAGCCACCACTCACATCTGAACACGCCATGCGCTATAGATGCAAGGAACGGGTTAAATGCTCGTTACATGGATGTCACGGGCCTCGCCGGGCACGGTGCTATTGGCCGGTCCTTGAGCAACGGCGTTCGAGATTTTGAAGAAGAGGCATCGCTTGAAATGGCCAAGCTTCCGTCTTCGATGCCTTGAGGCGGACTTTTTTTCCGGCTCGTCCGTCCTCTCAGATGTATTCCGGGAGCGAAGCCGCGTGCTTGCCGTTAAACTCCTGCAGCGAACGGAGTGCCACTTTTCCAGAGATGTGCCCGCACGCCCCCTGCGACCGAGGACAAGACGGATCGATGACCATCCCACATTTGATACCCATTGCCGAAGCGGCAGCTTTCACGCTGGGCTGCGCGGTGATCGGCAGCCGTCGGTTCGACCCCCAGAGGCTGGGCGCGGCCCTGGCCTGCGCGACCGTGGCGCTGCTGCTGATCCTGCTGATCGCCTCGCTGCCCTACAGCCCGCAGGCAGGCTTGGCCGATCCGGACGGCGCCCGCAATTTCCTGAATTGAACGGCGAAGTGTCTTTCACAAAACTCCCGCTGCGCCGTCGCGACCGAAGGGGAAGCGGTGCGTCCTCGGGGTATGCGTCCGGTGATGGCCGGGCTGGACGGCGTCGCGCACCCGGCTGAAGCCTGACTTTAATGCTGGCGTTAAGGTCAGCGGGTCGGGGCGATGCGGGTTGAGGTACTGGAGGGGGTCGAACGGCGGCGGCGCTGGTCGTTCGAGGACAAGGCGCGGATCGTCGAAGCCTCGTACGAGGCTGGCGTGTCGGTGTGCTCGGTGGCGCGCCGGCACGGGATCGCCCAAGGTCTGCTGTTCACCTGGCGACGCCAAGCTCGGCAAGGCCGTTTGGGCGGGGACGGGCAGGCCCCGGTCTTCGTGCCCGTCGCGATCACCCTGGAGCCGTCGCCGGCAGTTCCGGCCCTGCAGCCGGATGATCCGAGTGTTGCGGGCCAGCCCCGTCGAGCGCGGCGCAAGACGGGGATCATGGAGATCGATCTCGGCGGTGGTCGGCGTCTCAAGGTCGACCGGGACGTCGATGCGGCGGCGCTGCGTCGGGTGCTCGATGCCCTGGAGGGCCGATGATCCCGCTGCCGGCCAACGTCCGGGTCTGGCTGGCCACCGGCCACACCGACATGCGCAAAGGCTTCTCCAGCCTGGGGCTGATCGTCCAGGAGACGCTGAAGCGCGATCCCCATGGCGGGCACCTGTTCGTGTTCCGCGGCCGGCGCGGCGACCTGATCAAGGTGATCTGGCACGATGGCCAGGGCGCGTGCCTCTACACCAAGCGGCTCGACCGCGGCCGCTTCCTGTGGCCCTCGGTGGCGGATGGAGCCGTGACGATCTCGACGGCGCAGCTCGGTTACCTGCTCTCGGGCATCGATTGGCGCATGCCGCAGGAGACGTGGCGTCCTGGTGCGGTCGGCTGAGGATAACGCGTTACAAAGGCTGAGCGATATGCTCTTCTCTAAGGCGTGCCGAACGCGCCCGAGCCCCCGCCGCTTCCCACCGATCTCGCTGCCGCCCACGCCATGATCCTGGCCGAGCGCGCGGCGCGGCTCGTGTCCGAGATCGCGGTCGAACGGCTGAAGCTGGAGGTCGCCCGGCTGCGACGGGAACGCTTCGGGGCCTCCTCGGAACGCAGTGCCCGGATCGATCAGCTCGAACTCACGCTGGAGGATCTGGAGGAGACCCTGGCCGAGACCGAGGCGCAGGCGACGGCCGAGCCCGAAGCGGGTGCCACCACGGCGTTCTCCCGGCGCAAGCCCGCCCGCCGGCCCCTGCCCGAACATCTGCCGCGCGAGCGCGTCGTCCATCCCGGACCGACCACCTGCGCCTGCTGCGGCGGGACGCGGCTTCGCCCGATCGGCGAGGACAGCACCGAGACCCTGGAGCGGATCCCGGCCCGCTGGGTGGTGATCCAGCACGTGCGCGAGCGCTTCTCCTGCCGCGACTGTGAGACCCTCGCGCAGAATCCGGCTCCCTTCCATCCGATCCCGCGGGGCCGGGCTGGGCCGAACCTCCTGGCCGAGGTGATGATGGCCAAGTTCGGCCTTCACCTGCCGCTGCACCGCCAGAGCCAGCGCTTCGCCCACGAGGGCGTACCGATCGACGTCTCGACGCTCGCCGGCTGGGTCGGGGCCGTCACCACCGCCCTGTCGCCCCTGGTCGCCCGGATCGAGGCCCATGTCCGGGGAGCCGAGCGCCTGCATCTCGACGATACGCCGGTGCCGGTCCTGGCCAAGGGCAAGACCCGCACGGGCCGGCTCTGGACGGTGGTGCGCGACGACCGGCCCT
>NZ_NKUI01000040.1 GCF_014845115.1 Methylorubrum zatmanii | reverse complement strand
TAAAATCCTGCATAGCTCGCGGAGATCTCCGAGCAGAGTTATTATCGCTGGCGCAAGGAGTACGGCGGCCTGCAGATCGACCAAGCCCGTCGGATGAAGGATCTGGAGCGCGAGAACGCTCGATTGCGCCGGCTCGTGGCTGACTTGTCCCTGGAGAAGCAGGTGCTGGCGGACGTCGCCGCGGGAAACTTATAGCCCCGGAGCGACGCCGGCAGGCAGTCGACGGCATTCGTGAGAAGTATGGTCTCTCAGAACGCCATGCCTGCCGGATCGTTGGCCAGCACCGGGGCACGCAACGCTACGTGCCCACCGTGCCAGCTGACGAGGATACGCTGACCCGCGCCATCATCGCCCTGGCGTCTGAGTACGGACGCTACGGCTACCGCCGCGTCACCGCGCTGCTGCAGGCAGCTGGGTGGCAGGTGGGCAAGGACCGGGTTCAGCGGATCTGGCGTCGTGAGGGGCTCAAGGTCCCGCAAAAGCATCGGCCGCGAAGCCGGCTGTGGTTGAACGATGGCTCCTGCGTACGGCTGCGGCCTCTCCATCGCAATCACGTCTGGAGCTTCGACTTTGTGCAGGGCCAGACCCATGACGGGCGAAGCCTGCGTATCCTGACGCTGATCGACGAGCACAGTCGCACCTGCCTGGCTCTAAAGGTCGCGAGGCGCATCAACAGTCTGGGTGTGATCGAGGCGCTGGCCGATGCGATGTGCCTGCATGGCATCCCCGACAACATCCGCTGCGACAACGGCCCAGAGATGATCTCGAAGGCTTTGCGGAAATGGGTCGCCAAAACCGGCCCGCAGATCCAGTACATTGCACCAGGATCGCCGTGGGAGAATGGCTATTGTGAGAGCTTCAATGGCAAGCTGAAGGACGAGTGCCTACGCCAAGAGATCTTCTACTCTCTCAAGGAGGCACAGACCGTGATTGGGATCTGGCAGAATACCTACAACCGCGTTCGACCGCATTCGTCCTTGGGCTACCGGCCGCCCGCGCCTGTCACCTTACCGGATCTGGCCTTCCGGCTACCCATGGCCGCCACCATGCAGTAGCCTCTCAATCGGCTCGGTCCAAAATAACGGTCAGGTCACACACCACCAGCACGTCGGTGGGGCGCAGGTAGGCGAGGGCGGCTTCGAACTCCGGGCGCTTGGTGCCCGCCTTGCCGCTCTTCTTCTCCTCAAAGATCCGCTCGCAGCCGGCCTTGGTCAGCGCGTCGCGCTGCAGGTCGAGGTTCTGATCCTGGGTCGAGACGCGCGCGTAGCCGACAAGCATGTCAGCATAGTCGCACAAGAACGTTTTTCTAGCAATAGATTTACTATCACGCTTTCCTAACAGAAACGGGGCTATTGGAGTGTGCCAGGAGGGGGGCGCGGTCGCCTGTCAGAAAAACGTTCGTTTTATTTACATATACGCAGGGAGCCTTAGGTGTTTGATCCCGCGATGTAATGGTACGTTCGACCACCATGCAGCGAGGGATGCGCTATAGGTCTGACCTGCCTGGTATTTTGAACCGAGCCGAGTGAGCGACTGTCTTGCTGGTCAAGCGGGTTGCCATGGCGTTCCGTCTCTCAGGATGGCGTTGAGGATGGTGATCAGCTTCCGAGCGGTGGCAATCAGGGCGACGAGCTTGGGCTTACCGGCTGCGATGAGCCGGTCACGGAAGGTTTTCAGCGCGGCGTTATGACGGCTGGCCACCATGGCCCCCATGAACAGCGCCGTGCGAACAGGTGCGCGACCGCCTGCGATGAAGCTCCTCCCTCGCCACTGACCGGATTGCCGCGTCCAAGGAGCCAAGCCGACCAGCGCGGCGACTTGCTTTCCGTTGAGGCTTCCAAGCTCGGGCAGCTCCGCGATCAGGGTTCGTGCGATCGTCGGTCCAACACCAGGAACGGAGGTCAGGAGGGTCTCCTTCCTGCGCCATTCAAGCGACCGGTCTACCTCTGCATCGATCGAGCGGTCGATTACACTCTGCTCCTGCTCCAACGCATCCATGACGCGCCGGACGCTATCTCGAATGCACGATGGAGCTTGGCTCGCTCGCTGCCGCTCGGACGCAATCAGTCCTACGATCTGACGGCGTCTTGTGACGAGATCAGCCAAGGCCTGAGTCTTGGCATCGGCCCGAGCGCGAACGGGTGGGTTGGTGGCCGCCGCGAACCGGGCGATCACGGTGGCGTCGATGCGGTCGGTCTTGGCGCGTTGGCCCAAGGCGTGAGCGAAAGCACGGACCTGTGCTGGGTTCACGATCACGGCTGGCAGCCTCCAGCTGGTGAGAGCACGTGCCACCATGGCTTCCAAACCGCCGGTTGCCTCCAGGACGACGAGCTTCGGCTTCAGGGGCCGGAGGCGTTCGCACAGCTGCTCCACACCCTCGGTCGTACGATCAACGGCGAAGTTCGCTCCAGAGGGATGAACGTGAATATCGAGGCGGTCACGGGCCACGTCGATCCCGACAACAGGAGCGTCCATCTGATCCCATCCTTGCGCAAGCGGGCTTCGCGTTGAGCGGCCCAAGCGACTGTTCGGGTTCGATGGAACGGCGGGCGAGGACCCTGGCTCACTTGCGGGCTTGGTGGCCCCAGAGGCTAACGGTCTCTCACCCGCCACCGCGCCGAGGAGCATACCCGGCGAGGTTGGGATCAAGTTACAAGAGGCTACTGCATGGTCACTGGCATGGGTAGCTGGAAGGCCAGACCCGGGAAGCTGACAGGCGCAGGCGACGGGTAGCCCAGGAACGAATGCGGCCGGACGCGGGTGTAGGTATTCTACCATAACCCGATCACGATCTGCGCCCCCTTCAAATAGTAGAAGATTTCCTGGCGTAGGCATTCGTCGCGCAGCTGCTCGGAGATCTCCGCCTCCTTGCACGCCAGCACCAAACTCTCGCTCTGAGCCGTCTGCACCTCGATCTGGCGCAGCTTCAGCACCACCTGCTCCGCGCTCGTCTTCTGACCTCGCCGCATGCCCGACTCCTTTGGTCCTGGCTGATCCTCTCAATCAGCCCAGTCCAAAGCCAACCGGTCAGGTTATCCCGGCTACCCATGGCCGCCACCATGCAGTAGCCTCTCGCTCGGCCTGGTCCAAAATACCGGTCAGATCACCAGGAATGACATCATGCGCATCCTCACCATAGCTCTGCTGGCATTGAGTGTTGCAGCGGCACCAGCCTACGCCGAGCAGGACTTGCTGCTGGGTGCCAATATGAACACACCCGCGATGACCCAGGCCGAAATGAGCCGAGCCGACATCGAGGCGCTGATCACCAAGTCCCACGGTCAGCCAATCGATTTGACGGACAAGGCCTTGTCAGGCCTCGACCTTTCTGGCTTGAACCTCAAGGGTGCGAACTTGCGCACCGCACGCCTGAACAAGACGAACCTGCGCGGGGCTGACCTTAGCGGGGCGAACTTAGAACAGGCCTGGCTGCTCAAGTCTGACCTAAGTGGGGCCAAGCTCGTGGGTGCGAAAATGTTCGGCGTCACGGCCCGGGATGCCAACTTCAGCGGGGCCGACCTGACCGAGGCAAGGCCCATTGGCGATTTCAAGGGGGCCAACCTGAGCGGCGCAATGTTGGTCAATCTTAAAGGCGGAGCCGACATCAAGAACCAGTCCATGGGCCTGATGCGCACAGTGTTCACCTCGGTAAACCTCTCGGGCGCGAACCTGAAGGGTGCCAATCTCGGTCGCTCGCGGCTTGACTACGCCAATCTCAAGGACGCTGATTTGACCGACGTCGTGCTGATGGGCTCTGACCTGTCGGGCGCGAACCTCACCGGGGCAATCATCGCAGGAGCCGATTTCAAAAACGTCGATGTCAGTGGGGCGCGACTACAATCTCTTAAGGGCCATGACAGCACCAAGAATTGGTCATCGATGGTCAACGCCGACCGTGCTATCATTGACAAAACTAACTGATCCACATTTTCAGCTGCTTATAGGCCCAGTCATCATGACCATACACCCTATCTTGCTTGGCCTCTTCTGACCGGCCACAGGCGATTGCGCTTAAGCAGTCCCTGCAACGGCCGCCGCGTTCCAGAAGGCGCAGAAAGCTGGCAAGTCGATCCTGGTGCACATCTGGAACATGCCCTTGGGCTGCTTAATATTAGTTTTCTCGGCCTGCTCGTCACGATCCAAGGATTGATCGAAGGCGCTGCGTGCCCCGCGCGAGCAACAATATTGCACGGGAACCATGGTGAACGGTCAAATTTTGGAGAGCTAGGAGGTCAATCTCATAGTCAGCTCGAATCATGCCATCTGGGAGCGTGACAAGGCCGCCCGTTCGAGATATTATTATGTGACGCGTGCTCCGCCGCTTCGTAGCAGAGACTTCTATATTCCCGCTAATGCTTCTGAAAAGACCAGCACGTTACCGGAGACTTTGGCTTGTGAGTTCACAGTTGCGCGCTTACCAAGGCTGCTTTGCGCTCCCCTACGACTGGGGCTTGTAGAGATTCGATGTGAGTTGATGGCTTGGGCGTAGAAATAAATCAGAGCGAATGAGCTCTAGTAGATCTTATCGGCGCACACGGCGCTCAGGTTGATCTATTTACAGCTTTCCGAACAAGTTGTCGGTGAGGTGAAGCCATGTGTATAGTTAACGATCAGTGTCGCGAAGCTGATAACATTTGGCAGGCTGAGAGATGACGACGGCTGCGCCGCGCTCATCTATTGCTAGGTAATCCAGTTTGCATCAAACACCTTGTCCGCAACAAAGGCTTTGTAGGCAATCCCTTCAATAAGGGGTATGACGCCAATGCTATCGTGGCGCTGACCTGCCAGGAGGGTGAAGCGCACCAAATTGCCTAGCGCATCGGTTAAGGCCACAATCTTGGTGGTCAAGCCGCTCCTGAACTTGCTATGGCTTGGCTTTCAGTTCCTCCCCAGCGCCTTGCCCGTGGCGGCAAACCTTGGCGATCCTGCTGTCCATCAGCGCTGCTTCTCCGGCACCATGAAGCAGGTCCGGCGCTGGCTGTTGGAGCGGCGCACCCGCCCAGCCGAGACCGCAACCCAGCGTCTGCAAGCACCACCAGCCGCAGCGCCGACTTCGCTATCCTTGGTCTCCACCACTGCCTTCGCTGAAACAATTGTTGTAGTCCCTCCTGCGTGCGGGGGGAGGATCTTGATAACGACGGCGCCGCTGCAGTCGCGCGTGTGCTGCAAGACGACGAGGCGGCTAAGACGGTTGACCTCGGCCGGCGGTTCTGCCGGATCGTCTGCAGTTGCTGCGGTGGCGCGCAGGCCGAGTCCGGCCTCATCGCCGCCTTTGATGCAGGGCTAGATGACGCCCGTACCTGCGGCGGTGCAGGTCGTCGAGAGATTCGCCCATAATCTCTATCAGGACGTGGACGCCGTCCGCGCTGGCCTTCGCTTGCCCTGGAGCAGCGGACAGGATGAGGGGCTGGTCAATCGCCTCAAGCTGCTGAAGCGCTCCATGTAAGGTTGCGCCAAGCTTGACCTACTTAGCAGACGCTTCCTCCTCGCAGCATGATCCATCAAAACCTGACGGAAGACCACCGCGTGGAATCGACCAGAACGGCTGGGACGCTACGGCTGGACCGTGGAGCAAACACTCGCGTGGCTGGGCCGCTTCCGTCGTCGACGATCCGCTACGAGCGTCACTCCGGCCTCCATCTCGCCTTTACGACCCTCGCTTGCGCCCTCATCTGTCGAGCACAGGCAAAACGGCTTTGTCCCTAACTTCAAACCGAGACCAGCTGCGCTTGGCCTGCATCCAGCGGTGAACTCGGATGGTCGTTGAATAGGCTCATGGTATGGAAGTGGGTACATAGGCGGATACTGGCCGTGAGGCTCAGACTCGGACACGGTATAACGGCGTTGTTAGCTCCTGGCAGAAGTAGGTTACCGGCAGCATGGAATTAGAACCCACTATCAATTTTGCGCGTCATAGTCCCGTAGCCCCAGAGCCAGCTGGCACTGAAGTCGTGGTGAGGCAATATGGGCTTCTAGAACCGCTCGATTGGGGAGACGACTGCAGCGCAGAATTAGGCAGAATGGTCGATCTCTGGAACGCTCTCGTCGAGATCGAACGCGGTGCCAGGGGCCAATACCAAAAGATTATGCAAAATGATCCCGCTATCACAGAAACGTCTGCGAAAATCTCCGCCGTGCTTTGTGAACAAGCCTCTCTAATTGCAAGGCGCACTAAAATGCGCGCGTCCGGTCAGGGCAAATCATACATCGCCCCTATCAACGAAAGCCTTGCGGATCTTGGGGGCAAGCTCAGGGAACTCCGAAGGACTGCGGCCTCTCTAAGCAAGCAGGTCCGTGTGAGGGTCAAGAACGAACTCCGCTCGGTTGAGAGCAGCCGTCGAGCCGAAGTCAAGCTTGCTCGTCAGGGTAGCGGCTTATGGTGGGGCAATTACAATGCGGTGGTCAATGCTTATGAGCAAGCCCGTAGCCGGGCGCTGAGGGAGGGCGGTGAAATCCGAGCCAAGACTTTCGATGGGAGTGGGAGAATTACGAATCAGATCCAAGGAGGGATGAGCGTTGCTGATCTCTTCGGCGGGGGGCACTCACAAGTGACCGTTAGGCCCCTGCCAGAGGACGCATGGTCGCATTCAAGTCGTGGCGTGCGCAAGCGTCTCCAAAGAACTATCATAACGGCGACCATCTTCACGCAACAAGGCGAGCGACGCACTGTCAGCTGGCCGATGATTATGCACCGTCCTATTCCACAGGATTGCCGGATTAAAACGGTCGTCGTGACTCGGCGGAGGTGCGAGGAGGGATGGCGTTGGCAGGTTGTCTTTACGTGTACGCGAGACTCCCCAGCTAGGAGCCCTGCACCAAATGGTCAACGCAGGGCAGTACACCTCGGATGGCGCCGACTTCCGGACGGCATTCGCGTCGCTACGCTCGCGAGCAATATCAAACAGGGAGCACGCTTCTTCACCACACCCAACGTCGTCTTAGAGGGATTTGCGTTGACCGACTCACTGAGAGGAAAACGGCAGGGCTTGAGAGACGCTGCACTCCAGTGGCTGATGTCCCTGGATTGGTCAGGAGCGCCGGAACCACTCGCAGGAAAGTTTCGAGCGATACAGCCGCTGCCAGCAGCTACCTCCCGGCTCGTTGATTTGGCGGCGGAGTGGAGCCACCATTCCGAGTGGCATCCGGAGGCGTACTCTCAGTTTGAGAAGTGGCGGCGCGAGGACAAGAGGCTTCGTCTCTGGGAAAGAAATCAGCGAGACAAAATTATTCGGCGCCGGAACGATCAATATCGTCAGTTCGCCCGTGACATCGTCGAGGACGCGAGCTCGATCACCATAAACGTCTTGGACTTGTCCGCCCTAAGTCGCGTCGACAAGCCAAGCGGAGGGGAGAACCCCCTTCCGGCGGCCGCCCGGCACTATCGCACTGTTGCTGCCATCTCAATTCTTAGGAAGTTTGTGATCGAACGTGCCCAGAAGGTCGGTACCAACATCATCTTCAGCGATGCCGCCAAGGACCGCGTTTGCCATTCCTGCCAAAAACCGGTCAACTACGCGGCGTCGCCCTTCACTCACCAGTACGTCTGCGAGACCTGCGGCGCATCCTTCGACAAGGATTTAAACTCCTGCCGCTCCATGCTGATGCGAGTCGGAACAACCTGATCTTCCACAGCACATCACCCTTCCGCTATTGCTGCGTCTTGATCGACCGCAGAAGCTCAGTGCGCCCTGCTGCCCCAAGCCTATTGGCAGGTCAATTCGCAGCAGCGCGGGGCCTAGGCGCAGACGCGATGGTGCTGGTGATCGCATTCCTCGTCCCACAATCGGCTGACCATTGTGCAGGCTCCATGCTATTGTGGGTTTGCCCCGTTTCGGTGGACAGTTCAGGGAGATTGGCTGAGCAGGGTCTCAGATGACGGGTCGGATTGGGTTTCGAACTCGTAGACGACAGGAGTGCGTTATCGATCCAACGGACACGTCAGGGGACATGCGATGCAAGGGTTAGTTTTGCGGCATTATATGCCCACCTGTCTCGGACATTCGGACCTCCGCACTAGGCAAGGACCAGTATCGGTTCGATCCTTGTGCGCGGTGCAGGCTTGATACTGAATACCAGCGGCACCCGCGCTGGGGCACCCGAGTTCGGGCAGATGCGCGCGTTGCAAGGGCTTCCGAAACGCACCCTCCTGCTCCTCAGCGGGCGAAGCCGGAATGGAAGCGTCAACACGGTCCGGGAGGGGGCGTTGGCTGCCCAGCTACGGCTCGGCATTCTGCCCTTGGGCACGGCCAATGACTTGGCCCGCACCTTGGGTACCTCCCCGATCCCATCGCGGCGGCCGGCAACACCCAGGCAGGTCAAATCCGTTACATTGACCTCAGCCGAGTCAACAGCCCCCTGTTCGCGAACGTACCCGTCTCGGGTTGAACATCGAGCTTACGCGGCGACTCACCGCGCTCTCGAAGCGGCGCTAGGAGCGCCGCGGCTATCCCAACGCCGCCACCCAGGCCCTTCTCCATGCCAAGCCCTTCGTGGCTGAGATACGCTGCGGCACGCTCTGAGAGCGGATGCCACTCCGGCAGCTTGCGGTCTTCAACGACGTCTTCTATGGCGGAGGGATGGCGTTGTACGAGGGGGCACAGATCGACGACGGCTGCTTCGATTTAGAGCGCCTAACAGAACGGCACGAAGCGCCGGATGGTGGGTTGGTGGTTCATGGCTCGACCTCTGCTTCCCGACGATCTCTGGACTGAGATTGTATCGCTTCTGCCTCCGCCTCAGCCGCGCCCGAAGGGCGGACGGTCTCCGCTCGATAATCGGGGTGCGCTGACGGGCATCCTGTTCTTGCTGCGCTCCGGCCTGCCCTGGGAGATGCTTCCGGCGGAGATGGGCTGTGGCTGCGGGACGAGTTGCTGGCGCCGACCCTCGATGCCATTCCGCCGCTGCGCAACGGCCGGCGCGGACGCCCGCGCCAACGCCCCGGCAAACTGCATGCCGACAAGGCCTATGATGCCAAGGCGCGGCGGCAGGAGTGTCGCGCACGCGGGATCGTGCCCCACATCGCCCGCAAGGGCATCGAAAGCAGCCAGAAGCTTGGGCGCCACCGCTGGGTCGTGGAACGTACCCACGCGTGGTTCAACCGCTTCCGCCGCCTGCCCATCCGCTACGAGCGCCGCGCCGACATCTACGACGCCTTCACAAGCCTCGCCGCCAGCCTCATCACCCTCAATCAGATCAAACGGTTCTGTTAGGCGCTCTTATACAGCTTTGAGGCGCATTGCTGCTGGTGGCGGCTAGCCCATGCTGCCGTTTTTCCGGGGCGAACGCCAGCGTGGCCTGCCGGACGTGCGGGCCTTCTGCAGCCTCGACCCCATCCAGGTTCGCACCGAGCCGTTGCCGATCAACACGGGCGGCGAGATCAAGACGATGACGCCGGCGCTGTTCGAGCTTCTGCCGCGGGCCCTCGCCGTATTCGCTCCCGAGCCTTCGGCGTCAGTCCGCCGACCATCCTGACGGAGAATCACGATGCGACGTTTCTTGGTGCTGGTGGCGGCCGCGGTGCTGGCGGCGGTACCGGCGCTCGCGCTGCGCCTGATGGGCGCAAAGGTGGGACCCATTGGCGAAACCGCAGCCTATGGCGTCGCGATCCTGTCGGCCGGCTTTCTACTCTCGTGGGGCGCCGAGGCGGCCGAACGCCACGTCTCGCGAGGTCTGATCATTGCCGCCGTCGCTTTGGTGACGGTCCTGCCCGAGTACGCAGTCGACCTGTACTATGCCTTCCAGGCTGGCAAGGCGGGTCCTGGCTCACCGTACGTTCACTACGCCGCCGCGAACATGACCGGTGCGAACCGGCTCTTGGTCGGCTTAGGCTGGCCGTTGCTGGTGGCGGTGCACTGGGCACGTGGCGGCGGGCGGGAGGTCGAGTTGTCGCGTAGCAACGCGGTCGAGGTTTCATTCCTATTGATAGCAAGCCTATACGCCTTCGTCATTGTCCTAAAGGACAACATCACGCTGCTCGACTTCGCCGTCCTGGCCGCGCTTTTCGGAGCTTACATCTGGCGCGTACAGGGCGCGCCCGGGAGGAGCCTGGTCCGGCTGCTGCGTTGAATGCGCTGCCAGTCCGCAAGCAATGGACATTCATGGCAGCGCTGACCCTTGTCGCCTGCGTAATCATCCTTGCCTCGGCCGAGCCGTTCGCCGAGGCCATGGTGCATTCGGGCCGGCTTCTCGGCCTCAACGAGTTCCTCCTGATCCAGTGGCTGGCCCCCCTGGCGAGCGAGGCGCCAGCCGTCACGATCGCAGTCTTGTTCGTGGTGGCGGGCCGCGCTGCCAATGGGCTCGGAGCCCTGGTCAGCGACAAGATCAACCAGTGGACGCTGCTCGTCGGCATGCTACCGCTAGCCATGAGCCTCGGTGCAGGCGCAGTGGCGGCCCTGCCGCTCGATGCCCGCCAGGCCGAGGAGTTCTTCCTGACCGCTGCGCAGTCACTGTTCGCCCTGGCGCTGCT
>NZ_NKUI01000004.1 GCF_014845115.1 Methylorubrum zatmanii | reverse complement strand
CATTGACTCATTAGAGAACAGAGTCGATGATCCCGCCACGGCCATGAGAAGCCGCAAGCTCAGGCTATTCGGCTCCATCGATGATAACGATTGGATGGAGCTATATACTCGAGCAGAAGATCGGCCCTTTGGAGGTGTTGACGGATACCCACTAACTATCGATCTAAAGAATTCGCATATACGCTATATCAAGATCGATTTGGACGATGAAAATTATCTCCACCTCGATAAGATTGAGGTATATATATAGCGCTCATTATATCAAAGCATTGGCGGATTAATACATACAGCAATTGATCCGCCAATATTCAGGACAGAAAAATCCTAACCGGATCGAGAGTTTTCCGACAGATATTCATGAAAATGCAACAAGCAAAGCCGATATAATTATGATAAAGCCCCATGTTTTATTATAAAATACGATGATGGATCCGAATATCGAACGGTTCTGATGTTTCGTCGCCGATTTTCGCTTGGGAATACTGGCTGCTGGCCTGGAGAGTTCACGGTTCGGGGAACTTCGTGATACAGCGACCCGTATCAGCGGACCTTACCTGATGCAGTCCGCCGAGCCAGTAAGGACCATGAACGGAGCGGTTGTGCAGGCTGAACGATTCAGTACGTTGAGCGGCTGGCGCTTCAGCATCGCGCCCATGATGGATTGGACGGATCGGCAATGCCGCGCCTTCCACCGCACCCTGTCACGCCGGACCCGGCTCTATACCGAAATGGTGACGACGGGCGCCGTGCTGCACGGGGACCGGGAACGGCTGCTCGGCTTCGATGCGGCCGAGCAGCCGGTGGCGGTGCAGCTCGGCGGTTCGAGCCCGGAGGATCTTGCCGCAGCGGCGCGGATCGCGGCCGATTTCGGTTATGCTGAGATCAATCTCAATGTCGGCTGCCCCTCGGATCGGGTTCAGGAGGGCCGCTTCGGCGCCTGCCTGATGCGCGAGCCCGACCTCGTCGGCGCCTGCGTGGCGGCGATGAAGGCCGCCGTGTCGGTGCCGGTCACCGTGAAATGCCGCCTCGGCGTCGATGATCAGGATATCGAGGAAGCCCTGGATGCGGTGGCCACCGCTTCCATCGCCGCCGGGGCCGACGGGCTCATCGTGCATGCGCGCAAGGCTTGGCTCAAGGGCCTGTCGCCGCGGGAGAACCGGGACGTGCCCCCGCTCGATTACGGGCGCGTCGCCCGGCTCAAGGCCGCACATCCCAACCTGCCGATCGCGATCAATGGCGGGATCGCCGACCTTTCCGCCGCCAAAGCCCGGCTCGCCGAGGTGGACGGCGTGATGATGGGCCGGGCGGCCTATACCGACCCGGCGCTGCTGCTCGCCGTCGATCCGGAACTGTTCGGCGAACCGCCGCCGGTGGCCGATGCCTTCGCGGCGATCGAGGCCCTGGAACCGACCCTCGCCGAGGGGCTCGCCCGCGGCCTGCGGCTGCACGCCTATACGAGGCACATGCTCGGCCTGTTCAACGGCCGGCCGGGGGCACGGGCCTATCGACGGCATCTCGCCACCGCCGGAATGGCGCCGGAGGCGGGACTCGCCACCCTGCGGGAGGCGGTCGCCCGGGTGTCGCGGGAGCGTCCGCCGGCATCGGAAGCCGCCTGATCCCGACGGCCGTCCGCCCGGTCGAAACCCGAAACGTCAGGCGGCGCGGCTGGCGAGGCCGTTCCAGGTTTCGAGCAGGGGCGGCAGGGCATTCGCCGGCACCGGCGGGCTGAACAGGTAGCCCTGGACCTCGTCGCAGCCCTCCTCGCGCAGGCGGGCGAGCTGCTCCTCGGTCTCGACCCCCTCCGCCGTCGTCGTCATGCCGAGGCTGGAGGCGAGGCTGATCACCGCCCGCACGATGAAGCCGGAGCCCTGCTCCACCGTGAGATCGCGGATGAAGGACTGATCAACCTTCATCTTGTCGAAGGGGAAGCTGCGCAGATAGCTCAGGGACGAGTAGCCGGTGCCGAAATCGTCCATGGAGATGCGGGCCCCGAGGGCCCGCAGCCCATGCAGGATGGCGACCGTGGCACTGCCGTTCACGAGCAGCACGCTTTCCGTGATCTCCAGTTCGAGGCGGCGGGCGGGCAGCCCGCTCTCCGCCAGAGCCGAGCGGACCGTTCCGATCAGCCCGGCGGAGGTGAATTGTGCCGCAGAGACGTTCACCGCCACCTTCAGTTCGTCCGGCCAGCCCGCCGCCTCGCGGCAGGCCTGCCGCAGCACCCATTCGCCGAGCGGCACGATCAGGCCGATCTCCTCCGCCAGCGGCACGAACTCGGCGGGGGAGACCCGGCCACGGGTCGGATGCGTCCAGCGCAAAAGGGCTTCGAAGCCGCAGATGCGCTCCTGAGCGAGGTCGTAGATCGGCTGGTAATACAGCTCGAAGGCCCGGGCCTCGAAGGCGGCGCGCAGGTCGAGTTCCAGGAATCGTCTCGCCTGAAGGCGCGCATCCATCTCCGCTTCGAAGAAGCGGAACACGCCGCGCCCGTCGCCCTTGGCGCGATAGAGCGCGACATCGGCGCATTGCATCAGCCGGTCGGCTTCGAGCCCGTCCCTGGGTCCGAGGGCGATGCCGATGCTGACGCCGACGGTGACGGAGTGATGGGCCAAGGCATAGGGCGCGCTGATCACGTCGAGGATCCGCCGCGCGAGGGTCGCCGCATCCTCCGGCCTCTCGACCGCCGCCTGGATGATCGCGAACTCGTCGCCGCCGAGCCGGGCCACGGTGTCGACCTCCCGCAGGCAGGCCCTGATGCGATGGGCCACCGCCCGCAGCAACTCGTCGCCGACCCCGTGGCCGAGGGTGTCGTTCACCTGTTTGAAGTTATCGAGATCGAGGCAGAGCACCGCGAAACCGGTTTCGCGCCGGGCCAGGGTGATCGCCCCCTCGATCCGCTCGCGCAGGAGCAGGCGGTTGGGCAGATCGGTCACGGTGTCGTGCCGGGCCATGTAGGCGATGCGGGTCTCGGCGTTCCAGCGCTCGGTCACATCCTCGTAGATCGCCACGAAGCCGCCGCCGGAGATCGGTTGCCACTCCACCGCGACGATGCGCCCATCGGCGAGTCGCTGGATCTGCGAGGGCACGGCGTCCGGCCCCTTCATCTCATCGATCCCGGCCAGCAGTTCGGCCTCGCTGAGATCCGGGTGGTTGCCGGCCAGGATGTTGATGCGCAGCACCTCCCACGCCGAGAGGCCGGGGGTCACGGCCCCCGGGGGCAGCCGGTAGATCTCATGGTAGCGCCGGTTGACCACCAGCAGCCGGTCCTCGGCATCGTAGAGCAGGAAGCCCAGCGACAGGGTGTCGAGGGCGGCGTATAGCCGGGAGACCCGCTCGGCCAATCCCCGCTCCCGGCGTTTCAGGGCGGTGATGTCGGTCAGGAGCGTCAGCGTACCGCCATCCCTTAAGCCCTGACGGTTCGCCAGGAAGCGACGCCCGTCCAACAGCGCCACCTCTTCGGCTTCGGTCGCGAGCCGTGGGAGGGCGGCCGCGGGTGCGGTGGTCAGGGCGATCCGGCCGCAGGGGTCTGTGAGCACGGCGGCGACGCTGCCGCCGGCGATCGCCTCGGCGATGCGGGTGACCGGCGCCAGACGGGCGGCGGCCTCCCCTTCGCGGAGGGCATCGTTCGCACGGCGCAGGGAGAGGGTTCGGGCGAGCACGGCATCGAATTCGGCGACACCGGTCCGTCCGTCTTCCAGGCCAGCCGCAACAGGGTCCGTCGCGATGCGCCCGGCGATTCCCGCGGCCGCCTCAGCCGTTCGGGCCAAGCTGCGGCTGAGCCGCAGGGTGGTCACCATCACGAGGAGCAAGGTCACGGCGGCAGCCACCGCGACCAGGGCGATGCGCAGAAGCGGCACGGTGCAGAAAGACGCCGCCAACGCGGCGGCGGCGAAACCGGCAACGATGAGACAGAGTTTCCGGCCGGTCTTTCGAAGCCGGTCACCCATGGCACCGGGAACGATCTCGTCGCGACGTGACCTCGGCTGCCGGCCTACATTTCCGGAATGTTCGGCCTGCGCCCTCATCACGATCCGATCTCAGTCCATCGACCGCCGGAGAAAACCTTAATCCGGTTAAGAATAGCTTATGTAGGCAACCATCACTGTATAGGGCACAACTCAATTTCACCCGCATCGTGTGTCGCGACACCGATTTTGCGACCACCGGAACAGGAACGATGCTTTGGAACCGTTGAGACCGATCCGCCCGGTCTCCGGAATGAGGATTCGCCTGAACGGATCAAGCGGAGGGATGTCAGAACTTGCCGAGCAGCGGAAATTCCTGACTGAGCGTCGATTCGGGGGGCAGCGGAGCCTCGCGCCGTCGCGGCTTGCGGTTGAGCACCTGCTTCAGCTTCGTCTTCAGCAGGTTGATGTCGAACGGCTTGAGGATGAAGGCATCCGCACCGGCGACATGGGCGAGATTGATGTCCTCGAAGTCGAACGAGGTCTCGGTGAGGATGAACGGCGTGTTCATCAAGCTGTCGTCGGCCCGGATCTCCCGCAGCAGCTGAAGCCCGTCCATCGGCTCCATGGCGAGATCGGAAATGACCAGGGCGTAGCGGCGCTCCCGCAGGCGCTCCAGAGCCTCGGCGCCGTTCTCCACGCCCTCGACCTCGGGAAAGCCGAGCCGGGTCATCAGTTCGATGATGAGCCGGAGGAGCTTGGGCTGATCATCGACGATGAGGATGGGAAGTGTGTCGCTCATGGCGTCCGATGTGGCGTCTCAACGGGGATCTGAGGAAGGGGCCGGAAGCCCCGTCCCGGGTCAAACGAAGAGGTGATCGATGCCCTGCTTGGCCATCGATTCTTCCTGAAGGGTGACGGCGAGGCCGTGGATCACGCTCCCCTTGGGCGTGCCCCGCTGCAGCATCGGCAACAGGCCGGACTTCGCGAAGTGCGGCTCGTTGGCGGTGTTGCGGCTCACGGTCGTGAACGAACTCACGAATTCCCGCTTGGCGATCTCGCGCCACTCGACGATCTGGACATCGCGATGGCGGGAATCGGCGGCGATTCGCTGGAAGGTCTCGTTGACCGACTGGCGCTCACCCTCGATCACCTGAATCGCGAAATTCTGATCGACGATCAGGAAACTCGTGATCACGGCGAACTCGTTCTTCTTCTGAGCATGACGCGTGATGTCACCGATCTGCTTGGCCCGCAGGGCCGGATCGTTGGAAAGGGTCAAGCGGGAGAAGTAGATCAGGTGGACGAGGCTCGTCCTCTTGCTCTTCATGAATCTCGTCCGACGCGAAGGCTCGGCGGGCAGTCTAACGGCCTTGACGATAACGGGCCGTAAACGCGGCTGATCTCGTTTCGGCCGATCGGACCGGGCATGAGATCAGCAAGCCCGCGCGGCGCGGGAAGGCCCGACCTTCCCTGAAGCCGGATCGGGCCGAGGCCCGGATCCGCCGCCCCGGAACCGTCGATCGAAGGGCTGGAGACCGGCAGAATCTGCCGCGCGTTCCTCGCCTGCCCAGCCGAATCTGCCGGGTGGTGCCGGGCTCGTCGCAATGTTTTCAACGCTTTAGGCTTGGCATGGGGGTTGCGCCGCCGGGTGCCACTCACCGCTTCGGGCGGCCCTGTGGAGCGAGCGAACGCCATGGACGTCTTTTCCGCGCTTCAGACCGCGGTCTCGGGCCTGAAGGCGCAATCCTTCTCGCTGAACAACATCTCCGGCAACATCGCGAACTCGCAGACGACCGGCTTCAAGCGCGTCGATACGGGCTTCGTCGACATGATCCCCGACCGCGACGCCCGGCAGCAATCCTCCGGCTCGGTGGCCGCCTATTCGGAGATGACCAACTCGGTCCAGGGCAACACGGTCTCGACCGGCGTGTCCACCAACATGGCGCTCGACGGCCAGGGCTTCTTCGTCGTGCGCAAGAAGACCACCGACGCCGCCGGCAGCGAGAGCTTCTCCGGGAGCAATCTCTATACCCGCCGCGGCGACTTTTCCCCGGACAAGGACGGCTATCTCGTCAACGGGGCCGGCTCCTACCTCATCGGCGCCAGCCTCGACCCGGTCACCGGCCAGACCGTCGGCACCGGGCCGATCAAGATCTCCAACGCGATCATCCCGGCCAAGGCGACGACGACGATCACCTACTCGGCCAACCTGCCGAAATCCCCCGCCACCGCCAACGTCGCCACGACCAAGGGGCTGCTCTCGGCCTTCAGCGACGGCACGGATGCGCGGGTGACCTCGGGGACGGGCACCGGCAGCGTCTCACAGACCAATGCCCAGACCCTGATCGACAGCAGCGTCGCGGGGCCGGCTCTGACGATCTACACCTCCTCCGGCGCTCCCGTGAGCGTGCAGACCCGCTGGGCCAAGGTGGCCGCCGCCGACACGGCGGCGGGCACCAGCGACACCTGGAATCTGTTCTACGCCGACAAGGCCAGCGTCTCGGGCAATCTCACCAGCTGGTCCAATGTGGGACAGGCCTTCACCTTCAGCGCCAGCGGCCAGATGACCTCGCCGGCCTCCAGCACGGTCCCGGTCCGCAACATGACGGTGGACGGCATCAATGTCGGCCAGATCAACCTCGATCTCGGCGGCGGCCTCACCCAATACGCCTCCGCCACCGGCACGGTGACGACCAACGACCTCAAGCAGAACGGCTACGCCTCGGGCACACTGAATTCCGTCGATGTCGGCGAGAACGGCGTCATCACCGGCAAATATTCCAACGGCTCGCTGATCGGGCTGGCCCGGGTCGAGGTGGCGCAGTTCGTCAATCCCGACGGGCTGAAGGCCGACTCGCTCGGCAATTACCAGCAGACCGTCGCCTCGGGCGAAGCGATCAGCGGGCTCAAGGACACGACCGTGGTGGGCGCGAATGTCGAGCAATCGAATACCGACATTGCGGCGGAATTTTCAAAGATGATCGTTACCCAACAGGCTTATTCCGCCAACACCCGCGTGATGTCGACGGCGCAGACGATGATCTCGGACCTGCTGAACGTCATCCGTTGACGACGCCCTGAAGGAGGAGAGGCGCCTTGGCCCTCGACGCGTTCAGTACGGCCACGGCCGGCCTGCGGGTGACGCAGGCCCAGATCGGGGTCGTGTCGCAGAACATCGCCAATGTCGGCACGGCGGGCTATGTCCGGCGCACGCTCTCGCCCGTCACCTCGGGCACGGGCAATGCCGGCGTCGCCACCGGCACGATCGCCCGGGCGCTCGATACCGCCGCCCTCAAGCAGCTGCGCTCCGAGAATTCGGGGGCGGCCTACACCGCGCTGAAATCCGGCATCCACACCCAACTCGACGCGCTCTACGGGAAGCCCGGCGACGCCTCGGCCCTGGACGGCGTCTTCAACGCCTTCACGCTCTCGCTTCAGACGCTGGCGGCCAACCCCACCTCGACCGCCGCCCGGTCCACGGTGCTCAGCGCGGCCAACGACCTCGCCACCCGCATCGGCAGTGCCGCCAACGGCGTGCAGGCCCTGCGCTCCGGGCTCGAAACGCAGCTTTCCACCGATACGACGACCGCGAGCGGCCTGCTGGCGCAGCTCGCCAAGCTCAATACCCGCATCATCGCCGCGACCGCCGACGATCCGAGCCGCCCCGACCTCGAGGATCAGCGCGATCAGGCCCTCAACAGCCTGTCGGGCCTGATCGACATCAACGCCGTCACCCAGAGCGACGGCAGCGTCAGCGTGCTGACCGGCTCCGGGGTCACCCTGCTCGACCGCGCCAACGCCGCCACGCTCAGCTTCGATGCCCGCGGCACGCTCTCCGCCAACGCCCTCTACGATGCCGACCCCTCCCGCAGCGGCGTCGGCACCATCGTCGCGACGACGCCCGGCGGCGGCAAGATCGATCTGCTCGCCTCGGGCGCCATCCGCTCGGGCTCGATCACGGCGGCAATCGAGCTGCGCGATACCACGCTGCCCCAGGCCCAGCGCCAGCTCGACGACCTCGCGGCGGGCCTGTCGCGGGCGATGTCGGATCGCCTCGCCACCGGCACCGCCGCCAGCGACGGCATCAAGGCGGGCTTCGACATCGATCTGACCGGCCTCTCGGCGGGCAACGCGATCACCTTGACGGTGCAGGACGCGAGCGGCACCCAGCGCAACCTGATCCTGATGCCGTCGTATCAGTCGCCCCCCTCGGCCGTCCCGGCCAGCGGCACCGACGACGCCAACGCCACGGTGATCCCCTTCACCATTCCCCCGCCGGGCGCGAGCCGGGATCCGGCCACGATCCGCAGCGCGATCTCGGCGGCCCTGGGGGCGGGTTATCAGGTCTCGAGCGTCCCGGGGGGCGAGGCGGGTGCCGTCCGCATCCTCTCGACCGGCGGCGCGGCCCTGCGCGCGGCGAGCGCCAGCGTCACGCAGGTCACCTCGTCGAGCGACACCAAGGGCAGCGCCACGCAGATCCCCCTCTTCGTCGACGGCCAGAGCGCCGCGCTCTATACCGGCTCCTTCGACCACGGCTCGCAGCTGACCGGCTTCGCGCAGCGCATCACGGTCAACCCGGCGATCGTCGGCAATTCGGCGAGCCTCGTCAGCATCGTCGGCGCGGCCAGCGGCAGCGGCGACGCGACCCGGCCGCAGGCGCTCTACACTGCGTTGACGAGCACGCAGCGCACCTTCTCCTCCGCCAGCGGCATCGGCGGCATCAGCGCCCCGACCAAGTCGAGCGTGGCCGATTTCGTGCAGGGGGTGATCTCCGTGCAGGGCGCGGCGGCCTCGGCGGCTCAAGATCTCAACGAGGGTCAGAGCATCGCCCTGTCGACGGCGCAGGGCCGCTTCGCCTCGGCCTCGGGCGTCAATATCGACGACGAGATGTCGAACCTGATCGCGCTGCAGCAGGCCTATACCGCCAATGCCCGCGTGCTCACCGCCGCCCGCGACATGATCGATACCTTGCTCAGAATCTAACACATTGTCCCGACAGGTGGTCGCCACCTCGCGGGACGATGCCTTCGCTGCGGATCTGACGATGACCATCACCGCCTTCGCCGCCGGAACCTACCGCTTCGACCGCCAATCGGCGAGCCTCGTCGGGATGAAGAACCAACTCGACGGGTTGGCTCAGCAACTCGCCACCGGGCGCACCGCCGAGACCTATGGCGGGCTCGGCGCGGCGCGCACGACGAGCCTCAGCGCGCACGCGACCATCAGCGCCCAGGAGGGCTATCTCGCGGCGATCAGTTCGGCCGAGACCCGGGTGAAGCTCACCAGCGCCAGCCTGACCCAGCTCAAGTCGCTCTCCGACAGCACCCGCTCGAACCTCACCGGCATCATCGCCTCGCGCAACGAGACGCTGCCCGCGACCACCGTCCAGCTCGCCTCCAGCAACCTCTCGGCGGCCATCGATGCCCTGAACCAGCAGGCCGGGGGCGTCTACGTGTTCTCGGGACGCGCGACCGACACCGCGCCGGTCCTCTCGCAACAGGCCATCCTGAACGGCGATCCGGCGGCCGGCCTCGACGGGCTCAAGGCGCTGATCGCCGAGCAGAAGAAGGCCGATCTCGGATCCGGCAACGGACGACTGACCCAGACCGCCAGCGGCACGACGATCGACCTGTCCGAGGATGCCAGCGCCGAGGCGCGGGCCAATTTCGGCTTCTCGCTCCTGTCCGCGGCCAGCAGCGGCAGCGGTGCCCTCAGCGCCACCGTGACGGCCGGAACGAAAGCGACCGTGGCCTTGAGCTTCACGCAGCAGCCCGCCGACGGCGCCCAGGTGCGGGTCGTGGTGCAACTGGCCGATGGCAGCCAGAAGACCCTCGACCTGACGGCCCGCGCCAAGGAGGCGGCGAGCGCGGCGGGTACCTTCGCCATCGGCGCGACCAAGGAGGAAACCGCCGCGAACCTGAAGGCGGCGCTCGGCGGAGCCGACATCGCCAGCGTTCAGAGCGCCAACCCGCCGGGTGTGGCGGCGGCGTTCAGCGGGGGCCAGGAAGCCAAGGCGAAGCTCTCGCTCACCGCCAATCCCAGCGTGGGGGATACGGTCACCCTCAAGCTCGGCATGCATGACGGCACCACCCGGAGCATCACCCTGACCGCCGCCGCCTCGGCCGATCCCACCTCGGCGACGACCTTCACCATCGGCGCGACGCCGGAGCAGACGACGGCGAACCTCTCGCGCAGCCTGTCGAACGCCCTCGGCCAAGCCGCGAACACCGACCTCTCGGCGAGTTCGACGGCCCGGGCCTCGCTGAACTTCTTCGAGGGCTCTCCGGCGGCGGGCCTCAGCCCGCGCCGGGTCGCGGCAGACGGGAACGGCTATGCCGAGACGGCCAGCAACAAGACCGTGATCTGGTATCAGGGCGACACCTCCGCCGATCCGCGCGGGACCGCGGCGGTGCAGGTCGGCACGAGCCGGACGGTGGAGATCGGCGCCCAGGCCAACGAGGAAGCCATCCGACGCTCGATGGCCGGCATCGCGGCGATGGCCGCCGAGAGCTTCACCACCACGGGTGAGACGGTGGATACGGAGCGTTTCAGGGCCCTTTCCAACCGGGCTGGCAGCCTGCTCACCGCCGGCGACGGCCAGCAGAGCCTGGAGGAGCTCGGCACCGATTTCGGTCTGGCGGCCAGCAGCATGGCCAACGCCAAATCCGTCGCCAACGCCACCAAGACGACACTGGAATCGTCCCTCGACGGCGTCGACACGGTGTCGACGGAGGAGGTCGCGGCCAAGCTCCTCAGTCTGCAGACGCAGCTCCAGGCGAGCTACAAGGTCACCTCGATCCTCTCCGAGATGAGCCTCGTCAACTACATGCGCTGACCGCGCGTCCGGGCGGCGGCCCCGAAAACGAAAACGGCCCGAGGGGGGGTCCCTCGGGCCATGTCTCACATCCTACTCGGCGGCGTTCGGCGTATCCGCCGGCTCGGCCGGGGCCGCCTCGCCTTCGGCTCCCTTGTAGCGGGTCCGGCGGCGGCGCGGCTTGGCCACGGGGCCCTCTTCACCGCCCAGGGCCGACGGGGCCTCGCTCGCGGGGGCCGCCTCGCGCGGCTCCGGTGCGGGCCGGGGCGCCGGAGCCTCGGCTTCGGCCGGGGCGGGCGGCGGCGTGGGATTGCGGGTCGCCGTCATCAGGAAGGCGGGCAGCGCCGACGGGTCGGCCGCCTCCGCCACTTCGGCGTTGCGTCCGCGCCCACGCCCGCGCCGGGGCGCCGGGCTGTCGGGCCGCACGGCCTCGGAACGGGCCTCCTGGCGAGGCTCCTGGCGCGATTCCTGACGGGGCTCTTGGCGCATCTCCTGGCGGGGCGCCTCGGGCTGCTCGCCACGGCCGCCGTCGAAGCGGGACGCTTCGCGGGACTGCTCGCGGCGGTTCTCCTGCCGGCCTTCCTGCGGCTGCTGGCCAAAATCCTGCCGGTAATCCTGACGACCCCGGTCCTGCCGGTAGTCTTGGCGCGGATAATCCTGCCGGTCGGAGCGCTGGTCGGAGCGCTCTTGGCGCTCTTGGCGGTCCTGACGGTCGGGACGGTCCTGGCGGTAATCCTGCCGCGGCTCGTTGCGGTTATAGTCCTGCCGGTTGCCCTCGAAGCGCTGGCCCCGGTCGTTGCCGCGATCGTTGCGGTCGCGTCCCTGGAAGCGCTGGTTCCGGTCGTTGCGGTCGTTGCGCTGCTGGCGGTTGTCGAAGTCGTGGCGCTCGAACGGCTGCGGCTGCTGGGCCGGGTCGTACTCCTCGCCACCGTAGCCGTAGCCCTGGCGGCCGCCTTCGTTGCCGGCGCCCTGGCCCTGGACGCCCTCGTCGTCGCCGTCCTCATCCTCGTCGAAGCCGTTCCGGGCATAGCCCTGGGTGACCTGCGGACGGCCCGGCTCCTGGGCGCTGGTGATGATCCGGAAGTAGTGCTCGCCGTGCTGGAAGTAGTTCTCAGCCGCGATCGGATCGCCGCTCGCCAGGGCGTCCCGCGCAAGCTGCGCGTACTTGTCGGCGATGTGCTGGGCGGTGCCGCGGATTTTGACGTCTGGACCGTTCGACTCGTAGGAACGTGTCAGCGGATTCGGACCCTTGGGCCGATTGCGACCCCGCATCCGTCGATTCTGGTTTGGTCTCATCGGCCTCGATTGACCCTCGTTACCTGTCGCTCAGCGTGACTGTCAGCGCCGGAGCTTTGCTCACGGGTGGCGCGGGCCGGGCCTTGCGTGCCCAAACGTCCCGGCGCCCCAAAGTCCGGGCACCCAGGCGTCTCGGCGCGACCGCGCCCATCCCACGATGCTTGCCGTTCGTCCGGTGGCTGCGCTCGGTTCTGGCGCGCCGCGAGACATCCCTCGACTGTCAGGTTCGATCCCACCGAGCCTGGCCGCGACTGCCGGGCGCGTCCGCTCGATGGTGGGAAGACCGTCCGAAGCCGGAGGACACGGTCAAAACCGATCCTGCCGATACCGTCTTAAAGAGTGCCCCACAAAATCCCCGAAGCTCGGGAGCTCCCTTTGGCCAAACCGGCGCAGCAGGAGTTTTGTGAGAGACGCTCAACGGGCCGTTGGCGGTCTGCATGTCTAAGCTAGTGACTGACGCCCTCGACAACAAGCGTTTTTTCGTATCGGAGGCGGTTTATGCCGGATTTGTCCGGGCTTGCCGGCGCATCGCGCCCCTTCGGGCCCTCACCTGCCCTGCAAGGATGGCCGAAGCGTGACCACCCGGTCGTTGCCGGCGAGATCCCGGCCGATGCTCACCTCCGCGAATCCCATCGCGCCGGCGAGCGCCGTCAGGGCTGCGGCTTGGTCGTAACCGATCTCCAGCACGAGGGCGCCGCCGGGGGACAGCAGGTCCGGCCGCCGGGCAATACCGAGCAGGATCGCCCGGTAGGCGTCGAGCCCGTCCGGGCCGCCGTCGAGGGCCGCCATCGGATCGTGCTCGCGCACCTCGGTGTCGAGCGTCGCGATCACGGGGGCCGCGATATAGGGCGGGTTCGAGACGATCAGGTCGAAGGGCCCGACCAGCGCGTCGAGCCAGGAGCCACGCAGGAAGGCCGCCCGAGCCCCGACGCCGTTCCGCTCGGCATTCGCCCGCGCCACCCGCAAAGCCCCCTCCGCCCGGTCGAGGCCGAGGCCGAAGGCCCGGAGCCGCTCATGCAGCAGCGCCACCAGGATGCAGCCGGAGCCGGTGCCGAGATCGACCAGACGCAGCGGCCGATCCCGCTCCGGAAACAGGCGGAGGGCCGTTTCGACCACGCTCTCGGTGTCGGGCCGCGGCACCAGTGTCTCGGGGCCGAGGCTGAAGGGCAGCCCCCAGAACTCCCAGGCGCCGAGGATCCGCGCCACGGGCTCCCCCGCGAGGCGCCGCTCCGCCGCCCGTCCGAGACGGTGCGCACCGGCCTCGCCGATGGGCTCGCGGCCGCGCAAGGTGAGGTCGAGGGGAGTGAGTGCGAGGGCGTGCAGGGCGAGGAAGCGGGCATCCGCGCGGGCATTCGGGAGTCCGGCCTGTTCCAGCATCCGCACGAGGAGCCGCAGGGCGGCCTCGCGGGAGAGGGTGGGGGTGAGGCCGGAAATCATCGCTGCGCCCAAGCCTCGGCCGCCGTCTCAGGATCGCCGGACGATCCAGCCCACGCCCTCATCCTGAGGCGCCGGCGCAAGGCGGCGGCCTCGAATGATTCTCCGAGGCCGCTGCCGCGGCACCTCGAAATGAGGCCGTGAATCGAAGACAGGCCGGGCCGAAACTGCGCCGCCCGCCGCTCCCTCACGCCATCCCCTCGGCGGCGAGCAGCTCCGCCTGATGCTCGGTCACCAGCGCATCGATCACCTCGTCGAGGGCCGGACCGGCCATGACCTCTTCCAGCTTGTACAGGGTCAGGTTGATGCGGTGGTCGGTGACGCGGCCTTGCGGGAAATTGTAGGTGCGGATGCGCTCCGAGCGGTCGCCGGAACCGACCTGCGCCTTGCGGTCGGCGGCGCGGGCCGAATCCTTGGCGCTGCGCTCGGCATCGAACAGCCGCGCCCGCAGCAGAGCCATCGCCCGGGCGCGGTTCTTGTGCTGGGAGCGCTCCTCCTGAACGAACACCACCACGCCGGTCGGGAGATGCGTGATGCGAATCGCCGATTCCGTCTTGTTGACGTGCTGGCCGCCGGCCCCCTGGGCCCGCATGGTGTCGATCTTCAGGTCGGCCTCGTTGATGACGACATCGACCTCCTCGGCCTCCGGCAACACCGCCACCGTGGCGGCGGAGGTGTGGATGCGCCCCTGGGTCTCGGTGTCGGGCACGCGCTGGACCCGGTGCGCGCCGCTCTCGAACTTGAGCCGCGAGAACACGCTGCGGCCCTTCACCTCGGCCACGACCTCGCGATAGCCGCCGACGGTGCCCTCGCTCTCCGAGATCACCTCGACCCGCCAGCCCTTCGACTCGGCGTATTTCGCGTACATGCGGAACAGGTCGCCCGCGAACAGGGCCGCCTCGTCGCCGCCGGTGCCGGCGCGGATTTCGAGGATGGCGCTCTTCTCGTCGGCCGCATCCTTGGGCAGCAACATCAGTTGCAGCGCGCGGTGGGCCTGCTCCAGCGCCTCTTCGGCGTCGGGCTTCTCCTCGGCCGCCAGCGCCCGCATCTCGGGATCGCCCCCCGGCTCGTCGATCAGCGCCCGGATGCCGGCGAGATTGGCCTCCGCCGCCCGGTAAGCGTGAATCGCGGCCACGACCCCGTCGAGTTCCGACAATTCGCGGGAGAGCTGCACGATGCTCTCGGCCTCGGCGGAGCCGTCGGCGAGCTGCGCCGTGACGATCTCGTGCCGGGCCAGGATGGCGTCGAGGCGATCGGAGGGAATGGGGGTCATCGCCCTGAGGGTACTCGCAACGGATCTGACGAAGTGACGGGTTGGGTTCGGACAATCCGGCCGAGGCCGGGGCGGCCTGTCAGATAGGCACGCCGTGGCTCTTGGCGTAGGCGGCGAGTGCGGGCCGGATCGAAGCGCCGTCGGCGACCCGGCTCAGCTCGGACTCGATCAGCGCCGCGACCTCCCCGGCATGGGCGGAGAGCACCATCGCCTTGACCGGTCCGATCGAGGCCGGCGACATCGAGAAATCCCGGAAGCCGAGGCCGATCAGGGCCAAGGCCTCCAGGGGGCGCCCGCCGATCTCGCCGCAGACCGTGGCCGGGCAGCCTTGCGCGGCCGACCGCTCGGCGATCAGGCGGAAGGCGCGCATCGCCGCTCCGCACAGGGGATCGAAGCGGTTGGCGACCCGCCGATTCTCCCGGTCGACCGCGAACAGGAATTGCATCAGGTCGTTGGAGCCGACCGAGAGGAAATCCGCCTCGCGGGCGATCTCGTCGATCTGGAACAGCAGCGAAGGCACCTCGACCATAGCGCCGAGCCGGCAATCACTCGGCAGAAGATATCCGTGGCGGCGCAGATGCGCCTTCTCGCGCTCGACGATGTCGCGGGCGCGCACGAATTCCTCGACGGTGGCGACCATCGGGAACATGATCTTGATCGGGCGCCCGGCCGCCGCCTTGAGCAGCGCGCGCAGTTGAACCCGCAGCAGCGCCGGCCGGTCGAGGCCGATGCGGATCGCCCGCCAGCCCAGCGCCGGGTTCTCCTCCTCCAGGGCGGGCATGTAGGGGAGGATCTTGTCGCCGCCGATATCGAGGGTGCGGATCGTGACCGGCAGCTCTCCGGTCGCGGCGAACACCGCCTCGTAGAGCGTCTGCTGCTCGGCCGCCGAGGGCATCCGCTCGGCGATCATGAATTGCAGCTCGGTGCGGAACAGACCGACCCCCTCCGCCCCCGTCTCGTTCAGGTGCGTCAAATCGACGAGCAGGCCCGCATTGAGATGCAGGCCGATCTTCACGCCGTCCTTGGTGACGGCGGGCACCTCGCGCAGGGCGCGGTACTGCTCCTGCCGCCGGGCGCGCAGCCGCACCATCTCGGCATAGGAGGCCTCGACCTCCGGCGTCGGCCGGATCTGCACCTCGCCGGAGAGGCCGTCGACGATGATCGCGTCGCCCGAATCGCACAGGCCGGTGGCGTTGGCGATCTCGCCCACCGCCGGGATGCCGAGCGCCCGGGCGACGATGGCGATGTGGCTGGTCGGCCCGCCCTCCTCCAGCACCACGCCGCGCAGGCGCGCCCGGTCGTAGTCGAGGAGCGCCGCCGGTCCCATCGAGCGGGCGACCAGGATCGCGTTCTCCGGCAGGCCGTCACCGCCCTGCCCTTCCTGGCCGACGAGGCGGCGCAGCAGGCGGTTGGCGAGGTCGTCGAGATCGTGCAGCCGGTCGCGCAGGTAAGGGTCGCTCTGGCGCAGCATCCGGGCGCGGTTGTCCGACTGCACCCGCTCGACCGCGGCCTCGGCGGTGAGGCCCGATTGGACCGCCTCGCGCATCCGGCGCAGCCAGCCCTTGTCGTGGGCGAACATGCGCACGGTTTCGAGAATCTCGCGGGACTCGCCCGAGCCGATCCCGTCGCCCCGCTCCACCAGTTCGTCGATGGCCGAGCGCACATCCTCGATCGCCGATTCCAGCCGCTCGACCTCGCGGTCGACATTCTCGGCGATCAGCGTCTTCACGACGATGCGCGGCTCGTGCAGCACGACATGGCCGAGGCCGATCCCGTCGGCCAGAGCCACGCCGCGCTGGCTCACCGGACGGCGCGCGGCCGAGCCGGCTCCGGGCGCCAGCGCCTGCAACTCGCCCGAGGCGATCAGCTCCGCCAGCACCATCGCCGTGGTCTGGAGCGCCTCGATCTCCTCCTCGGAATAGACCCGGTAGGTCTTGTTCTGCACGACCAGCACGCCGAGCGTGTTGCCGGCCCGCAGCAGCGGCACGCCGAGGAAGGCGTGGTAGATCTCCTCGCCCGTCTCGGGCCGATAGGAGAAGGCGGGGTGCGACTGGGCGTCGGAGAGCGCCAGCGGCTCGGCGGTCTTGGCGATCAGGCCGACGAGGCCTTCGTCGGCGCGCAGGCGGGTCAGGTGCACCGCTGCCCTGTTGAGACCCTCGGTGGCGAACAGTTCGAGGGTGTTGTCGTCGCGCACGACATAGACCGAGCACACCTCGGCGATCACGTTCGCCGCGATGAGGACGACGATCCGGTCGAGACGCTGCTGCGGACTGACCGGCTCCGCCATGGCTTCGCGGAGCCGGCGCAGCAGCAGGCGCGGGCCTCCGGGCGCAGCGGGCATCGTGTCGTCAATCCGGGTCGGCCGGCGCAACCCTGGCCTGTAGGTCAGGGTCCGACGCCGACGAGAACGGTCAGGCCTGGTCGAGGCCGTATAGCGAGTGGAGCGTGCGAACGGCAAGCTCCGTGTAGGCCGCGTCGATGAGCACCGAGAACTTGATCTCGGAGGTGGTGATGGCCCGGATGTTGATACCCTTCTGCGCCAGCGCCCGGAAGGCCTTGGCTGCAACGCCCGCATGCGAGCGCATGCCGACCCCGATGGCCGAGACCTTGACCACGTCGGTGGCGCCCTCGATCTGGCCGAACTGGATCGTGTCGCGCTGGGCGTCGAGGATGGCGCGGGAGCGCTCGTAATCCGCCGCCGGCACGGTGAAGGTCATGTCCGTGGTCGATTGGTCGCCGGACACGGTCTGGATGATCATGTCGACGTTGATGTTGGCATCCGCCAGCGGGCCGAAGATCGCCGCGGCGATGCCGGGGCTGTCCTTCACGGCGCGCAGCGTGATCTGGGCCTCGTCCTTCGAGAAGGCGATGCCGGTGATGATCTGCTGTTCCACGATTTGGTCCTCGTCGCAGATGAGGGTGCCCGGCCGCGCGGCATCGGGGGGATCGAAGGAGGAGCGCACCGTGGTCGGCACCCGGTGCACCATGGCGAGCTCGACGGAGCGCACCTGGAGCACCTTGGCGCCGAGGGAGGCCATCTCCAGCATCTCCTCGAAGGTCACGCGCTCCATGCGCTGGGCCTTGGGCACCACGCGGGGATCGGTGGTGTAGACCCCGTCCACGTCGGTGTAGATGTCGCAGCGCTCCGCGCCGATGGCGGCGGCGATCGCCACAGCCGAGGTGTCCGAGCCGCCGCGCCCGAGGGTCGCGATCCGGCCGGTCTCAGCATTCACCCCCTGGAAACCGGAGATCACCGCCACCTCGCCGCGCTTGAAGCTCTCGTCGAGATTCGTCGGGTCGATGCCCTCGATCCGGGCCGAGCCGTGCGCGTCGGAGGTGTGGATCGGGATCTGCCAACCCTGCCAGGAGCGGGCCTTGATGCCGTCCTTGTTGAGGGCGATGGCCAGGAGGCCCGAGGTGACCTGCTCGCCGGAGGCCACGACGGTGTCGTATTCCGCCGCGGCGTAGAGCGGGTCGGCATCCTTGACCCAGGCGACCAGCTCGTTGGTCTTGCCGGACATCGCCGAGACCACGACCGCTACCTCGTAGCCGGCCGCGACCTCGCGGGCGACATGGCGCGCCACGTTGCGGATGCGGTCGACGGTGGCGACGGAGGTGCCGCCGAATTTCATCACCAAACGGGGCATGTCGCGTCCGGTCTGCTCTTCATGTCTCCACGGCGCCGGCAGGAAAACAACACGGCGCGGCTGTACCGGGGATGCGCCCGGCGGGTACAAGGGCCCCCCGGCCGTGTCAATCGGACGGGCGGCAGGTTGAAACGATACGAAAGAGAACCGGATGACGAGCGCCTCGATCGACCGGGACGAAGTGGCGCGCTTCGATGCGCTGGCCGCGCGCTGGTGGGACGAGCGCGGGCCGATGGCGGTTCTGCACAAGTTCAACCCGGTCCGGGTCGGCTATATCCGCGACGAGGCCTGCCGGGTCTTCGGCCGCGACCCGGCCGCGCCGTTCCCGCTGGAGGGCTTGAGCGTCATCGATATCGGCTGCGGCGGTGGCGTGCTGTCCGAACCCCTGGCCCGTCTCGGAGCCTCGGTGACGGGGCTCGACCCCGCCCCCGGCAATGTCGTGGCCGCCCGCGCCCATGCGGAGGCGGAGGGGCTCGCCATCGATTACCGCGACGAGACCATCGAGGCGGTGGCGGCACGAGGCGAACGATTCGACGTGGTGCTCGCCATGGAGGTGGTCGAGCATGTGGCCGACCGCGCCGGCTTCCTGCGGGCGGCCTGCCGGACCGTGAAGCCCGGCGGACTCCTGTTCGCCGCGACCATCAACCGGACGATGCGCTCCTTCGCGCTCGCCATCGTCGGCGCCGAATACGTGCTGCGCTGGCTGCCGCGCGGCACGCACGATTGGGAGAAGTTCGTGACCCCGCGGGAATTGGCCGCCGACATCGCGGCGGGCGGGCTCACCGTCACCGACACGACCGGCGTGGTCTACAATCCGCTCGGCGATTCCTGGCGGGCGAGCCGCGACACGGGGGTGAATTACATGGTCACCGCGCACCGCCCCGCTTCCGCGACCTGAACGAACCGGACCGGCATCCGTTGACGGGTCTCCCCAGGAAGCGGAGACCGCAGCGATGCTCGAAAAACTGCCCCACGCCGTGGGCGAGGCCCTGTCCGGCATCAGGGCCGGCGCGGAGAAGGCCGCCTTCCACACGGTCGCGGCGCGGGCGCCGGCGGTGCTCCGCGTCACCAGCGACGCCTTCGCCGACGGCGCGGCGATCCCGGCCCGCTTCACCGCCGACGGCGAGGGCCTGTCGCCACCGCTCGCCGTCGCCGGCCTGCCGGAGGAGACGGCGGCGCTCGTGCTGCTCGTCGAGGATCCCGACGCGCCCTCCCCTCACCCCCTCGTCCACCTGATCGCCTGGAACCTGCGACCGGGCGACCGAGCCTTCGCCGAGGGCGATTTCGCGAGCCCGGCGGGCGAGGGCTCCCGGCACGATCTCGGCCGCAACTCGTTCCTGAAGGATGGGTGGCTCCCGCCGGATCCGCCGACCGGGCACGGCCCCCACCATTACCTGTTCCAGGCCTTCGCCCTGGCCCGGCCCCTGGACCTGCCCGCCTCGCCGGGGCGCGGCGCATTCCTCGACGCCCTCGACGGCACCATCATCGCCAAGGGCCTTCTGACAGGAATCTACGAGCGGGCCTGAAGCCCGCCAAATCCGCAGATGCCCGCCCCGTCCCGCGGGGCCGCGCGCCGGCCTCGGCGGAAATACGCGCGGGGGGCCGGTTCAAGCTCGGCCGGGGCATTGCCCGCTCGCCCGGATGGCGTATCAGGTCGCCCCGGACAGACGGACAGCCTTCGATGACATCTCTCCCGGACGAGCCGCGCGCGCGCTCCAAGATCGCGACGATCCTGCGCGTCACCAGCGGCAACTTCCTGGAGATGTTCGACTTCTTCCTGTTCGGCTTCTACGCCCCCTCCATCTCGAAGGCGTTCTTCCCGTCGGATGACGGTTACGCCTCGCTCATGCTCACCTTCGCCACCTTCGGCGCGGGCTTCCTGATGCGGCCGCTCGGGGCGATCCTGCTCGGCGCCTATGTCGACCGGATCGGGCGACGGAAGGGCCTCATCGTCACCCTGGGGATCATGGCGGCGGGGACGCTCCTGATCGCCTTCGTGCCGGGCTACGGGACGATCGGTGTCGCCGCGCCGCTCCTCGTGCTGGTGGGCCGCCTGCTCCAGGGCTTCTCGGCGGGCGTCGAACTCGGCGGCGTCTCGGTCTATCTCGCCGAGATGGCGACGCCGGGCCGCAAGGGCTTCTTCGTCTCCTGGCAATCCGGCAGCCAGCAGGTCGCCGTGATGGCGGCGGCGCTGATCGGCTACGGGCTGAACCACACCCTGACGCCGGGTCAGATGGACAATTGGGGCTGGCGCGTCCCGTTCCTCATCGGCTGCGCCATCGTGCCGTTCCTGTTCTACATCCGCCGCTCGCTGGAGGAGACGCAGGAATTCCTGCATCGCAAGGTCCGGCCCGGCACCCGCGAGATCTTCGCCTCCCTCGGCCGCAACTGGGCCATCGTCGGCCTCGGCATGCTGCTCGTGGCGATGACCACGGTCTCGTTCTACACGATCACCGTCTACACCCCGACCTTCGGCAAGGCGGTGCTCAAGCTGTCCGACACCGACAGCCTGCTCGTGACCTTCTGCACTGCCCTGTCGAACCTGATCTGGCTGCCGGTGATGGGCGCCCTGTCCGACCGGATCGGCCGCAAGCCGCTGCTGATCGTATTCTCGGGCCTCACCCTGCTCACCGCCTATCCGGCCCTGGCCTGGCTCGTCGGCCACGTCTCCCTGGGCCACATGCTGATCGTGCTGCTGTGGCTCTCCTTCCTCTACGGCAGCTATAACGGCGCCATGGTGGTGGCCCTGACCGAACTGGTCCCGGCCTCGGTGCGCA
>NZ_NKUI01000392.1 GCF_014845115.1 Methylorubrum zatmanii | reverse complement strand
CCAAGATCAACGCCAAGCCTAAGGCCGGCCTACCCGGGCCGGAGAGGCCAACGGCCACCGCCGAGAACCCGCCCTCCCCCGCTCCGGCGGAAGCGGTGCCGGCCCCCGTGGCCGCTCCGCACAACCCGGAGAACCCGGAACTGCCCAAGGGCGCGCCCGCCCCGAGCGAGCCGCCGGGGGCCGCGGACAAGAAGTCGGGCGGCTGATTTCCTCGCCTCTGACAACGAAAGGCCCGCGGTACCCGCGGGCTTTTCTTGTTGGGATTCCTTCAGGGCGGGCGTCGGTTCCGCATGGCTTCGGGCGAAGCACAGGCCGCCCCAGGCGCGGCTCACGGACCATCGTTGCCCGCGTGCTATTCTGCGAAGGTTTTGCGGCCTCCCGGCAAGTCGCATTAAAATTTTGTAATGCTGCAACGCGGCTCGAACCGTCTCGTTCTTCAACGTCTTCAATGGAGGACGATGATGCGACTGAGATTCGTAGCTGCCGCACTTCTCTTTCTTGGAACGCTCGCCGGAACCGCGACGACCGCTGAAGCCCGTGACGGTTGCGGACCCGGTTATCACCTAAGCTGGTCCGGCTGGTGTCGGCCGAACTGGCGTCCCTATGTCGCCCGCCCCGTCTTCTACGCCGCTCCCGTCGTGGTCGGTTACGGCTGGGGCCGTCCTTGGGGCCGCCCTTGGGGCTGGCACCGCCCCTGGGGTTGGCATCATGCCGGCTGGCACGAGCCGTGGGGCTGGCGCTATAATTGGTGAACGGCGCGTGAGCCGGCGCGGTTCGCCCGCGCCGACTCGCTGCCCCGATCACCGCTTGCCCCCGCCCGCGGGTCCCCCTAGAG
>NZ_NKUI01000391.1 GCF_014845115.1 Methylorubrum zatmanii | reverse complement strand
CGCTGGAAGCATGCCGGAGCGCTCTCGCTCCTCGCCTGATCATCTTGGGAAATGTCACACGTCAACGCGACGTGGCATGTCGGCGTGCAGCCGCAAGGATCGCGAAGTATCGAAGCGGCGGGTGGGACCGGGCGGGAAAGCTGTCGAGACCTGGCCGCCCGGTCCCTCGCGAGAGCCTCGACCTTGGGAAGGACAAAAGCTGCGACGGAAAAGAGTTTAGCAGCGATGTCGAGCCCGTGCAGGCCACCCCGCGATGACCTGCCATGCGGTCGCTGCCGGTGAATCCCCGTGCAAAGCCGGTCGCCATCGCTCTGGCGACAGCATTTCGTTCACATTCCCGCCGACGGCGCCGATTCCATCGCGACGGGCGGATCGATCGGTCGCTCCCCGATCCGCGCGATCCGGCCATCCCCGCGCAAGCTTGCCACGGCACAACCGCCCCGACCTGAAAGGAACGGTTCACGTCATGGCGGTGAGCGAGACGCTCGTCCTGGAGAAGCGGTCGCGGCGGGACTTCGGGTTCGCCGCGGGCATCGTCGCGATCCTGGCGGTGCTGTTCCTGCCGGTGCCGGCGGTGCTGATCGATGTGGGGCTCGCCTTCTCGATCGCCCTGTCGGTGCTGATCCTGATGGTGGCGCTCTGGATTCAGAAGCCCCTCGAATTCTCCGCCTTCCCGACCGTGCTCCTGATCGCGACCCTGCTGCGGCTCGCCCTCGGCATCGCCACGACACGCCTGATCCTGGCCAACGGCCAGAAGGGCGTGGACGCCGCGG
>NZ_NKUI01000390.1 GCF_014845115.1 Methylorubrum zatmanii | reverse complement strand
ACCGGGCCGTGTCGGGTCCATCCGTCGCGGGTGGAACGATGGTGGAAGCGGCCTCCGCCGGAGTGGACTTCGGACGCTTCTTGCGCACGACCTTCTTCACCTTGACCACGGGCTTGCGGGCCATGCGGGTGCGCATCTCCTGCAGCATCTCGAGCTGGATCTGCTGGATCTCGGCCAGCCTCTGCCACTGCTTGGTGACGAGATGGTCCATCTTCTCGTGCAGATGCCGGATTTCCAGCTCGGCCTTCAGGTTGACGCGGTAATCGTTGTTCGAGCGCAGGCGGTCTTTCTTGTCCTGCCGGCTCTGGCTCATCATGATGATCGGCGCCTGGATCGCCGCGAGGCAGGACAGGACGAGGTTGAGCAGGATGAACGGATAGGGATCGAAGGCCTTCACCTCGCCCATGAGGACGTTCACGGCCATCCACGAGACCAGAACCAGGGCGAAGCTGATGAGGAAGGCCCAGGAGCCGCCGAAACTGGCGAGCCCGTCCGAGACGCGCTCGCCGAAGCTGCGGTGCTCGTCGTAATCCTCCTCGATGTTCTCGGCGATGGTGTCCTGGGCGGCGATGCTCTCGGCCACCTGCCGGTCGAGATCGGAATACTCGCCGTGCTCCTCCGCCAGCAACTCGGCCACGTAGCGGGTGCGATAGGTCGCGAGTTCCTTGACGCTGATCAGCGCCTGATCGGTCAGGTCGGGATAATCGGCCCGGATATGCGCCGCCAGGGCGGCCCGGA